>CAYWXW010000074.1:1828-5906 GCA_964462265.1 uncultured Porticoccaceae bacterium | reverse complement strand
TGATAGCGGCGGCACCGCTTAAAGCCGTGACAATCAGTCTTCGCCATGGTCTGCGCATTGAAGAGCGCGGGCAAAGCGACCGCCCGGTCGAGACCGAGCTTGAAGACAAGCTCGATTTTTGGCCGGTCAGCCAGGCACTGTCGAGGTTTCTGCGCAATCGTCACACCCAGCCACCGCTGACCGTGGCAATTACCGGTGCCTGGGGCAGTGGCAAAAGTTCACTGATGAATTTGCTCAAGGCTGACCTCTCTCGCTCTGGCGTGCAGGCCGTGTGGTTTAACGCCTGGCACCACGAGAGTGAAGAGGAATACTTGCTGCCCGCTTTACTGCAAAATATTCGCCAGCAAGCAATTCCACCCCTACTGTCATTTAACGGTGGGCGTTTTTATGGACTGCGTTTTCGTGCTCGGCTACTTTGGGCGCGACTTAAAGCGCGGCCTGTTTTTCTGGCACTGGTATTACTGGGCTTTGTTATCGTTAATACGAGCCTTCTCTTTGATGAGGACAGCTTTTCTTTCGAGTCTGAGTATCTGGTTTTGGCCCGAACTGCTTTTTGTGAAGGTACTCAGCTACCGGCTTTTATCTGCCCCAGCGGGGGTGATGCGGCTGAAGATGCAGATGCAGATACGGTGGAAAAAGAGAGTACTACTCACGTTAGCGAGTCGACAGAAAGCAGCGGATCGGCAGAAAGCCCGGAAGCTAGCGACTGGTTAACAACCCTGATCAACCTTATTCTCGGTGGTAGTGGCGGTGCTGCCTTGTTGAAAGGCTTGCGTGCTTTTGGCATTAGTCCGGCACGTCTGGCCAAGGAAATTGGCAGTGGAGGTGATCGCCAAATAGAGCAGCGCATGGGCTATCGTCATAATTTCCAGCGGGAGTTCAATACCGTCACCGATGCGCTGGCCCCTAGAACCATGCTGATATTGATTGACGATTTAGACCGTTGCCAGCCGAAAACCGTGGTGCAAATCCTTGAGGCGGTCAACTTTCTTACCTCGGCGGGGCGCTGCTATGTGGTGCTGGGTATGGCGCGAGAAATGGTCGAGCCGGCTGTGGGTTTGGCCTTTAAAGACATCGCTGATGAAATTACCCATCACCGCTCCGGTGAGGCAAGCGACGGCGAACATCAGAACAATGGCTACGCTCAGCGTCGAGAGTTCGCGCGAAAGTACCTGGAAAAATTAATTAATCTGGAGATCCCCGTACCGACGGTAGAGGCCGCGCAGGCGCTGCGATTATTGGCTGACAACACCAGTACCAAACCAGCCACTGAGCCATGGCGCTCGTCGAGCAAGCTGTCCACTCTTGCTCAGGGACTTTTCTTTTTTGCACTTGTATTGCTTACGCTGTGGCTTGGCAATGTGCTCGGCCCGCAAAGCCAGCCTGTGGCTGAGCTTGCTGGCCAAAGTGCAGGCGAAATGAGTGTTAAGCCAGGCGACGTTGGTGGCAGTGCCGTTACCGATCTCGCAACGGGTACGGATAATCTGGATGCATTGTTGCCTGATACTTCATCTGACAGTCCGGCTGAGTTTATCCCCGGTGTCCAGGCTCCGGCCTTGCCCTGGTTACCGGTGCTGGTGGCAGCACTGATCTTCGCTTTTGGCAGCTATCGTGTTATGTCGAAACTGAGGCAGGCCGAGTCGGAAGAAACGGCGGCAGTGGTCGATGACTCCGAACCCTTTAGCCGCGCATTGAAGGTTTGGAATCCGGTCATCGCCAGCCAGCTTGAAACACCTCGCGAGTTGCGTCGCTTTATGAATCGCCTGCGCTATAGCGCCGTGCGGCTTAATGGCATGGCAGCAGATTCGGGCTTTGAAAACACCCTCAGTGAAGAAGAAATTGTCAGTCTGGCGGCGCTTTATTTACTCGACCCTGCCTGTATTGAGCTGACTGCGGACGTTGATAGTGCCGATGAATTTTTAAAACTGTTTAATACTAATCGACTCAAAAACCAGCGAAATGGCGAGGGTAGCTCGCGGTTGACGGGTGATCAGCTAGGGGCGTTGGGTGAGGTTATTTACAGCTATACGGCAGATGGCGGGATTACCACATGGAGTTTTGACAATAATAAAATCAACACTTTCAAGGTATTATTACAAGGTATTAAAGTACATTGATTGCTTTGTAAGCCTTAAGCTAGCAGCCTATCACCGGCTTGTTTGAGCCCCCAGGGGCTACTTAATAGCAGCAGGGCATGTAAGTCTAATCGCCTGTTATAATACCCGGATATTTTTTCATCCTTTACGTCTGAGCACTCTTTCAGCCCTGACAGAAAAGTATCACCGCCAACTGCTGTGTCTTTTGCCGGCGTGATTTTGCTGCGGCCTTGGTAAGCTAATTTTACAATTAGTGTGAGCATAAATAGAGTGTGCATAAGTAGGGGCTAAGTTATTTTAAACAGGAGTCTCACTATGACCAATGCAACACATCCCTCAATCGACCTGTCCGCACTCGATTTCGACCCCAATGCCCTGCGTGAAAAGTACCGCATGGAGCGCGATAAGCGCATCCGCAAAGAGACTTCAGAGCAATATCAGACGGTGACTGGCGATTTCACCAAATACGTCGACGACCCCTATGTTGAAGAAGAAATAACGCGTGAGCCCCTCAATGACGAAGTTGAAGTCGTTATTGTCGGCGGCGGTTTTGGTGGTTTACTGGCCGGTGCCCGTTTGCGGGAAGCAGGCGTGAAAGATATTCGCGTGATCGAAAAGGGCGGCGATTTTGGCGGCACCTGGTACTGGAACCGTTACCCCGGTGCCCAGTGCGATGTCGAGGCTTATGTTTACCTACCTCTGCTTGAAGAGCTGGATTTTGTGCCGACAGAAAAGTATTCACACGCGCCAGAAATTCTCGCCCACTCCAAGGCCATTGCCCGTAAGTACAATCTTTACGACAACGCCTGCCTGCAAACAGAAATCACCCACATGCAGTGGGATGAGGATTCAGCGCGCTGGATCATCGAGACTAACCGTGGCGATCGTATCAAGGCCCACTATGTAGTGATGTCTAACGGCCCTCTAAATCGTCCAAAGTTGCCTGGTATTCCCGGCATTAATGACTTTAAAGGCCACACCTTCCACACCAGCCGTTGGGATTATGACTACACCGGTGGTTCCTCCGAGGGTGGGCTCAATAAACTCAAAGACAAGCGCGTCGGCATTATTGGTACCGGCGCCACTGCTGTGCAGTGTATTCCCCACCTCGGCGAAACGTCGCAGTCGCTGCATGTTTTTCAGCGCACGCCATCGTCCATTGATGTGAGAAATAATCGCGACACTGACCCGGAATGGGCAAAGAGCCTGCAGCCCGGTTGGCAGCAAAAGCGCATGGACAACTTCAATATTATTACCGCCGGTGGCTTTCAGGACGAAGATCTGGTCAGCGATGGCTGGACGGAAATCTTCCGCAATTTGTCCGGCCCCATTCAGCGCAAGTTAAACCCCCACATGAGTTCATCAGAAGTCGCCGCCGCTCTGGAAATTGCCGACTTTAAAAAAATGAATCAGGTCAGGGCGCGTGTCGATAGCATTGTTAAAGACCCCGAAACGGCTGAAAAGTTGAAGCCTTACTATCGTCAGTTTTGTAAGCGCCCGGGTTTTCACGACGAATATCTCGCTACCTATAACCTGCCCAACGTGACGCTGGTTGATACCCAGGGTCAGGGCGTTGAGCGCATCACTGAAAAAGGCGTGGTGGTTGATGGTGTTGAATACGAACTGGATTGTCTGATTTTCGCCACGGGCTTTGAGGTGGGCACCAACTTTACCCAGCAGTCGGGTTACGACTTGGCCGGCCGCAATGGCGCTACCCTCAGCAAAAAATGGGCGAATGGGCTGTCGACTTTCCACGGTTTATATACCCACGACTTCCCCAACGTGTTCACCATGGGCCTCACCCAGACCGGCTTTACCACCAGCATTCCCCACGCGTTGAACGAGCAGGCCAAGCACCTCACCTACGTGCTAAAACACGCCATAGATAACAATGCCCGCACTGTTGAGACCACTGTTGAAGCCGAAGACGAATGGGTCGCGACGATCAACAAACTGGCCAACCTCGGCAAGCGTTTTTACGC
>CAYWXW010000074.1:0-1748 GCA_964462265.1 uncultured Porticoccaceae bacterium | reverse complement strand
GTGCTGATGGTCAATTGCAGGGTTTGGAGATTAAGTAGACTCAGATCGCCACGAGTAGCGTGTCAATTTTTTTGGTGCGCTGCTTGAGTAGGTCTTACGTTGGCCTTAGGTAACCACTGCCCGGTGATATCACTGGGCAATAAAAAGCCCCGCTGTTGCTAGTGGGGCTTTTTATTGCCTTCTGAAAGCAAACTTCAATCCCCTGGATCAGTAGTCATAGGCTCTATACCACATGCTTATAATTGATGACTTATTGGTTTTTAAGGGCGTCCAATATAATAAGTGGCGTAGGGAAAACTTAAACGCAGTATAAGGGTGGCGCTGTATGCTAATTTGCCATGCATCAAAATACTAACAAGCTGTTGTTTTTTTTAAAGATAATAAAGTTACGAGCTTTGCTACAATTTCTGGGATAGGGTGCCAAAGTGATATAGTGCCTGTGTCTTTATAACTAGCTGTTATGAGTGGGGGCTCCATTGATAAATAGTCTTTTATCGCGATCTGCTGAACTTGAAAGTAAACTCCTGGACTTTTTAGCGCTCGCTCCTTTCGATAAATCGGAGAGATTCATGGCGAGCAGAGTCATGTGTAGTATTGCTTTCGAGCATGCTGAAAGTGCAAAGATGCTGATTTCGGCTGGTAATTTAACATCGGCTACGGGGCTTGTTCGTCTTCAGTATGAAGCTCTGGTTCGGGCTATGTGGCTCCTCTACGCCGCATCTGACACTGCTGTTTCAAAGTTAACCAGTGAGCTGACACAAGAGACGGCTGATAGAGCGAACAGGCTTCCAATGCTCAGCGAAATGCTTGAGAAATTACAGGGTAAAGCTCCACAAGAGCCAGTAGATATGCTGCTGGAATTCAAGGAGTACTCTTGGAAGCCGCTTAGTTCGTTCATCCACGGTGGTATTCATGCAATCCATCGCCACAGCAAAGGTTATCCACGTCCTTTACTCGAGCAAATGCTTCGAATATCCAATGGTGTGTCGGTAATGGTGGGCATGCTGTTGGTCATACTGCATGGCGGTGGGGAGCAGCGTGGCAAATTGCCAAAGATTCAAAGAGACTTTGCGGACTGTCTACCTGACACTAGGTCGCAAATCTCATAACAAACGCATGTTGTCGGACTGGTTTTCGCTGCGCTCCAAACCAGCCGCAAATACGTGCGTTATGTGAAAAAGGAGGTCAAGTGAGTCCCACGGTATTCCGCGAAAGTGGATATAGATTTTTCTTCTTTTCAAGAGAAGAAGATAGAATGCATGTTCATGTTATATCTGGCGACGGAGAAGCAAAATTTTGGCTTGAACCAGATATAGAGCTTGCAAAGAACTATCGTTACACTAGAAAACAGCTGAAAGATATCGAAAAACTAATTGAGGAGCATCGAAATGAGCTTATTAGCGCGTGGGAACGACACTTCAAAAACTGAAGTAACTCATGTTTCTCCGCATGGAATTTGGATTCTTTCATCAAGTGGCAAAGAGCTATTTATGCCCTATGATGAGTTTCCCTGGTTTAAGGATCAGCCAGTAAAGGTGATTTACAATGTGGAGGAGCCGTCTGTGGGCCATTTCTATTGGCCAGATATTGATGTAGATCTTAGCGAAAAAATTATCGACGTTTAACCCAATATTTACCCATGCTCAACAATAAACGCGTTGGCTTAGTAGTCAATCAAACCTCCGTGGTCAAGCAAAAGCACCTACTAGATATATTGTTAAGCAATGACGTGAATGTAAGCGTGCTAT
>CAYWXW010000073.1:0-16458 GCA_964462265.1 uncultured Porticoccaceae bacterium | reverse complement strand
CGATGAACGCGAGGTGCTTTTGACAAAGTCATCACCGGCACCCATTAAGGCGCGCAGTGCAGTGGGTGCGGTGTAAAACTGATTCACCTGATGCTTGTCGATGACCTGCCAGAAGCGCGAGGCATCGGGGTAAGTGGGTATGCCTTCGAACATTAAGGTCGTGGCACCGTTACACAGCGGCCCATAAACAATATAGCTATGCCCTGTCACCCAACCGACATCGGCGGTACACCAATAAATATCACCGTCTTTGTAGTCGAAGATGTATTTGTGGGTCATTGCGGCCTGTAAGAGATAACCGCCAGTGGCATGCAAGACACCCTTAGGTTTGCCGGTGGAGCCGGAGGTGTAAAGAATAAACAGGGGATCTTCAGCGTCCATAGACTCAGGCGCGCAGTCACTATCAGCAGCAGCCATAGCAGCGGCGTATTTAATATCACGCCCTTCCTGCCACGCCACATCACCGCCAGTGCGCTCAACAACCAGGCAGGTGTGGACATTGGGGCACTGCTGCAGAGCGATATCAGCATTGCTCTTTAAGGGCACAGAACGGCCACCGCGCAAACCTTCATCGGCCGTAATCAATAACTGACAGTCAGAGTTGAGGATACGATCTTTCAGGGCATCGGGGGAAAAGCCACCGAACACTACTGAGTGCACCGCACCAATACGGGCACAGGCGAGCATGGCGTAGGAGGCTTCGGGGATCATCGGCATATAAATGCAGACGCGATCGCCTTTTTTAATACCCTGGGCTTTAAGGACATTGGCCAGCTTACAAACCTGCTGGTGCAGCTCACGATAAGTAATTTTCTTATCGACGCTGGGGTCGTCGCCTTCCCAGATAATCGCCGTTTGATCACCGCGAGTGGCCAGGTGGCGGTCTATGCAGTTGACAGTGACATTGAGCTTGCCGCCGATAAACCAGGCCGCCTCCGCCTCGCGCAGATTGTATTCGCAGACCTTATCCCAGCTTTTGTCCCAGACCAGGAACTCAGTGGCCTGTTCTGCCCAAAAGGCATCAGCGTCATTGATGGAGCGCTGATACATCTCCTGGTAAGTTTCTTTATTGATATAGGCGCTATCGCGCCAGGCATCCGGCACCGGATGAATGGGAAACTCAGACATACTACCCCCTGTGTAAGTCAGTTATGACAGCTAATTAAGGCCGCCATTTTGTCACAACAGGGCGCATTGTCATAGCTTGGGGGCTAGCAAAAAAGGGAGAACAGGCTTTAGATTGAAAGCTCAGAAATAAAATAAGCGAAGCCCCGCGAAAGCAGGGCTAGATATCAGGATACGGCTTGTATAGGTATGGTATTAGTAGTGCGTTCAACACTGTTGTCTTTATTCAAATAGACCAGCTTGGGCTTGTGCTCAGCCATTTCAGCTTCGTTAAACTGACCGTAAGTAGCAATGATGATTCTATCGCCAACCTGCACCCGCCGTGCGGCAGCGCCGTTCATGGAGATAGTGCCACTGCCCGCCTCTGCCTGAATAATATAGGTGGTGAAGCGCTCGCCGTTGTCGACGTTGTAAATATCAATTTGCTCAAATTCGCGCATGCCCGCCAATTTAAGCAGGTCACTATCAATGGCACAGGAGCCGTCGTACCACAGCTCCGCTTGAGTAACAGAGCCCATATGTAACTTGGCTTTCAACATGTTGCTCAACATACATAAACCTCTACTTCTTCACTTCGGTCTGTTCTGCCGGCGTATCGGCTTCACCAAGCGCCAGGCTGATATTGTCAATAAGACGCGCGCCCTTGGTAAACATCGCACCCAGTACGGTTAACTGGCTGTCATCGTGCGCCGCCGGCTCCAGCGTTTTCGAGTTGCGAATACTAACATAATCTGTACGAAAGCCACTTTTTTCAAGAGTATTCCCTGCCTGAATTTCAAGTCCCGAAAAATCACGCTCGCCACTTTCAATTTGATCGCGACACCAGCACAGGGCTTCATACAGCACTTTAACCCGGGGGCGCTCATCTTCACCTAAATAGCCATTGCGCGAGCTGAGTGCCAGGCCATCGATATCGCGAGCAATGGGCGCGCCGATAATATCCACCGGGATACACAAATCTTCGACCATGCGCCGAATCACCGCCAATTGTTGGTAGTCTTTAATACCAAAGATGGCCGTATCGGGCTGCACGATATGCAGTAACTTGGAGACCACGGTGGTGACCCCTTCAAAGTGACCGGGGCGGCTAGCACCACAGAGGATATCTGTCATGGTGGGCACGACAACGCGGGTCTGGTCGGCCATGCCATTGGGATAGATCTCATTTTCATCGGGATGAAAGAGGAAATCACAGCCCTCGGCCTCCAGTTTTTTCGCATCATCCTGAAAAGTGCGGGGGTATTTTTCCCAATCTTCATTGAGACCAAACTGTAGGGGGTTAACAAATATACTCACCACGACCACATCGCACTGGGTCTTGGCCTGGCGTACCAACTGTAAATGGCCCTCGTGCAAATTGCCCATGGTGGGCACAAAACCGATGGTTTCGCCACGCTGGCGCCGCGTTCTTATTTCCGTGCGCAAGCCGGAAACGGTGTGGTAAATATTCATTCGACTCTCTAATCCCCTGTGTAATGTGAGTCCATGAGGCTTAGTCCTCTGAAAAATAATCCCGGGCCAGATTTTCAAAACGGGTGTACTTACCGACAAAGGCTAGCTTCGAGGTGCCAATGGGGCCGTTACGCTGCTTGCCAATAATAATCTCGGCAATGCCTTTGTCCTGACTGTCCTCGTTATAGACTTCGTCACGATAGATAAAAACAATCACATCGGCATCCTGCTCAATGGCACCGGAGTCACGCAAGTCTGAGTTAATTGGCCGCTTATTGGGCCGCTGTTCAAGGTTACGACTCAGCTGGGACAACGCCAGAACCGGGCAGTTAAACTCCCGGGCAATAATTTTCAAATCCCGAGAAATCTGTGAGATTTCCTGTACCCGACCATCGGCCTTGGTACTAGAACTCATCAGCTGTAAATAGTCGATCATCACCAGTGCAGGACTACCGTGTTCACGACTCAGCTGGCGAATACGGTTGCGCAGTTCCATGGGGCTGATACCCGGCGTATCGTCGATAAACAGGGGGCGATCTTTAAGTCGCGCCGCAGCACCGGCCAGGCGGGTGAAGTCATCCGGGTCGAGATTACCGTTGCGCATTTTCGTTTGGTCGATCTTACCCATTGACGACAAGAGGCGAATCACCAGCTGATTGGCCGGCATCTCGAGGCTAAATACCAGCACCGGTTTATCCTGATGTAGCATCGCGTGCTCCACCAGGTTCATCGCAAAAGAGGTTTTACCCATAGAGGGGCGCCCGGCAATAATCACCAGATCAGCCAGCTGCCAACCTGAGGTACTGGCATCGAGCTCATTAAAACCAGTGCTCAGACCGGTAATATCGGCATCACTGCTAAAGAGCTGTTCAATGCGATCAACGGCCTGGCGCAGCAAGTCGGTAACATGTTGAAAGCCACCCTCTTTCGGCCGGCCTTCAACCACCTCGAGAAGACGGCGCTCTGCCTCGGCCAGCAACTTGCCGCTGTCCCAACCCAGGGGGTTATAGCCTTTTTGGGCGATTTCACTGGCGGCAAGAATGAGTTTTCGGACAATGGAGCGCTCGAGAATAATCTGTGCGTAGGCACGAATATTTTCAGAGCTGGGCGTGTTGCGGGCAATACTCACGAGGTAGCTATCGCCCCCCGCCTCCTCGAGAAGATGCAGCGACTTCAATGCTTCGGAGAGAGTAATCGGGTCGAGGGGCTGATCTTTGTCAGCCAGCTCTTTCATGGTCGCAAAAATCAGGCGATGATCCTGACCGTAGAAATCTTCTTCGGTTATCAGCGAAGCGACGCTATCGAAGGCATCGTTGGCCAACATCAGCGCGCCGAGTACCGCCTGCTCCGCTTCTATAGAGTGGGGTAATTCAGGTATTTGTCTATTGGCGGTGGCAAGTTCAGTCATATGTAAGCCACAGGAAGCGACCGGTGGAACGAGCCCTTGACGACAGAATGCTCACGGCAATAGTGGAAACAACAACCAGACTACGAGCCACTCGATCGGTGACTCGGCTTTGCACGAGAATATTCATAGCAGAAAAATTTGTGCACCTGGCCATTTAACAGTTGGCCAGCAATTGTGCCAACAAAACGCGACTCACTACAAGCCGTCAGGTAGAACCTGTACGGCTTGTAGAACTGCCGAAGACTTACTCTTCTTCTGCAACAACAACCTGAATGGATGTTGATAAGTCACTGTGCAACTGAACAATAACTTCAAACTCGCCGAGTTCGCGCAGTGGGCCCTCGGGCATTTTCACTTCACTTTTAGCCAACTCAACGCCTGCAGCGCTAACGGCGTCAGCGACATCACGGGCACCAATGGAGCCAAATAGCTTGCCCTCGTCACCAGCAACAGCACTGATAGTAACGCTGGCCAGTTTAGCAAGTTCAGCAGCACGTGCTTCAGCTTTGCCCAGTTTATCGGCAGCGGCGGCTTCTAACTCGGCGCGACGCTGTTCAAAATCAGCCAGGTTCGCCTCGGTAGCGAAAACAGCTTTGCCCTGGGGAATCAGGAAATTACGGCCAAAGCCTGCCTTTACAGCAACCTTGTCACCGATAGCCCCTAATTTGCCCACTTTTTCTAATAGTATTACGTCCATCATTCACCTCTTAAATCATACTGCTCAAGACGACCGACGTGCTGCCAGTCGCGAACGAAAATCCATCACGCTGTCGAGAAATCCCAACCCGATCAGCACCGAACTCAAAGGACCCAGTAAAAACACCAGCCCCATATAAAACACTACCAACCAACGCGTACCCAGCTTTGCAAAGGCGATACTGTGATGCACCAATGCCACACCACTCAAAAGCAAGGGCAAGCCTAATAAATTGCCCCAGGTTACATACTCCTGTCCCAGCAAGTAGCACGCCATCAGGGCCGCAAACAACACCGACGCACTGAGCTTGTCAAAACGCAGAGCGTGAAACTCTACGCTAAAACCACCGGGGTTATACAACAGCGACTGCCACCAACGTGCCAATAAAAGTGCTGCGACTGCTGTCAAGGCAATCACCCAGGCTAGCAAACCAGCAATAAACAAATCACTGGGCTCAAAGATCAGCGCACTGTTTTGTTGCTGTAGCTGGCGGAGCATTTCATTTAAGGTTTCGCGCATGGCGCTCACCTCAGCCGCTAGCAACAACTTCATCACCAGCCCACTTAGCACGCTTGCCCCAAGTATCACCTTCAGGGCACTTGTCCAGGCACGAGTCTGCTTTAAAGCACTCGCACCGAGCAGCACCACCAACACCGAAAATATTGAGGCCCAAACCATGGCGCCATTCATATTCCCCGCGCTCGCCAATATCACCAGAGGCAATACAGCCCAAAGCAACACCAGGCAACCCTCGGTAAGGCCTTGGCGTAACACCACCAAACCGACAGCAGCTGGACTCACCAGGGGTAAAAAATTACCCAGTAGGGCTACCAGTGCCGCCTTTAGGCGACTAGCCATAATGAATTCAGCTAGAGCACGCATCGGTGAAGGCGGTGTCTATTTCGCTAGTTTATTTGTGGCCGTCAGTGTATGGCAGCAGGGCAAGAAAGCGGGCTCTCTTGATTGCTGTCGCCAACTGGCGCTGGTATTTGGCTTTGGTACCGGTAATTCTGCTGGGCACAATCTTTCCAGTTTCAGAAACATTGGCTTTCAGTGTTTCGAGATCTTTATAGTCAATCTCGGTAACACCCTCGGCAGTAAAACGGCAAAATTTGCGACGACGATTAAAACGTGCCATGGCTTATTCCTCCGCTTCGGCAGTTGGGGTTTCAGGGGCAGCTTCAGGCTCTTGAGCAGCAGCTTCAGCGTCAGCTTTTTTCTTCGCTTCTTCGCGAGAGGCACGCTCGGCTTCACGACGGGCACGACCTTCTTTTTCAGCTTTCTCTGAAGCCTCGGCTTTCATGATGTCGGTCTCTTCAGTGATTGCGCTATCGCGGCTAATCACCAAATTACGCAGTATCGCGTCGTTGTAACGGAAGGTAGAAGTCAGCTCGTCGAGCTCTTCCTGACCGCACTCAACATTCATCAGAACATAGTGGGCTTTGTGGATTTTCTGGATGGGGTAAGCGAGATGACGACGGCCCCAGTCTTCAAGACGGTGAATCGCACCACCATTGCCAGTAACAATAGAAGTGTAGCGTTCCACCATGCTGGGAACCTGCTCGCTTTGATCCGGATGTACTATAAAAATTATTTCGTAATGGCGCATTATGCCTCCTTACGGGTTAAAGCCACCCACTTTTAGCGGTGTGACAAGGAGAATCCCGACAATAAGCCGGGATCGGGGGCGCGAATTCTAGGGTAAGTCCACGTAAATAGCAATCATTGCCGGAGCTATCTTCATAAACTGTCAGAGCCCCATCATAAAACTGCCAGAGCCGCCATTAAAAAAGGGCTGCACCTGGCAACCCTTTGTTAGACACATCTGTTGCGGCTACTTATTCCTACTAATAGGAGCGAGGCAAGCCCAGCACGTTAGTCGAAATAAAGTTGAGAATCATGTTCTGACTAACCGGCGCCAGACGCGGCAACATGGCTTCACGCATCAAGCGTTCAACATGGTATTCCTTAGCATAGCCCATACCGCCGTGAGTCATGACTGCCTGCTGGCAAGCCTTGAAACCCGCTTCGGCGGCAAAGTACTTGGAACCGTTGGCCTGTGCACCACAGTCGAGGCCATTATCGTAGCGCGAGGCGGCGGACATAATCAGCAGATAGGCGGCTTCAAGCTCCACCCAGTTTTCTGCTAGCGGATGCTGCACCGACTGGTTCATGCCAATGGGGCGACCAAAGACTTCTCGATCTTTTGCGTATTGGGTGGCGCGCTCCAGTGCACTGCGACCCATGCCGACCGACTCTGAGGCCAACAACATACGCTCGGGGTTTAGGCTGTGGAGAATATAGCGAAAGCCCTTGCCCTCTTCACCAATCAAGTCGGCTTTGGGCACCACCAGATTATCGTAGAAGGTCATGTTGGAGTTGACGCACTTGCGACCCATTTTTTCGATTTCTTTAATTTCGACGTGCTTGGGGTCCATGTCGGCGTAAAATAAAGAAATCCCTTCGTGGGGCTTCTCACACTCGTCGCGGGGCGTGGTACGCGCCAGCATCATAATCTTGTCGGCCTGCTGGGCAGTGGTGGTCCAGATTTTCTGACCGTTGATAATGTAGTTATCACCGTCGCGCTTGGCGAAGGTTTCAATGCGCGTGGTATCCAAACCGGCGTTGGCTTCAGTAACGCCAAAACAGGTTTTCTGCTTGCCTTGGATCAAAGGCGGCAACCAGCGCTGCTTTTGCTCATCAGTGCCAAATTTAACGATGGGATGGGGGCCAAAAATATTGATGTGCACAGCTGAGGCCGCCGACATACCACCGCCCTCGGCAATGGTCATCATCATCAGTGCCGCCTCGGTAACACCGAGGTTTGAGCCGCCGTATTCTTCGGGCATAGTAATACCCAGCCAGCCACCCGCAGCCACTGCCTGATAAAAGTCTTCGGGGTATTCGCCCGTTTTATCGTGCTCTAACCAGTAATCATCATCAAAGTCTTTCATCAGACCTTTAATGCTATCGACGATGGCTTGCTGTTCACTGCTCAGTGAAAAATCCATTACATAACCTCTTCTTTCATCTCTCAATTCAAAAAATATTTTGCGGTAAAGCTAAACTCTAGCGAGCGTCGGTCACTGCGGTAATGCGCGGCCACAGCTCATCGGCACCCCAGCTCAACACCTCTTCACCGAGGCGACGCGCCCAAACCACATCGCTGCCAAACTCATCGCGCCAGGCCCACAAGCGGCGAGTCAGGTGATGCAAGCTGTGCTCGTAGGTGAAGCCCATGGCACCGTGTACCTGGTGGGCGACGGCGGCACCGTTGTTGACGGCCTCCTCGAGACGGGTTTTAGCCGTGGCAATTTCTATCCAGGCTTCGTGATCAATACTCGGGGCTCGCGACACGGCTTCAGCGGCTGCGTCAGCAGCGGCATTCATCGCGGCAACCTCACCGGCGAAAGCGGCAATCGAATGTTGCAGGGCCTGAAACTTACCGATGGCACGGCCAAACTGCACCCGCTCCATAGAGTATTCGATGGTCAATTCTAGTGCGGCACTAAGTGCGCCCGCCGCTTGTACACAGCGAATCAGGGCACCCATGGCTTCGACATTTTCGCCATTAAAACCCTCACCGGGCTGGCCAATTTGCTCGACCGCCACTGCATTAAAGCTGAGCGTATCTGCTGGCTCACCCGCCAGACTCGTCTGTTCACTAAGCTCACAGTTCGCGGTGGCAACCTGAACAACCTCTACCTTTCCAGCCGTTTCAACCAGGGCCACAATCTGCTTCGCGTTGCGCCCATAGGGTACGCCCTGCGCACTTCCGCTGAGCTTACCATCGACCAGGCTCAGCTCACCGACGGCAACCGTTGCCGTTTCACCGCTGACTTGCAGGCCAGCTTGCGCCAACAACCAACCCGCAAACAGGGTTTCAGCCAGGGGTGCGGGCACTGCCGCACCGCCAGCCGCTTTTAGCACGGCAAAGCCGTCGAGTATTGTCGCGCCAATACCGCCGTTATCTTCCGGCACCCAGGTCAGCGTTAAACCGGATTCACTGATCGCCTGCCACAGAGCTTCGGGCCATGTTCCCGCTTCCGCATCATTGATCACTTCTGCGGTGCTCAGGTCATCGAAGATACGACTGGCGGTATCAAAAATAATGTTGTCAGAATCTGTCATTCTAATGTCCTTTGTCTAACGGGCGCTTCTTAAAATAGTGATTTTCTCGTGAGAGCAAGGAAGCATCGCACGGAGAACCGCAATGTATAAATCATACATGAGGATTCGAGTACGAAGCTGACGCCGCTATCGCGTGAAAAGTGCATTTTTAGAGGTGCCCTATTTGCCAATCGGCTTAACGAATACCAAGCTGTCGAGCAATCATGCCCTTCAACACTTCATTTGTACCACCACGCAGGGTGGACGATGGCACGCGTAAAACACCTTCGCGCAATAGAGTCGGCAATAAACCTGCAGACGAAAAGAGCACATTCTGCGGCAAAATACGGCGCAGTTTTTCAAGCAATTCACGCTCAAAATTGGTACTCATATCTTTCACCAGAGCGGCTTCCATTTCAGGCGAGGAACCCTCCTGCAGCAAACCCGCAATACCCAGGGACATACGGCGCAGGGTCTTAATTTTCGCAACCACCTGACCGAGCACTTCTTTGGTCTGCTCCGTCGGATTATTCACCAGCAGGCGCATCGCCTCCTGCAGCACAATAAAGGTCGAGAGGAATCGCTCGGGGCCGGAGCGCTCGAGAGCCAACTCACCCACCACCATATTCCAGCCACCGCCGACTTCACCCAGCACATGGGAGTCGGGTACGAAAACGTCTTCAAAATTGGTTTCGTTGAAGTGCACCTGACCGCCGATGTCGGCGATACCGCGCACATCGACACCCGGCGTATTGAGATCGATAATAAACTGTGACAAGCCCTTGTGCCGTGCCGAGGTATCCAGCGGCGAGGTACGCAGCAAGGTAATCATGTAATCACACCCCGGGCCGTGGGCACCGGTGGACCACAGCTTGGTACCGTTAACCTTCCAGCCACCTTCGACTTTTTCGGCGCGGGTTGAAACTGAGGCTAGATCGGAACCGGTACCCGGCTCACTCATGCCAATGGCACAGAAGCATTCACCGGCGACAATGCGGGGGATGATGGCATCGCGCACTTCTGGTCGGGCATTATTAATAATTTGCGGGCCACTTTGGCGATCGGCAATCCAGTGGGCCATCACTGGCGCACCCGCTGCCAACATTTCTTCAGTGACCACATAGCGCTCGAGAAAAGAGCGACCGTGGCCGCCGTATTTTTTGTCCCAGGTCATGCCCAGCCAACCACGCTGGCCCAACTTGCGACTGAACTCGGCACTCATGCCGCCAGCCCAGCAATCGGCCATCGGCGTATAGCCGCCACTGGCGCGCTCCTGGGCAAGAAACTCCCGAACCTCTTGCCGCAACTGTGTTGCCTCGGGGGGCATTTCGACAAAGGGAAAACGAAATCGGGTTACAGGCATACCTTGTTCTCCAATATATTATTTCTAGAAATATCACTTCAACAAAACGTGTTAATGGCGAGAATACGCCATTGGTCAAGAGACTTAAGCCGTTCTCTATAAAATAAAGAGCCTATAGCCTAGAAAGTCTATAGCGAAAGGCTTAAGTTGCGTACATCACTCAATGCTTATGCACCAGTGAGGATGGCTTTTTCTTCGGTGTACTCGATCAAACCACTCTCACCCCACTCACGTCCGTTGCCGGACATTTTGTAGCCACCAAAAGGTGCGGCAAAGCTAAATGCCGGGCCATTAACTTTGACCTGACCGGCACGCAGTTGACGGGCGATACGCATTTGCGTTTCTTTGCTTTCGGCCCAAACACCACTGGACAAGCCAAAGTCGGTGTCGTTGGCCAAACGAATAGCCTCGGCTTCATCTTTGTAGGGGATAAAGCACAGCACCGGGCCAAAAATTTCGTTGCGCGCGATGGGCATATCATTGGTCACATCAGCAAGGATAGTCGGTCGCACGTAGGCGCCTTTATCGATGCCCTCAGGTAGCTCACTACCACCAGCCACCAGACGAGCGCCATTGGCCAGCGCCTCGTCAATCATTTTGGTCACTGACGCACGAGCCTTCATCGAGCTAAGGGGGCCAAGGAAAGTGTCTGTCGATGTGGGGTCACCCACCACCAGCCGGTCACTGACTTTTTTTGCTGTCGCCAGCGCTTCTTCGTACTGGGACTCGTGAACAAAAATTCGGCTCAACTGCACGCACATTTGTCCGGAGTTAAACATCGAGTCTTTCACCACGTACTTGGTCGCTTTATCAACAGGGGCGTCCTCGGCAATAATAAAGGCCGACTTGCCGCCCAATTCCTGACAAACACGTTTGATGGTGCCAGCTGCTGATTTAGCCACATCAACACCAACCTCGGTAGAACCGGTAAAGGAGACCAGGTCAACTTCAGGGTGTGAACTCAGCTCATCACCAATCATCGAACCCTTGCCTGGTAGCAGGTTAAAGACGCCAGCGGGCAGGCCCACTTCGTCACACACTTCGGCAAAAATATAGGTCGACAGCGGTGTTTGCTCACTGGGCTTGAGGATGCAGGTGCAACCTGCGGCCAGTGCTGGGCCGACTTTGGCGATCACCTGAAACAGGGGGAAGTTCCAGGGTGTAATAAAGGAGCACACACCAATCGGCTCTTTAATAGTGATGTAGCCTTCTTCGTGTTCCTTGACCTCATCCATAGTTTCGGCCAGATTACCGAAAATCTTCAGGCCAGAAATGGGGCCCAGTACCTGAATGCCCAGGGCAAAGTGAACGGGAATGCCCATCTCCTGAGAGATCAGCGAGGCCATTTCATCTTTGCGCTCTTTGAGCTTGGCGCAAATCGCATCGATATAAGCTTTGCGTTCAACGGCAGGGGTTTGTGACCAGGGGATAAATGCCTCGCGCGCCGCTTTGGCCGCCTTGTCGACATCTTCAGGGAAGGACATGGGTACGGTGGCAAACACTTCTTCAGTGGCGGGGTTAACCAAGTGCGATGTCCCTTCGCCGGAAGGTGCTACCCACTCACCATTGATGTAAATCTTGTTGTATTCAATCATCGCTACTCTCTCTTATGTCTTGTTTCACTGCTTGTTCACGACAAAGGTCGCAGCAGAAGCACCGCGACCCATTCCTAATAGCCGGGTTGCCCCGGCCTTAAATAATTAACTCAAACCCAGGTGTGGGCGCATAAAGGCAGCGATTTTCGCAATCGCGTCATCAGCTTCAGGGGCATTGCCCGCCATAAACTGAAAGACATGCTGCATTTCATCAAACACCTGAAGTTCAACATCGACACCCGCCGCTTTGGCATTGTCATAAAAGCGTGTGCTGTCATCGAGCAGTACTTCATACTCGCCCACCTGAATCAAGGTCGGTGGAAAACCGGCCAAATCACCGTACAGGGGATTGGCAAAAGGGTCTTGCTTGGAACCGTTCTCACCGAGGAAGCCAGCAATCATGCCCTCCAGCATATCGCCACCGACCAGGGCATCTTTGTCCGCATTAGTCTGCATGCTGGCACCTTTTGACTCCATGTCATACCAGGGCGACAGGGGTGCCGTGCAAGCGGGTGCGGGCAAACCTTTGTGGCGTGCATAGAGGATCATTGAGGTGCACAAGTTACCGCCAGCGGAATCACCGGTAGTGGCAATATGCTCGGGCTTATAACCCTGCTCCAGTAACTGCCCATACACCGCAACGGCCTGCTCGACAATGCCGGGGTGGGGGTTTTCAGGGGCGCGGGTGTAGTCGAGTATCAAAGCGCTACAGCCCACGGCTTTTGCCACGTGGCCGTACATTTTATTGTGGCTTTTCGGCGAACCGACCATAAAACCACCGCCGTGGCAGCAAATCACCACACGGCTTTTGTCGGCACCTTTGGGTATTGCCCAAACGCAATCAACGCCGGCCAACACGGTCTCCTGGAATTCAACACCGGCTGGCTCTGCGCTCAAATCACCCCAGTCATCAAACAATTCACGCAGCTCGGGCAGCTCCATATCACCACTGAGAGTCAGCTTTTCTGACCACTCACGGTATAAACCCACTATCGATTCTGCTTCTTTACTCGCCATGTCCTAACTCCATGTAGTTCGACCTTATTATTAGCCGTTAGATTTTAAATAAAATGTTGTCGTTAATTGCCGCTAACACCGCATCTGCGATTGTCAGCTTAGCCCTTGTTGAATCTCAGTTCAGCTAGACATTCTGCCTTAGCTCCGCGAGCAGGTAAACCGGCACAGGCGCTTATCTGAGCTAATTGCACTTAATCGTCCGCCAGGCCGTAACTTTTTATTTTCCGGTACAGGGTACTCCTGGAAATACCCAGGATTCGCGCCACTTTCGAGCGATTTCCCCTGTGCAAAATCAACTCTTTGCGGATGGCCTCGCACTCCAGGCCATCCAGCGTTTCAGCACCCGGTAGAGCAGTGCTCGCCGGGCCATCGAATACCTGCGCCTGATTAACGCGCAATACATCCAGACCCTCACTACTCAGGGCAGCCGTAATATCGGTGGGTAGTTCGTCGCGGCTAAGAGTCTGAGAATCACTCATCACAAACATACTTTCGAGTACCGCCCGCAACTCGCGGACATTGCCCGGCCAGGGGTACTGGCACAGCGCATCGAGTAACAGGGACTCGAGCTGGCGGGGTTCACAGGCATAAGCCTGGGCAAACTGCTTGAGGAATGAATGTGTTAACAACTCAATATCACCGGGGCGCTCACGCAGAGGTAAAATATCGAGGGACATGACCTTGAGCCGGTAGTATAAATCCTCGCGAAAATGCCCCTCGGCCACGGCGCAGGCAAGACTGCGATTGGTTGCAGCAATAATCCTCACCTCAACCTGGCGCTCTTTGCTACCGCCCAACCTGACCACGATGCCGTCCTGCAAAACCCGCAGCAGGGCGACCTGAACCTCGAGTGACAACTCACCAATTTCGTCGAGAAAAAGCGTGCCTCCATTGGCCTCTTCAAATTTACCCAGATGACCCTGCGGTGCTGCACCATTAAAGGCACCGGGCTCATAGCCAAACAGCTCACTCACCGCCAGTTCGCGGGTCAAGGCGCCACAATTAACAGCGACAAAGGGCGCGCCCTCACCACTGCCCGCACAGTGCAGCGCACGTGCGAATAAGTCCTTACCAGAGCCGGTCTCGCCCTGTATCAGTACCGGTGCAGAGGAAACCGCCAGGCGTAAAGCCCGGTCTTTCAGAGCTAATATGCCTGGGCTTTGGCCGACAATAGCATCGAGAGCCGAAGCCGATATTGCCTGGGGAGCCGACAGGCTCGGTCGCACGGCGGCAAGGCGGGGACGGATAACTAATATGCC
The DNA here is from genome assembly GCA_964462265.1 of uncultured Porticoccaceae bacterium. Lineage (GTDB taxonomy): Bacteria > Pseudomonadota > Gammaproteobacteria > Pseudomonadales > Porticoccaceae > Reddybacter. The sequence goes on along the minus strand of CAYWXW010000073.1, from coordinate 2,432 downwards.
GCCCTCGGTACGACCATCACGGTTATAGGCTTCATAGGCCACCGGCACGATGGCGCTGGGTAGTAGCTCCTCCCAGTCTTTCACCGCACCCAGGCTTTCGGGCTGTAGCAGGCGATAATTTTTATCGAGCTTTGCTTCGATATGCTCACTGGCAAACAGGCTTTTAGCCTTTTCATTGGCGGTCACCACCCGGCCCTTGCGATCGAGTAAAACCACGCCATCCTGGCGCCAGCGACCGACGCTACCGGCAAACCAGTCGACCAGGGTGACATTGCGTGCCAGCTCGCGTGAATGCAGGGTTTGCTCAATTTGTCGCGCCGCCGTCATTGCCAGCGCCAAACTTTGGGCGCTGTAGGTATGATTGCGGGTGGTGACGTCGATAACGCCCAGCAGGTCGCCATCAATGGCATCGATAATCGGTGCCGCCGAACAACTCCAAATCTTTACCGTCTCGCAAAAGTGCTCGACACTATGCACCTCGACCGGCTGCTTTAAGGCCACCGCCGTGCCCACCGCATTGGTGCCAGTACAGCTTTCGCTCCAGTCATAACCGGGGGCAATACGCTGCCCGGCCAGGCTTTCACACAGATGGGGATCACCACAAATATCGAGCAGCACACCATTACTTTCAGCCACCGTCAAAAAGCTTTCACTGTCGGACAAAATATCGGAGAGCATTTGCCAGGTGTTGCGGGAGGCGAGTAAGAGCTCCTCGTTTTCCAGCTTGAGAACGTCGAGTTGAGCGCCCGAGGCAACCATCGGTGGGTAGTGTTGGGTAAATTCAACACCCCGGTTACGACAGCGCTGCCAGGAATCATGGATAACATCCCTGACCTGCCCCGGCTGACATTCACCTTTATTGACAAAGTCTGTCCAGGCCATATCGACCTGCTTGCGAAAACTGGCCTCCGACTCTATCGCCATGCCACCCAGGTGTTGAATTTGCATGCTTGACCTCAAACTGTTGACCTTAAAACTGCTGACCTTAAAGAACAATGGCTTCGAGCTTATCCCGCGACGACACCCTGATCGTAAAGACTGCCTATTTCAGCGCTGCTCAAGCCCAGCTCGTCGGCGAGAATTTCCTCAGTATGTTGTCCCAGCGCCGGTGCCGGCTGTGCGGCCTGGCGTTCAAAGGCGCTAAATTGCAGTGGGCTCGACGGGCTTAAATAGGTACCAATATCTGGCTGCTCAATGTTCGCAAACATCGGGTTGTCGACCGAGCACTCCGGATCACTATCAACCAGCTGCTTCAGCGTTTGATACTTGCCCCAGCAAACATTGTGTTCATCCAGCACAGCGGTAACCTGCTGGTAAGATTGACTGGCAAACCAGGGTTCGAATAAAGCGGTGAGCTCTACCCTTGCTGTAAAACGATCGCCTTCCTGACGCAGATTCAAGCCCAGGCGTTCAGCCAACTGGTCAACTTCATTGCTCAAACCTGTCGCTTTACAAATGCCCTTCCACTGATTGCCCGTCAGGCCGACAATCATCACCCGGCGTTTATCAGACGTCAGAAAATCCTTGCCGTAGGCGCCAAATAAATAATTACCGCAGGGCTGTCGATCTTCGCCATTAATCTGCGCCTCGCCGATAAAGCCCAGATTGCCCATAGTGGCCAGCGCGACATCAGCCAGCGCCAGTTTAATCAACTGGCCCTCGCCACTAATGCGACGGTGGCGCTCTGCGGCCAACATACCCAGGGCCAGGGTCTGGCCGGTAATCACATCCCACGCGGCGAGCACATGGTTGACCGGTTCAGTATTTTCGCCAGTCATCGTCGGCAAGCCCATGGCGCAGTTGACCGTGTAGTCAACCGCCGAGCCGCCGTGGCGGTCGCCACTGAGATTCATATAAATTAAATCTTCACGGTGTTCGCGCAACTTGTCGTAAGCGAGCCAACCTTTAGCGGGAAAGTTACTCAAAAACATCCCAGCCTCTTCACCCGGTGCGGCGATTAAGCGGGTAAGAATTTCCTGCCCCTCGGGTTTGCGAAAATCCACGGCTATCGAGCGCTTGCCCTTATTGAGGCCAGCCCAAAACAAACTCTGGTTGTTTTTGTCGACCGGCCAGCGGCGGTAATCGAGACCACCGCCAATCATGTCAAAGCGAATCACATCGGCACCGAGTTGGGCCAGGGTCATCGCCCCCGAAGGTGCGGCGACAAATGCGGCTCCTTCGACGACGCGTAGTCCAGAGAGAATATTCTTCATGTCCTTATTTCCCATAACAAGCTTCCACAACTCATCCCTTGTTGGCTCACTCTCCAGCCAATGTTTAACACTTGATACTGACCGCCTTCGGCTAGCAGTAACCTAGCCAACGTCGGCAAAACCGTTGTCGATAACCACTAAATCGCGCTCAACCACGGTACAACGAAAGGCCACACCTTTATCGAGTTTCCAGATATCAGTGCGAATGGTTTCACCGGG
>CAYWXW010000072.1:5777-16967 GCA_964462265.1 uncultured Porticoccaceae bacterium | reverse complement strand
TTGAAAACCCCAGCCTCGGGCGAAGCGGGGCGCAACCTGTGGGAAAACCTTCCCCTACTGAAACATGGCGACGAAATTAAGTTTGTCATCTGTGATCGCGCCGACTACGAATGGGTACGCCTCACGCTCGATCAATACAACTTGAATGATGGTCGCTTTGAATTGCTGTTTTCCCCCAGCCAGGGCCAGCTAGAGCCCGCTCAGCTGGCAGAGTGGATCATGGAAGACAATTTGCCCGTACGTCTACAAATGCAGCTTCACAAACAGTTGTGGGGTGATAAGCCGGGCACCTGATTGCTAAATTCAGGTCAATGATGGATAGGGCAAACAAAGTGATTGAGAGAGCAGTGTTTCTATGACGACAAAAAACAAAGCGGTAGTGTTGGTCTCTGGCGGCCTCGATTCCGCCACCGTACTGGCCATGGCCATCGCCGAGGGCTATGAATGTTATTCCCTGGCGTTCGACTACGGTCAACGCCACCGGGCAGAGTTGGATGCCTCGCGAAAGATTAGTACTGCCCTCGGCTGTAAAGCCCACAAAGTCGTTGCCCTTGACCTGCGTGCTATTGGCGGCTCCGCCCTGACCGATGACAGCATAGACGTGCCCGAGCAAGAGGCAGAAGGCATTCCCGTCACCTACGTGCCAGCGCGCAATACCGTCTTCCTGTCGCTGGCTCTGGGCTGGGCTGAAGTGCTCGGTGCCAACTCGATTCATATTGGCGTCAACGCCGTCGATTACTCCGGCTATCCGGACTGTCGCCCCGAGTTTATAGCTGCTTTTGAGGTCGTCGCCAATCTGGCAACTCAGGTGGGCGTGGAGGGACAGAAAATGCGTATCCAGACGCCACTGATGTCTCTCAGCAAGGCCGATATTATTCGCCGTGGCATGGCCCTGGGGGTCGACTATGGCCAGACGGTTTCCTGCTATCAGGCCAGTGGTAATGGTCTGGCCTGCGGTGTGTGCGACAGCTGCAGATTGAGGGCGGAAGGCTTTTTGGCGGCGGGTGTCCCCGATCCAACAAAATACGCCTAAAATGACAAATTACACTTGACCTTTTTTTTCTGGCAAGTAAGATGTGCGCCTCCTCTGAGGGCCGTTAGCTCAGTTGGTAGAGCAGTTGGCTTTTAACCAATTGGTCCTGGGTTCGAATCCCGGACGGCCCACCATTTTCCTCTTTTATTTCAATACGCGGTTTACCTTTGCGCCTGCGTCGTCGACCCTATTGGCATTGCGTAAAAAGTTCTCTCGCTACTCTTTCTGACTCCACGGTTCCCGCTGTGCTCGTGCGTTAAGCTGCGGCCTTTTTTCAGTACGAGTGATAATATAAGTATTCACTCTGCTCTTTATCGCCAAGCGATGTGATGGGCTACAACGGAATTACAACTGGACTACCACGTGGTCGACGACAACCAGCAACCTGTCAATGATAAGCGGCCCGAAGCCTATGGTTTCTGGAAGACGGTGCTTATTGTGCTCTGCGGTCATTTGGGTGTTAGGACGACAGAACAGCGAAAAACTGATTTTGAGAGGGCGAATGGGGTGCATGTTTTTGCCGTTGCAGTGCTGTATTTTTTGTTGGTAATTACCGCCTTGATTGTGCTGGTTAATTATATTGCTGGCTGACGGTGCTTTGTGAAAAAATAAAATAACACCAAATAAAAAAACGTAACAAGCTTTATTTTTAATCTTTCTATTCAGCTTCAAAAATACTCGCGACTTCCCTCTGCTGCAATTCTCTACTTTGTCCGGGTAATAGACCGGGGTCTAAAACCAGATTGCCGATAGACAGGCGGTGCAGCTGTAATACCTTGTTTTGAAAGCGGCCAAACATTCTTTTGATCTGGTGGTAGCGGCCCTCGGTTAAACTCACTTCGCCAACGTGACTGCTGATAATTTTCAGTTGCGCCGGCTGGGTGGTGATGTCCTCATAATCAAAATACATCCCCTTGGCAAAGGCGGAAATATAGTGCTCATCAAGGGGTTTTTCTAATTCAACGCGATAGCGCTTGACGATTTTATTGGCGGGTGAGGAAAGTTGGCGGGACCATCGACCATCGTTGGTGAGCAGGATTAAGCCCGATGAATTGAAGTCTAAGCGCCCGGCAATGTGTAGCTTGTCGCGTTCATTTTTATCGAGTAAATCGACCACGGTTTTATGTTTAAGGTCTTTGGTGGCGCTGACGACACCCCTGGGCTTGTGCATCACTACGTAGCGGGGCTTGTGGTTTTGTATGACTTGCTGGTCGAAGATGACATGACTGAATTGATGAATGCTTTGCTGAACATCGCAGGCCACACTGCCGTCTACCAGAATACGCCCCTGGGCGAGTATTGGCCGAATCGCCTGACGCTTAATACCGAGCTGTTGGCTCATAAAGCGATCAAGGCGTGTGCGTGTGGACTGCATGACTTCCTTATTGTGTATTTTGTAAAGTTGTGGGCTTCAGTGTTATTGCGTGTCGATGGGCAAGAGCGTGTCGGGGAAGTTTGAGCGGCATTGTTGGGGTAGAGGGTAAAGACCCTTGCTCGTTCTTTGCGAGCAGGCAAGGGTCGATTTTTGTCGGGCGTCAGTCGAGCACTAATCGGGCAGTGTTGCCAGGTTCGGCTCAACTTTTTGAAAGCCAGCCAGGGCAACAATGGGGTGTTCGGTGTTGCTGGAAAAGTCGGTGATCTTGCCCCAATTCTCGACAACTTGCTCAGGGCTAATGCCGTGGGTCAAGGGCAGGGTGATACCTTCACTGCGCTCCCAGCGCACCTGTGAATACCAGCCGCCACCGAGTTCGAATAAGTTGCCAGTAGTGGGGCAATCTTCGTGGCATAAATAGGCAACCAGTGGACTGACGAATCCGGGGTTGAGGGCCTTGACCATTTTTTCTTCGAGAATGGTTTCCGTCATGCGCGAACCGGCAAAGGGTGCGATGGTGTTGCACTTGATGTTGTACTTACCGCCTTCCTGCGCCAGGGTTTGCGCCAGGCCAAATAAACCGAGCTTGGCCATGGCGTAATTGGCCTGGCCGAAATTGCCGTAAACACCGGAGCTTGAAGCGGTGAATACCAGGCGTCCGTACTGTTGCTCACGCAGGTGGGGCCAGGCGGCGTGGGTGACTTTGAAAGCGCCTTTAACGTGGACGTTATAGACCTGATCCCAGTCGTCCTCTGTCATTTTGTGGAAAGAGGTGTCGCGCAAAATGCCGGCATTGTTGATGAGAATGTCGATCTTGCCGTAGGTGTCGAGAGCGGTTTGTACAATTTTGTCACCGTCTATTACCGAGTCGTAATTAGCCACGGCCTCGCCACCGGCGGCTTTAATCTCCTCTACGACTTTATCAGCGGGACTGTTGCTGCCGCTGGTACCCCGGCCTTGCATGTCACCGCCGAGATCGTTAATTACCACCTTGGCGCCACGGCTGGCTAGCAGCAGGGCGTGGGCACGACCCAGGCCACCGCCACTGCCGGTGACGATGGCGACTCGGCCTTCATAATTTAGTGTATCGCTCATGACTCTTTCCTTTTTGGTTTGACGCTGCTTAAAATGCTGCACTTGATTTTCGAATACAGGATGGGGGCACTTAAATACCATAGATGCTGCTGTTTGTCAGTTCTTCAGCGTCAACACAAAGGGTTTCAATGATGTCTTCAAAATACACCAGTCTCGACCAGCCACTCTATGACTACATATTGGCGAGCTCTCTACGGGAGTCCCCCGTTTTAGCGCAGTTGCGTGCTGAAACCGCAACACTGCCTATGGCGGTGATGCAAATTGCCCCCGAGCAGGGGCAGTTTATGGCCCTGTTGATTAAGTTAATGGGCGCGAGGCGCGCTATCGAGGTCGGTGTTTATACCGGCTACAGTGCCCTCGCCGTTGCTGAGGCATTGCCGGATGATGGCCTGCTCGTCGCCTGTGATATTAATGTCGAAACCACAGCCATTGCCCAGCGCTACTGGCAGCAGGCGGGGCTCGCCGATAAAATCGATTTGCGTTTGGCCCCCGCTGCACAAACTCTGCAGGCCTTGCTGGACGATGAGCAGGCGGGTAGCTTTGATTTTGCTTTTATCGATGCCGACAAAACCGGCTATAGCGACTATTACGAGCTGTGCCTGGCTCTGCTGCGCCCCGGCGGGCTGATAGTCGTCGACAATGTGCTGTGGGGTGGTGCCGTGCTGGAGGCGTCGACGGATGACGACGACACCCGAGCCATTCAGCAATTCAATGCTCAGCTTAGTGTTGATCAGCGTGTCGACCTCAGTTTGCTGCCACTGGCTGATGGCTTGAGTCTGTTGCGCAAGCGGTAGGGAGTCTCTGAACAAGTCATGAACTCGTATCTGACGACTAAAATATTCAGCTTCTTCGTTGCAAAGCTTCGCAATAGCCCGCTATTACGTGCACTTTGCGCCTTGAATCTAAAAATTTTAGTTCGCCATCTACTTCATCCAGACTTAGTCAGAGGCTCCTTAATCACCATGACTGATAATTACTGTGTTGAGCTGCTTCGCCAATATGACTGAACTTAGCCAGCAGCGAAAAATTATCCACTGTGACTGCGACTGTTTTTACGCGGCGGTGGAGATGCGTGACGATCCCTCGCTGGCCACCCTGCCTATCGCCGTGGGTGGCAGCGCCGAACGGCGCGGCGTGGTTGCCACCTGCAACTATGCAGCGCGTGCCTACGGCATACACTCCGCGATGGCGACAGCTCGCGCTTTGCGCTTATGTCCCGACTTAATTGTTGTGCCCCCCAATTTTACAAAGTATCGAGAGATAGCTCTGCAGATCCGCGAAATCTTTTCTGATTTTACCGCGTTGGTTGAACCGCTGTCTCTCGATGAAGCCTTTCTTGATGTCAGCGCCACCGAACTCTACCAGGGCAGTGCCACCTTAATGGCCGAGGCGATTCGTGCGCGTATAAAGGATGAAATTGGCATTGTCGTTTCTGCCGGTGTTGCCCCGAGTAAATTTCTGGCAAAAATAGCCAGTGACTGGCGCAAACCCGACGGCCTGTTTGTCATCACCCCGGCGCAGGTCGATGACTTTGTGCTGGCACTGCCGGTGGGCAAGTTATTCGGCGTTGGTAAAGTCACCGAAAAAAAGTTGCACCAGCTGGCAATAAAAACTTGTGGTGATTTGCGCCAGCTCAGTTTAATCAAGTTGACCGAGCACTTTGGTGTGCTGGGTAAGCGTTTATTTGAGTTGAGCCGGGGTATAGACAATCGCCCAGTGAGAGTAGACCGGCGCAGAAAATCCCTCAGTGTTGAAACCACTTTTGTTGATGATTTACCCGATGCCGCTACCTGCATCGCCCGTTTGCCGGCCTTGTTTGAACAATTACAAACGCGCTATCAAAATATTGATGACTCTTATCAGGTCAGTCGCCATTATTTAAAAATACGTTTTAGTGATTTCACCAGCACCACCGTAGAGCGAGAGTTGCCCGATGGTATTACACTCGAGGGTTATCAGGGCTTATGCGAGCAAGCCTGGTGGCGGGGTGAGCAAGGGGTTAGGCTACTGGGTATCGGCCTGCGTTTTATTGATTCAACACACGACCAGGCGGGCCATCAGTATCCCCTGGCTTTTGAGGCAGATTCAGGTGAAGACTGAATAAAGCCCCGTTGCAAAACAAACAGGAATAAAAATCTATGGATCAGCCTGATGTAAGAGGCGGTGCTATTACCGATAGTAGCGCTGCGACCATGACCAATATTAATCTCGACCGGGCCCTGTGTCGTATCGCCCACATCCACAAAGGTATTATTGACGCGCTGCGTTATCCCAAGCGGGTGGTTAGTGTCACTTTCCCTATTGAAATGGATGATGGTTCGGTACAGATATTTAAGGGTTGCCGGGTGGTACACAATCGCACCCTGGGGCCGGGCAAGGGCGGCATACGCTTTCATCCAGATGTTGATCTCAATGAAGTCAGCGCAATGGCTGCCTTAATGACCTGGAAGTGCGCTTTAATTGAAGTGCCTTTTGGCGGCGCTAAAGGCGCGGTGGTTTGCGACCCCAAAAAATTGTCCTCCCACGAATTACGCCGTATCACCCGGCGTTTTATCAGCGAGCTGGGTGACAATATTGGCCCTTACATTGATATCCCTTCACCCGATTTATACACCAATGAACAAACCATGAGCTGGGTCTTCGATACCTACGATGTGATGCACAGCGGCAATAACAACCGCGCCGTCGTGACCGGCAAGCCAGTCTCCCTCGGCGGCTCGGTAGGGCGACGTGAGGCCACTGGCCGGGGTGTGTGTTATGCCGCTCGTCACTTTATAGCCAAGCACATGGTGCCGGGGTTGAGCAGTCTGGATGGAGCCACGGTGGCGATTCAAGGCTTCGGTAATGTCGGTGCCGTCGTCGCTGAGCAAATGCACTGCATGGGTGCCAAAATTATTGCCTTGAGCGACTCTCAGGGCGGCATCATCGACAGAGAGGGGCTCGATTTGGCAGAGGTCGCAGCTTACAAGCGTGAACACGGTTCTCTCATTGGCTTGCCCGGTACCATGAGCACCACCAACGATGCATTGCTGGAAGTTGACTGCGATGTACTGGTGCCGGCGGCTCTCAGTCATCAAATATGCGCCCATAACGCCGACCGAATTAAAGCGAAGCTGGTGGTCGAGGCAGCCAACGGGCCAATTACCCCGGAGGGCGATCGCATACTTGCTGGCAAGGGTATTCAAGTGCTGCCCGATATTCTCGCCAATGCCGGTGGCGTAACGGTGAGTTATTTTGAGTGGGTACAAAACCTCGAAAACCAGCAGTGGGAACTGGATGAGGTGAATGAAAAGTTGCTGAAAAAAATGAATAAAGCGGTTGATGTCAGCGTCGAGCGCTTGAAGTTACTGACTGCTGAAGAAAGCGAATTGCCGGAAGATGACCATGCCTACCCACTGGACTTGCGCACGGCGGCATTAGTTATCGCTCTTGATAAGTTGGTTGCGGTGACTGCGCAGCGGGGGATTTGGCCTTAGCAGGCTCGGCGTTTTGTGGATGTTTCTTTATCGACTTTAGGGTGTTCCACTGAGGGCTTGCGCGCTCAGTGGAATTAATTCTTCTTAAAATAAGAAGGCTTAAATAAGAGCGCTTAAATCGGCTTCGTTGCACTTGGGGCGCGAGCGTTTTCTTGCCACTAAAAGGATGGCGCCAAGAGTCAGTAATGCCAGGCTTGATGGCTCGGGGACGCGGTTAAAAAAGACGCTGTTTATTTGGATATTGGCATCTCGACGCAAAGGGTCTCTATGGCCACCCCACTTGTCGTTCAGCCAGGTATAGCGCACGGTGTAATCGCCAGCAGTGGCAATATCAACTCGCGAGAGACCATAGTGAGATTGCGTATCACTGGCTGTAATTTTCAGGATTTCTTCAGTGATCAGTGCTGGGTCAGTTAATCGACTACGTACTCTAAAGGTGTTGTACCAACCCGAGCCAGCCTCAAGGTTGCCACGGTTGCTGGCGTTAAGCCCAATATCCCAAACGCCTTTAGTGAGAAAGGCTGTGTACTCAGCCCATTGTCTGGCCCAGGGCGAATAAATAGAATCGTCATTGAGTTTAATCCAGCCGGTCACCTTGGGGGTTTTTTGATAGAGGCGACTAATGCTCGAAAACTCATTTCCGTTTTGAACGATGGTGGCATTATTTATCGGTGTTGCATTGCTGGCGCTAGCAAGCAGTAGGATTGGGAGAAGGAATAAATAGTACTTCATTGGGGGCAACCGATTTTGTTGAGTGGGTTAGTGTTGCTGCATCGACGCTTGTCGCGGCTGCTGTTTTACCCGGGCATTATATTTGCGCAAGTTGTTCTGTAGTGGCTGCTCTCGACCAGTGGGGGTGCGTCGCGACAAAGGGTTGTGTTTTGTTAATCAATTGTGACGACTGTCAATGTTGCCTCCAGATTTATAGCGCGCAGCTATTTTCATCATTACTCGAGGTATTGGCACTTGCTGCTTTGATTGTTTATTTCTGTTGTTATAGGTTCGTCAGTAGATCCGTAGGGATATTTGTCGCTGAGGTTTCCGGGAATGATGATGTGGTCTTGTGGTGCTGTATTTAAGGGTGAATGACAATGACGGCGGCGTTGTTGACAGTGTGTATATGGCTTTACCGCAAAGCCCCTCGTTTCAATGATGAGACAAGAGGCTTTGGGGTGGCGTGGCAAAGCATGATTACAGCGTGATAAAGGCGACTGCTGGCCTAAGTAAGCATTACTTTTCGATGGCTTATGAAGGCGCTTGTTTGACTTCCAGTTTACATCCGCTCCATGGTTTCAATACCCAGTAACTCCAGCCCTTTTTGCAACGTATTGGCGCTGGTGTTACTCAATTGCAATCGGCTGGCGCGAGTTTGGGCATCAATATCTGAACGCAGAATAGGGCAGTGTTCGTAAAAACTCATGTAGGCGCTGGCGAGGTCGTAGAGGTAGTTGCACAGGGTGTGGGGGTAGCCGTCTTCGGCAACGGTTTTTAAGGTTTCGTCAAAGCTGAGCAGGCTCAGGGCCAGGGTTTTTTCCTGGGGGGTGGTGATGCTGATTTCGCCTTCGACTTGCCCGCGTTCTAATTCAGCTTTGCGAAAGACACTACAAATACGCGAGTAGGCGTATTGCAGGTAGGGTGCGGTGTTGCCTTCAAAGCTGAGCATGGCGTCCCAGTTGAAGATGTAATCGTTGGTGCGAGTTTTGCTGAGGTCGGCATATTTCACCGCGCCAATACCGACTTTTCGAGCGATTTCTTTGCGGGTAGCGGCGTCGATTTCGGTGTTTTTCTCGGCAATTAATTGCTCTGCACGCTTTAAAGCTTCGACTAATAAGTCGGCCAGTTTAACGGTGCCGCCACTGCGCGTTTTAAAGGGTTTGCCGTCTTCGCCCATCATGGTGCCAAAGGGCAGGTGTTCCAGTTTCATTGCCTCATCAACAAAACCCGCTTTGCGGGCGACGGTGAAAACCTGCTTCATGTGCAGGCTTTGGCGTGCGTCAATAAAGTAGAGGGCGCGATCGGCTTTTAAGGTTTGACTGCGATAGCGCAGGGCGGCCAGGTCACTGGTGGCATAGAGATAACCGCCGTCGGATTTTTGTATGATCACCGGGCTGGGATTACCTTTTTTGTCGGCCAGTTCGTCGAGAAACACCACCTGTGCGCCTTCGCTTTCACAGGCCAGTCCCGCGTTTTTCAGGTCTGCAAGTACCTGGGGCAAATCGTCGTTGTAGGCACTCTCGGGGCGGATATGTTGGTGGCTTAGGGTGACGTTGAGCTGGCGATAAAGCGCCTCGCTGTGCTCGACAGAAATATCGATAAACTGCTGCCACAGGGCTAAACAGTGGGCATCGCCCGCTTGCAGGCTGACAACATATTGGCGAGCTTTATCGGCAAAGGCGGGGTCTTCGTCAAAGTGGCGTTTGGATTGCTGATAAAAGCCTTCGAGGTCACCCAGGGCTAATTCGGGCTTTTCACCCTCGCCCACTTGTTCTTCAAGCTCGGCAATCAACATGCCAAATTGAGTGCCCCAGTCGCCCATATGGTTTTGGCGAATCACGCGGTGACCGAGGTGTTCGAGCACGCGGGCAATGGCGTCGCCAATAATGGTGCTACGTAGATGGCCGACGTGCATTTCCTTCGCCAGGTTGGGTGACGAATAATCGACCACCACGGTTTGTACCTGCTCCGGCGCGCTGGCTTGCGCAGGGTTAGTCTGGCTGAGGGTGGTGGCGAGATAGTCATCGCTGAGGTGAATATTAATAAAACCGGGGCCGGCGATTTCGACCTTGTCGGCAATGCCCTCTAACTTGAGGTTGGCGACAATATCGGCTGCGAGGTCACGGGGCTTGAGCTTCAGTCGCTTCGCGGCGGCCAGTGCGCCGTTGGCCTGAAAGTCGCCAAACTCGGGTCGCGTACTGGTGGCGACATTGGCGGGCAATTCGGGGGGAATACCGGCGGTTGTCATTGCCAATCTGACGTGTTGGATCAGTGTTTCGCGAATATTCATTGTTGCTCGGCCTGTGTTCGGACTGGGGATTTTAGTGGCAGTGGCGGCGATTGCAACCGGCTTTTGCTTTAAGAATAGCCGAGCCATGTATTTGCCATTTAAACACGGTTATATTGCCCCCTTCAGCTTATTCAACACGAGCACTCACAGCCCATGGTTTCATTTCAAACACTCTTCGAAGCAGCCCTGCGCAACTGGGGTGAAGACAAAGTTCTGGCCCTGCTGCCAGAGGTCAACACGGCGGATGAATTGCGCGCCATCGGTGATGACCGCTATCTATCGGCCATGGCGCGCTGTGTGTTTCGAGCGGGCTTTTCCTGGAAGGTGATCGCCAAAAAGTGGCCGGATTTTGAAACCGCTTTCGCTGGCTTTGTGCCACTGGCGCTGGCGAACTATTCCAATGATCGCATTGACGAATTAATGCAGGACACGCGCATCGTGCGCCATCGCACCAAGATACAGTCGGTGCGCGATAATGCCGTGTACATTAATGATATTCAGCGCAGCCACGGGAGCTTTGCCGACTATATTGCCGACTGGCCTGAAGAGTCTATTGTCGAGTTGTGGTTTGAACTGAAAAAGCGCGGTAGTCGTTTGGGTGGCAATACCGGGCCGGGCTTTTTACGACTGATGGGCAAGGACACCTTTATGCTCAGCAAGGATGTCACCGCGGTGTTACTGAGTCATAAGTTGATGGACACTTTAAGCCCGAATTCAAAGCGGGATTTGCTCAAAGTGCAAGCGGTGTTTAATCGCTTTCAGCAGGACAGTGGTTATCCCCTGTCGCATATTAGTCGCATTATGGCGCTGAGTTTGCAGCCACAAAATTGAGCCCTTAGGATAATTTACAGGCATAAAAAAACCCGGCAATTACCGGGTTTTTTGTATCGGTCTCAGATCGGATCAAGCAGACCAATCAAACTAAAGCCGTAAAGATTAGGCTTCGTCTTTTAAATAGCGCTCGCGTGAAGACAAGATTTCAGCGTGTGCATCGGCTTTTGTGCCCCAGCCGCTAATTTTTACCCACTTGCCGGCTTCGAGATCTTTGTAGTTCTCAAAGTAGTGCTCAATTTGCTTGAGCAGCAATTCAGGCAGGTCGGTGGCTTCTTCAATGTCGTTGTAGATAGTGGTCAGCTTGCTGTGGGGTACGGCGATCAACTTGGCATCAACACCCGACTCGTCGGTCATGTTGAGTACGCCAATGGCTCGG
>CAYWXW010000072.1:0-5728 GCA_964462265.1 uncultured Porticoccaceae bacterium | reverse complement strand
TACCACGAGTACGTCGAGGGCATCGCCATCTTCAGACAGGGTCTGGGGGATGTAACCGTAGTTGGCAGGGTAGAACATGGGCGTGGCAACAAAGCGGTCGACAAACAGTGCGTCGCAATCTTTCTCAACTTCGTATTTGATCGGCGCGTGGTTGGCGGGGATTTCAATGACGACGTTAATATCGTTGGGTAAATCTTTGCCAGCGGGGATACTGTTGTAGCTCATGTGCGATGCCTTCTATTGGTTATCTAGTGAGGGTAAATAGTGTTGTTGCCAAGGCCGCTTAACAATAGCCTTTCCGTAGGTGCTTCCCGTGGATGCTTTTAGTACAGGCTTTTAACGGCGTAAAGCCCATGGCCTGGGCCAGGTGAGCGCGATTATACCGGCGAGTATTTTCCATTGCCAATGGTCAAACGGCGATAAGCTTAGATTGGTCGAAAAAATTGCCCGTTGCGCTATTGGCAAAGTCGTTTAGAATACGCGCCTCGCAAAGTCCACTGCGAACTCCTAAGGGGTGGCTACGGCCTGAGACAGCAATTCTGCAACAGCGATGTGAAGGAATTGATGAACCCTTGAACCTGATCCGGGTAGTGCCGGCGTAGGAATAGGGTTATCACAATCTTGCCTTTTTACGCATCTCTTCCGGGTCTCCTGTTTTATTTTTTTGGAGACTCCAATGAAAAATTCTTGTTTTACAGGCCTTTTGGTCACTTCTCTAAGTTTTATTAGTTTTAATTCTCTATCTGTCGTTGCTGACGATACCAGTGCCAGTTCACTGCAAGAAGTCGTCGTAACCGCGACCTTTCGCGAACTCGATATTCTTACTGTGCCCGCCAGTTTGACCGTGCTCGACCAGCAAGTCATCGCCGAACGCGGTGGTGAGCATCTGCAGGATATTCTCAACGCCGCCCCCAATGTCAACTTTGCCAGCGGTGCCTCACGGGGGCGCTACCTGCAAATACGCGGCATTGGTGAGCGCAGTCAGTTTGTCGATCCGGTCAACCCCTCGGTTGGCATGCTGATCGACGATATTGACGTCAGTGGCATGGGTAATGCCGCTACTCTGTTCGACGTACGTCAGGTGGAGATTCTGCGTGGCCCCCAGGGTACGCACTTTGGCGCCAATGCACTGGCGGGCATGGTCAATATTCGCGCCAACGATCCGACAGAAGAGTTTGAAGCTCTCGCCAGTTCGGGCTACGGCAACTACGACAGCTGGAATATGGGTACGGTAGTGAGTGGGCCGCTGGGCGAGGGTTTGCTGGGGCGATTAGCTGTGCAGCAAAAACGCAGTGACGGCTATATTGATAACGACTTTCTCGACCGGGACAACACCAATAATATTGATGAGCTGAGCACTCGGGGCAAATTGCGCTGGCTGGCCAGTGATGACTTGAGTATTGATCTTACCGGCTTTTATGTCGATATCGACAACGGTTACGATGCCTTTTCCCTCGACAACACGCGCCATACTTTGTCCGATCAGCCCGGCCATGACAGGCAGGAAACAGTGGCTTTTGCACTGTCGAGCACCTGGACGGGCCATCAAGCTTTCGCCCTTAAAACCATCATTGGTTGGTCTGACTCAAATCTTGAATACGGCTATGACGAAGACTGGAGCTACAACGGCCTGTGCACAGGCACACCCTGCGATGGCTGGGAGTTTTCGACGACCGATAACTACGTACGCGAGCGAGAGGCCAGTCGTTTTGAAATGCGCTTTACCTCAAGCGAAGCCGGTCAGTTGGCGGGCAACACCGATTGGGTCGCCGGTATTTATGTTGATCAGAAAGATGAAGACCTAAGGCGGGAGTTTTTCGACTGGGCGCTTGATAGCCCGGCAACATTTGATAGCCGCTATGAGACAGAAAACCTCGCCCTCTACGGTCAGTTGTCGAGGCCCTTGAGTGAGCGTTTGACCCTCACCGTAGGTGGTCGCTGGGAACGCTTCGAGGCGGACTATAGTGATAGTCGTGCCGTGCAGGCTGCACCGGATGAAGACCTGTGGGGTGGGCAAATTAGCCTTGGATACAGCCTTGACCACAACACACTAGTCTACGGTTTGGTGTCACGGGGTTACAAAGCGGGCGGTGTCAATGGTGAAGCCGTGGGCCGGGCGGCCAGTAATGGCTTCACACCTTCGGTCATTGCTTTCCTCAACCAGCGCCTGGAGTTCGATACCGAAACCTTGATCAATTACGAAATGGGTTTGAAGGGTTCGTATCTGGATGACAGTCTGCAATTGCGCGTGGCGGCCTTTTTTATGGATCGCGACGATATGCAATTAAAAGGCTGGTACAACGAGGGGCCTACCTTTGTTGACTATATCGACAATGCCGCCAGCGGCGAAAATATTGGGCTTGAGTTTGAAGGCTTATGGCAGTTGAGCTCACGGCTTGAATTGTTTCTCAATCTGGCCTGGCTCGATACAGAAATTGATAATTTTATTGTTAAGGGCGACAGTGGTTTACTTGACAAAAGTGGCCGCGAACAGGCTCACGCACCGAACTACCAGTTTAATATCGGCGGACGTTTTGATTTTGGCGATGGCTTTTACGCACGGCTTGAAGCGGAGGGTAAAGATTCCTTTTACTTCTCTGATAGCCATGATCAACAGTCCGACAGCTATGAGTTATTCAATGCCAGTTTCGGCTATCAGAGTTTGCACTGGGATATAAGGCTATGGGCGCGCAATCTCACCGATGAAGACTACGCCACACGCGGCTTTTACTTTGGTAACGACCCGCGTAAGTTTTATGACGATGAAGAATATGTACAGTACGGCGAGCCGAGAGTTGTTGGGGTTAATGCGACGTATCGCTTTTAGTTTTTTTATTAGTATGTGAAAAAAGGATGTAGGGCTTATGTTACTCAGTGCAGAAATCAGCATGTATCCCCTGGCGGAAAACTATATTCCGCCGATTGATGCATTTATCGAAAAACTCAATAGTTATGCCGGTTTGAAAGTCGAAACCTTTCCCACCTGTACGGTGATTATGGGTGAGCAAGAGAGGGTGATGGAGGTGCTGCAGGACGCCATGGTCTGGAGTCACGAAAAATACGGCAAGGCGATTTTTGTCACCAAATTTATTCTCGATTACGAGGCCCTGTAAGTGCTCGATTTTTTAATCGCCGCTCAGCAGCAACTACTCGCCACTTCGGCCTGGGAGTTGCTAGCTGTGCTACTGGCCATTGCCTATCTATTACTGGCCTTACGGGAAAATAGTCTCTGTTGGTACTGCGCTTTGGCCAGTACGGCCATTTTTACCGGCCTGTTTTGGGATGTTAGTTTGCTGATGGAATCGGCTCTTAATGTCTACTACATGGCCATGGCGGTTTACGGCTGGTGGCAGTGGCGGGGTGGTAAGGGGTCGCTTACAAATTCAGGCAAAAGTGCTATCGAGATAAGCGCCTGGCCATGGCGAAATCATTTGCTGGCCTGGGGTGTTATTGCAGGCCTGACGGCAGTATCGGGTAGTTTGCTCGCCAACAACACCACGGCAGCTCTGCCTTATCTCGACTCATTCACCACCTGGGGTAGTGTTTTGACGACCTGGATGGTGACGCGAAAAATCCTTGAAAACTGGCTCTACTGGATTGTTATCGACTCTGTTTCCATCGTCCTCTATATCGATCGGGGCCTGTATTTGACGTCGCTTTTATTTGTCGCCTATGTGATTATTGTGGTGTTCGGCTTTTTCGCCTGGCGTAAACGCATGGTCGGAGACGAGTCAGAGGGCCTGGCTGCACAGAGTTGAAAACACGGGAAGTTAGTTATCGCTGGGAGTAGATGATATCTGCCGCCCATTGATACACCTGTACTGATGGAAACCTGGATAAAAATAACCCATGCCGCTTTCTCATGCTGCTCGTACTGCCTTCGATACCTGGCCCCAATGGCGCCTGGCGATGGATAGCCCGCCGACCATTATTCGTCGCTTGCCGGGTGGTTTGACCAATCAACATTATTTACTCAAGGCCGGTGGTTTAAGAGTGGTGATGCGTATTAATAACCCCGATGCCGCACGTCTGGGTATCGATCGACAGCGCGAACAAAAAATTCTCGAACAGATTAATGGCAAGGTTTTCGCCCCTACTGTTTTTTACTGTGAGCCTCAGCAGGGGGTGCTGGTGACGCAATATGTGGAAGGCACACAGTGGCGGCCCGATAGCCTGAATGACACGCTGAAAATTGATAGTTTGCTTGAATTAATTGCCCAAATACACGCGGTGAGTAGCGGCATTCCCCGCTTTGATTACAGCGCCCACGTGCGCAACTACTGGCAGCGTTTGCGCGAAAGCGAGCAACCCTTTCCAATGAGCGCCCAGCGCTTGTACCGCAGTATAGAATCTCGGCTACCGGCTTTTCAGGCGGCAATTAAGCAGCCCGTGCTTTGCCACCACGATTTAACCCCCGCCAATATTATTGAAAATGCCGATGGGCAGTTAATTGTTCTCGACTGGGAATACGCCGGTGCCGGCCTGCCTTTAATCGAGGCCATCGGTGCTAGCCGCTATTGGCAGAATGTCGCCTTTAGCGAGCGCATACTCGAGCACGACGAAGAGAATGAAGCCTTAGAGTTGGCGGGTGATATTGTTAATTTTTATGAGCTGGCCTGGACACATTTGCGCTAGTTTTATAGGCCCTGACTCAAGGGCCCCCACTATTTAAACGTTTTATTTATTCCACACCGGTGTGCGTTTTTCAAGGAAGGCACTGAGGCCTTCTTCTTTGTCTGGCGTGCTACAGAGTGCGCTCTGAGCAAATTTCTCCATCGCCAAACCGGCCGCACTACTACCTTCCATGCCGTAGTTAACCATGGCTTTCATAAACTGTGGCACGAGAGGGGCGAAGGCAGAAATATGCTCGGCCATGCGTGACAGTTCGGGTAGTAAGTTTTCGTTTTCAACCAGGCGGGTAACCAGGCCGATGTGCAGGGCGCGGTCGGCATCAATGGGCTCGCCCATAATTAACATTTCTAAAGCCCAAGCGCGGCCGATTAAACGCGGCAGGCGCTGGGTGGCGCCACCGCCGGGAATAATACCGAGCTTGCCTTCGGGTGTGGCAAAGGTGGCATTGGGTGTCGCCAGGCGCAAGTCACAGCCCAGGGCAACTTCGAGCCCGCCACCGAAACAAATACCATTAATCGCCGCAATACTGACCTTGTTGCAGCGCTCGAGTTTTTCAGCCAGGCCTTGAACAATGGGCTCCAGCGCTTTTTTCAGGTCTCTTTCCTTAACTTCGGCAAGGTCAGACCCAGCTGCAAAGGCTTTATCACCGGCGCCGGTAATACCAATAACGCGCACTTGTTCGTCAACTTGAGCGGCATCGACGGCGAGGTGCAATTCGGCGAGCATGCCGAGAGAAACCGCATTGTGTTTGTCGGGACGATTCAGGGTGATCAGGGCGAGTGAATCAATAACCTGATAGCGAATAAATTGGTAGCTCATGTTTTGCCTTTGCTCAACGACTGGGATTACTTTGCGGGGCTTTACCTATGCAGCGCCCCTTTTATCGGCACAGCTAGTGCATGGAATGCGAAGCAGGCAGATGAGGGCGGGCATTATAGACCGTCCCTTTCTTCAAGCCCATAGTAAAACAGACAGAGGAGTACCCGCTGGTCGTGAATTTTGTGGTCAAATTATCAGCATCTGTTCACTGCTTATAATTTACAGGTGCTAATTTGAAAGCACTCAGCGCCCCTTCCACACGGGTGGGCGCTTTTCA
>CAYWXW010000071.1:0-17298 GCA_964462265.1 uncultured Porticoccaceae bacterium | reverse complement strand
TGGCAGCCGGCCCGTGCCGGCCGCGCCGCCGGGCGCGTCTCCGTTCCCAACGGAGCGGGAGCTGTCCGAGACCCTGGCTAAGTACGCGCGGGAGGTGCTCGCAGCCAAGCCGGCTGCCCTGGACCCTGCGGCGCTCACGCAGGTGATCGAAGGGCGGCCCATTCAGGCGCGCTGTAGTCAGATGGCGCAATCAACGGGCAGCGGTCGGCAGAGGGTGGCAGTGGGCGGAGAGGGGGGCACCCGGGCCGAGCGAGCGCCCACCGAGCTGCGATTCTGTGCGACCGAGCCCTGCGCCGGCGCTATAGACCGAAGGCAGCCGCGGTCTTGGCGGTGGTGATGACATCGAGCGCGGCGGCTTAGAATTGACCAAAAGATCGGCTGGCTCGCCTGGGCGGATGGGTGGCCGGTCGCCGGGGTGGGTTTGTTTGCGAGCGCGTCTACATCAGGCGATCGTCCTGACCCACGAGGGCGTGGGCGACGAATCAGCCGCACCGTACCTCTCGTGCGCGTTGCGGCCGTTGCACTGCGCGGAGTTCCTGGGTCGCAGCCGCGCCATGCAGCCGCCCTGCCCGCGGGATCATGCGACCTTTTACTTCTGGAAGGAGTGGGCGTGGTGGAAGGGTGAGAGGGAGGTCAGGGGCGGGAAGGCGGGCAGTTGATGCCGGGCTTTGGCCTGGTGAAGCGTCGCGCCTGAGACAAGGCCGGGTTGTGGCCCGGCCACACGAGGAAAAAAAACGAGGGTGGCAGCGTTCGACACAGGATTTCTTGGTCCCGTACATTCTGGACCCGCGGCACGAAGAAGACACATTGTTCGTCGTCGCGGAAGCTGACTGGCGGCTCTTCCCCGATCCACCGGACGCGCCGGTCTGGTGGACGGCGGCAGCTGCCGCGACCGAACGTTTGCGGCGCGCGGCTGCAATGCAGCAAGCCGAGGCTGCATGCCAGGCCGCGGCTGCACCGAGCCCGGCGCCGGGCAGCCGCGGCGGCGCCCAGGCATCAACGGGCGCGAGCAGCAGCTCCCATGCTGCCGCGCATGCAGCCAGCGCCAGCGCTGCAGACGCGCCGGCCGCCGGCGCTGCATCCGCTCACGGGGACGCTGCACCGAGCCCTGCGCCGGGCGGCGCCTCGTCGACGCATGCACCGAGCCCAGCGCCGGGCGTTCGCACCGAGCCCAGCGCCGGGCCAGAGCCAAAAGTCCCTTCCTTCGTCGGCTGGCAAGCCAAGCCGCCCAGGTGTCCGCCATCGCCGGAGCTGATCAGCTTGGTGCGCGCATGCACAGCAGCGCACCGGCTGCGACATGGCGCGCTCGTGTGGTTGAGCTGGGATGGAACGAAGCAAGCGAAGGGGACGCCGTCACACAGCAGCGCTGCCATCGTGCTCACCCGCCGATGGGCGCGGGCGTACAAACCCTGGATCGAAACGCAGAAGCCCGGACACGGCGATGTCCTGCTCAGATCCTGGTTGAAGGGCGGGGCAGCTCACGAGGTCGGTTGCTGTTGGGTGTGGCCTTCTGTCGGGAGCTACTGCGAGCACGTCTCCGAGTGCGAGCCAAGCCTCGCGGGCGCGAGTCGGGAGTCAAGCTTCGGCAAACCCTGGGTGCGCGCTGGCTTCGGAGGCGAGCGCTGGCTGCGAACCTGGAACGCTCAGGGCCATGTGGAATGGCTCGCGGAGCTGAAAGTCCAGGAGCTCGTCGGGCCAGCCCAACATACGCATGTGCATTGGCACCCAGCACCCACCACCCAGCACCCAGCTCCCAGCACCCGCACCCAGCACCCAGCTCCCAGCACCCGGCACCCAGCACCCAGCACCCAGCACCCAGCACCCCCAGCACCCCCAGCACCCAACACCCGGCACCCAGCACGCAGCACCCAGAACCCAGCACCCAGCACCCAGCACCCAGTACCCAACACCCATCACCCAGCACCCAGCACCATTTGACACAGACGGCACCTTCATACGGGCGGGTTCCAAAGCCAAAGTGCGGCGGTCGGGGGCCCGGCGAGCTCAGTAACATCAAGGACCCGGCCTTCCGATGGCTCACCTGCCAGCCACCATCTCACTGGTGGGATCCGCGTTGGGAGTCGCAGTTGTGGCTGCGTTGGTGGGTGAAGCCTGCCTACGACGGCGGCAGATGGTGGGTGGGTCCCGACCTCCGGCATGCTGCTGGCGGCAACCAGTGGCATCGGACCCCGGGTTCCGCCGGCGGCCGCTGGGGACGAGGCGCTCCAGGAGAAGCCGCCTCCGGGTGGGCCGCGCTCAAAGAGCGCCCGGACGAAGTTCCGAGGGGTTCGAGGTTGTCGCGGTTGGCGCGCGAGCTCGTGTGCGACCCCCCGGAATACAACGCATGGCGATGCGATGTCCCCAGCGGGCGCGAGCTTCGCGCCCGCCGCAGAGCGATCAACGGGTACGAGCGCCGCGAATTCGTCGAGACCCTCTCGCAGGCTCGGGTTGGGTGAGCTAAACACAGGGGCGGGGTTCAGCGGAAACAGGACGGGAGTTGACCGAGGGCTGGTGGTAGGGTGCATTCAGCTGTGCGAGCCCTGCGCCGCCAGAATGCCGGCATGGGCCCCGCGCTTCGGCAATTTCTCAGCGCCTCCCGGCTCCATGTCTGACCCCCGCGGCGCGCGCATCTCAGGCGGACGTCGATTGGTGGGTGCCTCGTCAATATGTGGATGACAGGAGCGCCTTGGAGTACGCGCCCGGACGATTGCTGCGGCAGTTATATCATCCGGATCTCTGGCGTCGATATTTCGCCGCCCGCGGCGAGGTCGTCCCGGACGAAATCGTCCCGGACGACGCTTAAGGCGGCCACACCGCGCCCACTAAACTTGCGCGCTTTCGAGCGAGCAGTGCTGGGTGGGAGCGCAAGTTCACGCCCGGCCGTCGCACCGCCCGCATTCTAACAGCCTTCCAGCGCCTTCGTTGAGTCTCGGCCATGTCGGCCAGCAAAGATCCGATCGCATGCGATCGCCGACTCGGCAATGCCAGCAGCTGACCCTCGGGATTTTCCGATTCCGCAATCCAATTCTCCAACTCGATTTGCCTCCGATTGGTTTTCGCTGCCCGAATGCACCGGGCCCCCGTCTCTCTTGAGCGCGGCGCTGTCCGCATCCTGACCCCCACTTGGCTCCGCCGATGTTCCTCGCGCTGCTGCGTTCTGCGGGGAAGGGCTTGTCGAGTGAAAGAATGCTGTTAGCTTTCCTTTGACAGCCAAAGTGGCAGCGTTGAGTTCGGCTTTGACCAAGTCAGTGCTTAATTATGATCGTTCCAGGAAACTCACGAGTCAAGTCAGGCGACGCCAGCAGCCAGCAGCAATTCAGAACAGCTCATGCCCCAAAGTAAGATTGCGCTGCATGGGGAGCAGATGGAAGTGGCAGGGAAGTCCATTCGAGAACACTCCCGAGCCAAACACATGCGATGCGGATCTCCGACGCCACCTGTTTGGTGCCGGTTGCATCCAAGCGATCACAACTTAGCCATCGTGTTGAATGCCCTGAAATGTGTGAACCCCGGGAGTGAGTCGGGCCAGCGATAACGATGCGCCGCCCCGACTCCGCGAGGCCTCGATGCTGCGCATTGCCATCGCGACCGAGCCCAGCGCCGGCGCCAATGCGGCTGCCGTCGCCGCCGGCGCCCTGGCGCTCTCTCTCGCCGCGGCCGCCCGCCCTTTCGCCCGCTGCGCGGGCGCGTGCTATTGCGAGCTCGCGATCCGCTCATCGGTGTTGTGTACCCGCGCAACTGCATGCTTCAAAACCATGACCGTTCGTGTGCTCAGCTCATTGTTGCAACGGTCCCACCGCTGCCACCTCTTCTTTTTTTTTCGCTGGAACTTCCTCGCCCATTGCTTGCCTGCCCTGCCAGTTGTGGAAGCCTGTCGAGCGACACGCTGACGACGCTTGCGACTGTGTCTCGGATTTATTTGCATGCAACTGTCACGATGTCACTGTCCACCGAGTTCGCCCGACGAGTTGTCTACTAGCATGCGTGTCCGGCGCTCCAAGTGTGACCGTCACTTCAAATGGCTTGCCAGTCATGCGAGCCAATGATGAAACTGGCGTGCGCCGCTTCGGCGCCGGATCGTTTTTCGCCGACTGCGACAGCATCAACTCTCAGTCAGCAAGGAAGCTCAGAATCAGTGTCGCATCATCCAAGGCCCTGGATGGATGCTTGACTGGTGACACCGCCCGGCCGACAGGAATCCCTGATATGAGTAGCCGCATGCGCGCCGATGCCCACGATCTCCCCCGCTGTTGGAGCCCGAGACATACCGGCCGGCCGAGATTTTGTGTCATCCTCGAGGTTCAGGGGGGGGGGTCTCGTTGTGTGCACCCGCGAAAACCAGCATCAATTGTCCCATGTCGATGGCGATCGCGTTGTTTTGTCCTCTCCGCCGGTTGGGATCTGGAGGCGAGATCGCGCTGATGTTTGACATCGCGCGCAATGAATCCGACGGAGCAGCAGCATGCACAGGCTCGCCGGCCCGAG
Source organism: uncultured Porticoccaceae bacterium (assembly GCA_964462265.1). Lineage (GTDB taxonomy): Bacteria > Pseudomonadota > Gammaproteobacteria > Pseudomonadales > Porticoccaceae > Reddybacter. Next base: position 12,813 of record CAYWXW010000071.1, on the reverse strand, counting down.
GGGACCCATCATCCATTCAAACTGGGAAAATGCCAGCGACACGCAGCATCCCATGGCTGGTTGGCAAACCAGATGCGGCTTCGGGCGACACCGGCATGAGCCCTGCGCCATGACCGCCGAGTCAGCTGCCGGCCGGTGCAGCATAGCAACGGATGCGATCCCGCGGCTGACGCTGTTCCGGGCGGCTCCTGCGTCCGTACTCGTGTTGGCTCCAGAATGGCCCGGTTCCCGAACGCCCGCTCGCCCGCAGTCCTTTCGGCACCCGGCATGCAGCGGGCGACATCCATCGGATATGGCACCAGCCCTGTTGCGGAGAGGCATCTGACGACGCAGAGCTTCACATTGCGATTCCTTGTCCACAGCAGTTATTGTTTTGCCGCGCACAGCGTTAGCCAGCGCTAGGCAGCATCATAGAGTCCCAGCAATATCCAACAACAAACCCGCGGGCAAATTCCAGGAGTCACGCGACAGACGGCGGGCCGCGGGAACCGGTTGTGGATGAGCCATAGCAGAAACACAGCCAGCACTCGACGCTAATAGTTCGGAAGCAAAGCAGGCGGATGAGCGCAGGGCTGCAACAGTCAGGGGTGAAGATCCCGCGATTGCGCGAAATGATGCAGTGGCGCGCGAACTCGTCCATGGATGCGGGACACCGGTCAAGCCAGCGGACCGGGGTTGTTCTCGCAATTGTTATTTGCCAATCGTGACACGCAGCCACACTGATCTCCCGTCGGCGGGGGCCCCGGCGGACGGACACAATGAGCAAGAATGTGGCCTCGCAAGAACTCCAGTTTCGCCCCGCGCCGTACAGGCGCCTGCATCCACTCGAAATTCATCCATGCGGCGCCTTCCGTCGCCTTCATCCTTCATCCGTGAGGCGCCTTCGTCCATGACCCGAGCCGCCGCCGCGGGCGCTCGGACAACCGCGCATTGTGCTGGCGGCTCATGTTTCGAGGTCGCGAGCCAGCCGAACCAATGCTTGGCGCTCCGCGAGCCATGTACATCCGTATGTTTCCAGATGCGTAGTTTGGGTTCCGGATCCTTCGACTCCAGTTCAGATAACCAGCCAATGGCGCCTCCAGGCCCGCCCGCCCCTTCTGTGGACTCTGCCGACGTACCCGCGGGACCGCTCGACCAGCCCGATTTGCAGCGCTTGTCGCTCATTGGATTTGGTTACATTGTCTCGTCCCCAACTACAGCGTTGTCTTTCAGATGGGAATAAGAATAACGATGAGCGTTCCTGCGGGGGTTTTGCGTGGCACGCTCCGAAGATCAGGCGTCCAATCAGAAACATGAGCGCCGAGCCCGGCGCCGGGCTCGAAGTCAGCATAGAGGAGCTTGCGACGGCGCCCCTGAATTCGGCGGCGACCGTGAGCGCAACGCGATGTTGGCCTCGGAGTGTTTGGACACACATGGCCGCAACCCTCGTTGCAAATTGATCCCGTATTTGCTGTCACCGATCCTTGTCCCGCGGGCTTTGAACATACCGCGCTACGCCTGTCCATGCTGTTTGTTCCGTACACGATCCGTTAGCCCCGCCCTCTCAGGATGTCTCATGACAGGATGTTTTTCAGATATCGGGTTATGCCGCGCCGGGCTAACCCGGCGCCGCTGGCCAATCCGATGCGGCCGGCCGTTGGCGTGGGCAGGGCGGCCGGGTGCAGCTTGCCCGGGCGACCCTGTGGTTGTTTCTTTGGACCCAGCAGTATCGGAATCAGCAGCTGCGATTGCTATGCTTTTGACGGGCCCGGTGTTTCTGCTCTTGCCCCCACTACCCCTCTGGGCGGCGGACACGACGCATGGATTAACTCTACCCTGGACACACCCCACCCACCCACCTGTCGCAGGACTCCTTTGCGCGTGCGACAGGCACCGATTCCCATCGCCGGCGAGCCCGGCGCCGCCAGCCATCTGCAATCATTGTCGGCCAGACCCGAATCTCTAACCGAAATCATGGAACCGATGCGCCTGCAGGCTCGCATTCCGGGCGCAAGTTTTTAGTTGCTCACCCCGCGAATGGATCCGCTGCCAAGCGAACCGAAACGCAATCCCCGAAATTTTGTTCATCGCCGCTTTTGTGTTCCGGCACCCCGCAGTGACTCCGATTCCGAGCTCCTTGGCATGAAGTCTCCCGAGCTGCCATGGCTTCCATCGCAGCTCTCATGCGAGACAGCGACGCCTTGAAAGACCAGCAGATCCAGTTGCGGGCGAAGAAGCGCTGTTTGCGCCAACAGGAACGAAGAGCCGCCAAACGATCCCGGACGGCTCCCAGGCACAAACAAGCCGCTGGACTGCTGGCTGACATGACGGCCCCGCGGGAGCGCGCCGAGGTCCTCGCTGAGTTTTGGGGACAGTTCACCCCCGGAGGGAGCGAGCCCGGCGCCGCCGACCATGACCCGGCGGCGACAATGTCGCCGCCTGAAAGCGAGGTTGCTGACGCGTTGACAACAGCACCGGGAGACATTAGGCCCGGCGGCTGGCCGGCTGAGGCTTGGCCCCGGAGGACGGCCAGGCGATTCTGGCAGCAGCGAAAGTTGCGCGATTGGGTCCGCGGCGTCAACAAAGACGTCGGCGTGGCGCCGTCGACTGCACATGTGTGGAATGCCTACCGCGGCCTCGCGTGCGGCCTCGAGAAAGCACCGGACGGATTGTTGGTGGGTTCACCCGCGGCGGGTCGCCGAGCAACTCAGTGGGTGCGGCGATGGCGGCGCCGCTGGCGCTTGCGGCGCCAGGCTGCTCAGCCGGGGGCCGGACTGTCGCCGGCGCTGCTGCGAGACAAGGCGCGACGAAAAACAGACCCAGAACCGGCCGGAAGTGGTGCCGGGGTTCCGAAAAGTGGTCCCATTTTTGGGGCCCGAAAACGGCCCCCCGCCTTCTTGCCAGTAGAAAGGAAGTCCCCTTTTTCGGGACCGGAAAACGGCCCCCATTTCGGGAACCAGTTTGGACCCCGGAATCATTTCCCGGAGGCGTTGGCGACGCTACGTTGGGATCGGTTTGTGGCGACCGCCCGCGCTGAGGGCCTCACGCCGCTCCGCATCAACATGGATGAAAGCAGTATCAAGATGTGGCCGGGCTCCCGAGCCGGAACGGTGGTACCGCCGAGCCCTGCGCCGGGGCCCGCCGGCCCGCCGCTCGAGGTCCGAGTGCCCTTGCGGGCGCGCCGCAGTGCTGTGTCTCTTGTTGCCTTCGTCTGCGACGACGATGACGTGCAACGGCAGTTGCCACAGTTCATCGTAACGAACACGCGCATGGCGCCCGCGGTCGTGGCCCAGACATGGGCCGCGGCCGACCACGCGCCCATCCGCTTGTGGCGGCAGAAAAGCGCATGGCTCACAGGCCCGGCACTGTCCCGGATGCTGCGCGAGGTCGCCCGCGCCATCCGGCCAGCGACGGCGGGACGCCGCGTCATCTTCAGCATGGATGCATGTCCGGTGCATCTCACCAGCGCAGTCTTGCGCACCCTGGCCGCATGTGGCTGGCACTTTCTACCAATCGCAGCACAGATGACGAAGTATCTGCAGCCTTGCGACGTCGGCGTCTTCTTGCCCTTAAAACGACGGTACCGGTCACTGTACGAGCGCGAGCAGCTGCTCGAAAGATGCGGCGAGGTTCCATCGGAAAACGCCTTGCCCATCTTGGCAGAGGCCGCGCGGCAAATCATCTCCGGCGGCTCTTGGGGCCCGACGTTCCGCCGCTGCGGTCTCTCCCAAGATCCTCCGACCTCGGTTCGCTTCTTGGCCGCTCTCGGGCCCGCACCACTGCCTTCTTTGCACGCAGGTGCGCCAACCATGGGTGACCTGAACCTCGTCCTGCCCCGGAAACGCTCGGTTCCGGTGGACTTACTCTTCCCACTGCTCTTGAGACCGCCGGGAATGGCTCCGGCGCGCGCAGCGCGCTCGGCGGGACGTCTCCCACGACTCCGCCCGCTCCACGCGCTGACGACCGCGCGGAGATCCCTTGGGGGTGCCGCTCCCGTTCATGTTGCTGCCGCGCATGCCGAGTCAGCCGCTGCTGTTCCAGCTCCAGCCGCCGCGGTGGCGGAACGCCCCCGCCATCGCATTCCTGTCGCAGTGCCCTTGTGGGGATGGCGAGCTCCGCGGCCGCGTCGTCCGGAGGCGCCGCCGTCATGACGGACACGAAAAACAAAATCTTGTCAGCCTTGCCGTCCGACCCGGTCCGGGACGCCATCATGAGGTTGCGGGATGAGCAGCTCGAGGTGAGGAAACGAAAGAAAGATTTGTCGAAGGCGATGAAGAGCGAGAAAAGGAAGCAGGGGCGCCTGCGCAAGAGAGCGCGGCAAATGTCGGACGAGGATTTGGTGGCAGTGCTCATGATGAGGCGCGACGCTCAATCGGAGGCGAAGGCGACCGACGCTCCGGCCCCGACGCGCGCAAGCCCGCCGCCAGCGCCGACGCCGAGCGGTTCGGCGATGGAAGCGCCGCCACCGCCCCCAGTGTCACCTCGACCGGAGGACCGCGACGACAGCGAGGAGCGCGCAGAAGACCCGAAATGAGCCGAGAAACAGCGAGCCCGGCGCCGCGTGCCAGTGCACACAGAAGGACACAGCTCCGCGGTGGCTGACGGCCATCGCGTCCAGCGGCGGACCGACCACAGAGCGGACAGTCGGAATCATTGCGGAGGCCACCCGAAAGGCCCCGCGCTGAAGCCCAGCCAGCATGAGGCCACAGAATGCCGTCGAAGTTCGACCATGTTATCATATGTCGAGAAGCCGCCCGAGGGAAAATAGCAGCATCGCGCGCCCGCCAGGTTCCTTCAGGAATGCCATCGACCGCGCTGCGCCCGAGCCCAGAGCACCCGGTGCCCCTGGTTCCCACCTATCCCATATCCCATTCTTGGCATGTCATGATATAGATCGCAGCTGTCAATGAGCTCTTGTCGACAGGCCGCCCGGAGGGTGACTAAGATTGCCGCGCACCAGGATTGCGAGCCGCCGCTCGGAGCGCACCCTTCCCACCCTCGCATTAGCCATGCCTTGCCGCGGTCCCGACCCCCGACTGATCCGGACCTCAACTGGGGCACGAGAGCTGCCCTGTGAACAAGCGAGACAAAGAGATCGTGAAAGCGCGGGATCATCAGCAAGAGTACGATGCAGTCAGGCGGGACGGGGCAAAGAGCGGGATGGCCGGGAGATCATCAGCAGTGAGAAAGCATGGATGGGGCTGGAACGTGGGAGCCCTGCGCCCCCTTGTGAATGAAGCTCTGAGCCCGGCGCCGAGCCATACAGACCGCACCATCAGATGCCGGAAGAAACACGCGAGCCCGACCCAGATGCCAACAAAAACCCCCGAGCGCAGCCGCCCCTCCACGATTTCAGATTCAGCAATCGACATTCCAGCCTCAGGAGCTCTGATTCCCTCCCTAAGATTCATATAGCATGCATCAGTCACAGCCGGCCATGCCATGCCCGGCATCCCGCTCGGATCGACAGGAAAAAACCCCTGGCTTTAGAAATCCGTCACTGCTGTCAGAGAGCGGAATCGTTGCGAGACCCAGCAAACAAATGCAAGTAAGCAAGCAAAGGACAAGCAACGGACACCGAGGAAAGTAGCGGAGGCATTCCCGAGCTCGATTCGCGAGGCCCACATCGATGGCACCAGCAATGCCATGACGATGCATGCCATGACAGAGTCTGCATCATGCGGCTCTGAACGCTAGCACACACCTTCAGAGAAAATACAAGACAGAGCCCAAGGAAAAAAAGAAAAACGACAGGGACCACAACAAAACAAAACAAGTTCAACAAGGACTCGAGAGCACCACGAACTCGAGAAATCATCAACATGATTCCGGAAATCCATGCTTAAAGTGTAAGTGTCATGAGCCGGAATCACCTCAAAACTTGTCAAGACGAACCCCCAAAAAAACTCGCGTTTTACGAGGCCAAAGGCTGCAGTAAGTTTGGGTCTGTTTGCGCTTAAATTATATTAGAGGCAAGACCCGCAGCGGAACTGCACGACCCTAAATCCCGCGCCAGACACAGTGAAACTGGATTTTGTGCTGCAGTAAGGGAGGCAGTTTCGAGGCAGTCACCTAGCCTGGCTAGCACGGACGGGACACTGGCGCTCGCCCGGCTGAATTTGCCGGGGTTCCCCGCTTATACGAAACTTCCGGACGTCATGAAGCGGTTCGTGTTTTTGTTTTTGTTTGGTTTGTGTGTTGTGTTTTTTTTTCTTTGTTTGGTGCCCGAGCCTTCCAGGACCGTGCGCTTCCTTCAGTCCGTCGGTGGTCGCGGCCATGTTGCCTCCGGCGATGGCGTCGCCGGCCCCAGCGTTGCGAACGGATGTTTCCGAGTCACTGTCGCCGGTGAAGCGGCGTCGCATCATTGGGAAGCAAGGTGGTCTGAGCCCGGCGCCGGCCGAGGAAGGTTCCTGTCCGAGTATTGCGCTGCTTGATGAGCGGAGCCCGGCGCCCGTCACAGAGCTGTGCTTGGCTGCGGGCACAGCCCCGGGAGTGGCCGCTGATTCGGAAGCTGTGATGGAACCGCTGTCGGCGGACGAGAAGCGGCGGCTGAGTTTGCTGTATTTTCGGTGGTGGCGGCGATTGGAGGATTATCGGTCCAGAGCGCCGGAAGAGCAGCTCGTCCTGTCTGCGAAGTTTTGCCTGCGAGCGTTGTCACCAGCGCAGCGCCGGAAGCGCCTCGCGGACTTTGCGACCGCTAACCCGTTGTGGGCATCTCAGGTTTGCCGGTGGCTTGGTGCCTGGGCGGAGGCGAAGGCGAAGGGCCCGCGCTCGCGTGCCGAGAGTGTTTTTTTGACGTGGAATGGTCCATGGGGCGATCTGGGTACGGTGATGGCGCTGTTGGCGAGAGCGCGGGTCGATGACGCACCGAGTCTTGCACCGGGCGCATCGTCGTCGGATGCCGCTGATGATCATCCGGGGACGGAGGCATCATTGCGTCAGGCCATGGAGCCCATCGCGGAGGACGATCTGGATCCCGAGGCTCATCTCTGCCGACTGCGAGCTCTTTGCGAGGCGCTTCGCCGCACGCCGGAGGTGAAACATGTCGCAGCTGAGCTGGGCTCCCTGATGACGAGGCTTGGAAACAAATTGGGCGTCGCCATGGCCGCGTGGGGAATCGAGGTTTGCCCGCGGACGTTTCGCGAGCAGTCGGCTGTGCGTGTCCACGCTCATGCCTTTCTGAGCCTCCGCGCCCGGGTTTCTCTGTCGCCCGACTCCTCTTGGGAACTCCTGGCGTCCGCGCCGCATCAGTCGATGCAGATCGGGGATTCCTCGTTTCACAGGGGCCGCAATGCTGCCGCGGGATTGTGGTACATCCAGGGGCCGAAGACGTCCGCGCTGGTGTCGCATGGCTCACACGATCCGTTCTCGGATTATTCGGTGAATCCCCTGTGGATCATGCGGGCTCTGGCTGGCGAGAAGATGCTGTTCGCGGCCGCGCGCGCGGTCATGGCCAGAATTCCGCAGAACCTGGCGAAGAATTTGGAGAATATGGATCGGTGGCATCGCGAACGCTGCGAGCTCCGGGTCGCCACTGTGATGCAGGCGCGCGCTGAGCGAGCCCTGCGCCGCCAGCGACCGTTCAAAAGGTTTGCCATGGTGGAGCAATGGCTGGCGCAGTACGAGGATACCTTGGATCGTTACCGATTCCTGGTGCTGGAAGGGCCCTCGCGGCTCGGCAAGACGGCTTTCGTGTATTCGCTGGCGCCCGCCTCTTCCATCTACGAGATGAGCTGCTCGGGCGAGACTCGCCCGGATCTGCGAGCGTACAACGCCATCGAGCACACCATTCTTTTTTTCGACGAGTGTACGCCGGAGATGACGGTCGCCATGAAGAAAGTGTTTCAGGCAGGGTCGCGTCCCGTCACCCTGAACACATCGGCGACGAACATGTTCGCCATCAAGGTGTCGCTCGGTGGCAAGCGCATTGTTTGCGCGGCGAACGACTGGACAGCCCGGTTGAGGAAAATGCCCGCCGAAGATTCTGACTGGGTGCTCGCGAACAGCTTCCACCTACGCGTGACGTCGCCCATGTTTCGCGAGGAGCTGCCGGCCATGGCTTCGTCAGCGGACAGCGCCGTCTCATGTCTGTGAGGGTCGTGGTCGGATCGAGCCCTGCGCCTTCCGCCCGTCCGAGCTCTGCCCCGGCAACTGCAGCCGGTTGTGCGAGGCCTGGCGCATTCTCGGGAAACACCATGGCGGATGTGTGCGTCTTGGCTCCGTCAGTGGATGGCAGACGACGTTGGCGTTGGTTTCGCATGCGTGGGTGCGTTCTCGGTGAAGTCTGGTCTCTCATGCGGGCGGCTGACTCGAGCGGCAAAAGAACTGCGCGCGCAGCCGCGCGCTTCGTCGCGCGCCCTGCGATTCCCCCGCCGGGTACCATTTTTTGAGAGGGCCATCGCGTGTGCGCCCCCATCCCCTCCCTGCCTCGCCGCCCGACCTGCCCTCGTTCAAAGCTCACCCTTTCCCCTTGCCATGGTTCCAGTGAATTTTCTGTCCCGAGCTGAGGACGACCCCGGCACACTCTGACTATCAGCTGAAGTTTGTGAGTCATCGAGGATATTTCCGGCTGTCCCGGCCCCATCGGAACTCTGGTGTTTCCGGACGGCGGGGTTGCATTCTCAGCCGCTGCCATCACATTGTCGGGGGGATCTGATAGGCCTGGCAGTGCGCTCTCCTGATGGCCGTAATCGTGCGTGCGTCCTCCCTTGCTTAGGTTTGCCCGTGTCGCTGTGCGATGGCGTCGCTGGATTTGGATGATCCTGCGTTCTGGTTCGAGGCCGCCGCGGAACTCGAGCGGGCAACGACCCAGGCTGTTTCGCCTCGTTCCGCTGCGAGCGCGACGAGCCCGGATATTCGGCGCGAGCCCGGCGCCGCCCGCCCGCCTACTTCCGGCGGGGTCACCGGGGTGAGCCCTGCGCCTCCCGCCGCTGCTCGATCCATCCCGGCAACAGGCGCCGCGGCTGTGGGGACGCCAGCGGCGGTTCCGAATCGAGACGGACCACAGCCAATGCTGCCACCATCGACGCCGCCAAGGCGAGGGGCCACTGCGTGCCTCAACGTCTCGGACGTGCACCCGGGGGCGCACCCCATGTATGCCCCGGCCGCAGTCGCTGCCTGCGTCGCTGAGAATGGGAACGATTGGGTGCGCTGTCTCACGCGTTTCGAGAAGAACGACAAGGGCGAATGGATGTGTTATGTCTGCGTGCAGGGTCATGTCCGTCTCGTTGTCAGCGCGAACGTCGTGGCCGCCGGGGAGTTCAGCGCGTGGGTGGCGCCCTGCTCATCCACTTTGGGACGAAGCGCGGGATCCAGTCCAGCGCCGCCGCCGACTGCTGCCCGCAAGCGCGGCCCCGATCGCGAGGGAGAGCTGTCGGCGAGGCCGCGCCCGCCGCCGCGGCCGCGTTTGCCCGACGATGAGCCATGACATGGATCGGAGCCCTGCGCCCGTCCATCGTCCACAGCGGCGATGCGCGGGGCGGATGCAGGCTGCAGCGGGGGCGTATGGGAAAAGGGTCCGCTGTCCGGGCTGTCGGTGGTTTATTTTTCTGGGGGGGCTGCTCATGTGAAGGTCGGTCTGCGATTGGAGCAGTAGCAGGTTCGCATTCTGGTTCGATTCTGGCCTTTCGGGTGATTCATTCCCAGCGCGTTCGGTGTCAGCGTGGAAGGATTCCATTTGACGTTGCGTTCAATATTGTAGTTTGCCCGCGGCGATCAATGCGACCATGGTCCAGCGCATCTCAGTCGATGCCCCCGCGCGCTTTCCTGAAGCCGGTGGCAGTCCTGTTATGGTCGTGTTGCCGCTGCCAGGCAAGGCTGAGTTTGTCATCGCGGACTGCGGCCCGGCATTTCTTCCGACTCTGATTTCCTGGAGGCCACCCCTTTCAGGATGCAGCCATGATGATTGGGGGCAGGAGTTATGTTGGAGAATTCGTTGCATTGATCGCGGTTCCAGCGATCGTGTCAATCGAGGGTGTGCCGAGCGAAGCTCGCCGGGAGTGTGCTCGCAGTACGGCGCATTCCGCAGGCAGCGCCGCTGGCTCGCGTTGTTCATTTTGCAGTGCGCCCGATCCAGTCGCCGCTTCATGCGAGCTTGTTGAGTTGCTCTGGTAATTGGACCCTGGATTGCTTTGCCTGCGGGATGCTACCATTCGGGAATCTTTTTTGATTGTTGCCATGTTGTGTTCTTGGCTCGCCGCGTTTCAGTCCCAGCATCCCTTGTCGATTCTGTCGTGTCACCCGCTTGGCCTGCAAGCCGCGTTTGTTTTGGTCCGCCCTCCCACTTCATCGCCGCATCCCGCAGCCAGCATATTGGGTTCAGCTTTGTGTGCCCGCAGTTTTTTTTTGCTTCCATCAACATCCGGGCGCTGGCTCGGTCAATGCTTGTGGACGCGGTCTCGTTGAGGTCGCGTCGTTGCTCGCGGTGCCAGTGTGTTGACATTTGGCAAGAGTCGGGCCAATTCGCAGGCGAGCCCGGCGCCACCTGTCTCTCGTTCTGCTGCCGGATGGATGAATTGTGGGGTGACGAGCTCTCCCGAGCCATGACTGTGTTCCTGCGGCACCAAGCATATCGACGCGGCGCCGCTGTCCGACCAGATGGTTTTATGCCGTTGCAGGACTTGCTTGAATATTTCCAGGTCACCGAACGGAATGTTGCCGCCGTTGTCCGCATGGGCGCGCACTCGCGAGGCGGCGGGCGTTTCGAGGTTTTCGATGATGCAGGAACCACTTGGATCCGGGCGACTCAAAAGCATAGCATGGCTGGGATCGATCCTGCGCTGGTGGCTCGGCCGGCGCCGTTGTGTTTCGCGGCCGAGACGAATACGCCCGCTGAGTCCGAGCCCGGCGCCGGCTCCGATGGGATGCCTGCCGAGGCGCTGCCGCGGCGCTCATGGGACGAAGCATTGTCCAAGCGCATGACCGCCCTGTTGCGACATCAGGGCCAGGAGCGTGGTTTGCCCATGCGGCCCGACGGTTTCGTGCCGCTGTCGTGTCTCTTGACGGAGCTCGGGGTATTTCAGGAGCGGGTGCTGCAGGTTGTCGCGCGCAGCCGCGACGCCGACGGTGTGCCTCGATTCGAGACTTACGAGCTCGATGGTGTCATCTGGATCCGCGCCACGAGGAATCATTCCATGGACGTTATTGATCCGCGAAGCGTCATCCTCGCTGGATGGCATTGCTTTCTCGCCATGCCGCCGACGCCAAGCTGAAGCTTGGCATGTTGTTGTCGATGCAACTTATGGTGCTTCGCCATGGGCGTCGTCATTTCAGCGCGGGTTGCGGCCGAGCCCTGCGCCGGCAGCATGCGGCAGCGCATTCGAAAAATTGCCTTCGGCTTAGCGCGCTCGCTTTATTATCGGTGGTCCGAGAGCGGCGCGGCCGCCGGGGATCGGGGGCGCCTGGGATTCGGGATGATCGATGGGACCGTCGGGCGCGCGGTTGCATGGGGTAGTAGGGCAGCGATCACCGTATGGCAAGTGGCGCTCGGAAGTCAGTCCATTGTCAGTACCGCGTTTCGTCTGGCCGGGGGCACCGGCATGGGTACCCAAAACAGGGGCCGTTTTCCGGGACAGAAACGAGCCTCAAAGGTCTGAAGCCCCACAGTGGGGCTTCAGACCTTTGACGCTTGTTTCTGGGCCGGAAAGCGGCCCCCGTTTCGGGGACCCTGATTGGGTTGGTTTTTGGATCCGGGTCCCGGCCCCGGTGTGCGGGGCGACGGGGTGGTCGCGGCCGGTTTCCCCAACCGCCGCTGGAGTCGAGGGGGCATTGTTCGTGGTGGAGGGCAGGCTCCGCGGGGGTCGCGGGCGTGTCGGCCCGGTTCTTTTTTTTTCAGCGTGGAACTGGAATGCGTCGGGCATTCGACCCGGCAGTCTCGATTCTGCAGGGGTGTGTATTCCAAGCCCCGCGGGCGAGGGCCGCATGGTGCCCATGATTTTGCTGAAAACGTATGATTCCATTCACTTGAACGATTCCCGTTTGGATTCGAAAAAGGATCCGCCCGTATCAACGCGCCGCGGTGGCTGGTCGCCGGCACGAGGGAAACCATCGTGATCGCCACGCCGCGAGGCATGCTTTCGGAGAGCCCCGCTTTCGCGAAGTCAACGGGTCCCGGAGGCGAGATCGTTGTCAGCGCTGTTGTTTCCGTGCGCGCTCTTCGCCCGCAGCGTAGGCTGGAGTTCGCGCTTCGAGTTGTGGATGTGGGTTCGGGCGGGGCAGCGGCGGGTCGGCGGTTGCCCGGGGCGCTGGCAGCATGGGGGTCCCAAGTCTCCGGCGTGTGGTTCCGCCAGCATTGTGTTCTCAGCAACACAACCACCGAGCCCTGCGCCGCATGTCAATGACCGAGCCCTGCGCCGGGATGCGTTTTTCTGGTCCAGACCATGAGCATGCACATCGCAAGGTTGCACGGGCGATTTCGCTGCGCGCCCGTCAGGGCAGCGTGGCTTCAATCAGGCGGAATCCGTGGTCGTTGCTGTCATGGCAGCGTTGTCACGAATCGTTTCTTCAGAACCGGCGTCGCCGAGGCCTCGGTGCGAGCCCGGCGCCGCCCGCCGCTCCGGGCATTCACAATGACCGGAACGAGCCCCGCGCCGTCCATAGCATGAGAAATCCGCCGCGCGTGCCCGCGGCATCAGGTCGAGCGCCATCATGGCGGCGCGGGCGCGCTCCCCCCCGCCATGGCTATCGGAGACCGAAAGGCGGAGCAAATCGCGGCTGTCGCCGGCCCTCCCGCCGGGTCCGCAAAGGTGGGCCGCGGCCGCGGCGTCGGCTTCGGATGCGCTGGCGGCCGGGGCCGCCCCTCTGGGGCGACTGCGGCCAGCCGCGCCGCCGCCGCCG
>CAYWXW010000070.1:13955-17318 GCA_964462265.1 uncultured Porticoccaceae bacterium | reverse complement strand
ACTTCAACATGGATTGAGGGGCTGGCCTGGCCAATGCACGCCTTAATCTCGGGGCTTAATAACTCAGCCATAATAATTTCCTGTAGTACTTTTTGTAATGACAGATTTCTGTGAAAAAAAGGGGTGGAGGCACGACAGGCCCACACCCCAGTTTTGATTCATTGATGGCTTAATTAACGCCCTGCAGAATCTGAATACCCGGTGCAGCGGCCAAAAACTCACCCAAACGTCCACCCAACTCCTGAAAGTGTGGTGTTTTACCGTGGGCATCAAAAGCCGCCTGATCGGTGTATTGCTCCATCATCACATAGACGGTGGCATCGTCAGTTTTGTGCAGTTCATAGAAAGTACAGTCCGGTTCCTTCGTTTTTACCTGAGCTGCCAGGTCGCGCATCAGCGCCTCAAAACCTTCCTGCTTACCATCTTGAATAGTCAGTGTTGCGATAACGCCCAACATAAAAATATCCTCTTATTAAGTGTTTTTGTGATTGACCACTATACGACAAGACATTGTCAGAAAGTATCGCTTGGGAAAAAAATGCATGACCCCTGCGTCACCGTCAAAAAAACCACTATTTTTCAGCGTCAAAAATAGTCTGAGAAAAACTTGGCAGTATCGCAGTAGCTGGTTAATCTTAAAGCAACTATAAAAATGACAGGAGCACGATTCCGATGCCGGTATTTGATTCGCAAGGTGTAGAAATCAGTTATGAACGCTGGGGCACCGGCGACCCGGTGATACTTGCCCACGGCTTTGCCGCCAACCGCCGCCAGGCCTGGCTGGCAGCCGACTGGCAGGGCACGCTAATGCAGGCCGGGCGCGAAGCCATATTGTTTGACCAGCGGGGCCACGGTGAAAGCCAGAAATGCTACGACCCGGAAGACTACGCCATCGACACCATGGCCGGAGACTTACTGCGTTTAATGGATCATCTCGACATCGCCAGAGCGCCCGTTATCAGCCACTCCATGGGCGCGCGCATTACCCTGCATCTGCTCTTACATCACAGCGACAGGCTATCGGCAACGGTATTGATCGGTGTCGGCGAAAGTCTCTTGCTGGAACGCCGCGACCCCGAAATCATGGCCCAGGCCCTGCTCAGCGATGAACCCTGGGCTATTGAAGACCAGGCTGCCGCCTCGTTTCGCGCCTTTGTCGACTCGACCCGCAGTGACCACAAAGCACTGGCTGCCTGTACCCACGGCATAGGCCGGGAGCTGGAGCAGGAACTTCTCGCCAAAGTCACGGTGCCGACGCTGGTGCTCGGTGCCCAGCACGATGAATTTAGTGGCCCGGTCGAACCCCTTGCCGAGGCCATTGCCGGTGCGCAGTGTGTAACTTTGCCACGCACCACCCACCATTCAATACTCGCCGACCCCGCCACCAAAGATATCGCCTTTGAATTTCTGGGGCTGCCACCACCGGTGCATTACGAGCACTCCTGGTAGAGAACCCGCAAACCCCTACCAGCCTATTTCAAAAGAGGGATAACCTCTTTAGCAAAGCGTTCAACCTGCTCATTGCGCTCACCGGGCGGGCTCACCGCGTCGACAATAATGTGTCGTACACCGGCTCCGCGGAAAGCATTAATTTTTTCCGCCAGATCTTCGGGGCGACCAAGGGCACAATACTTTTTCGCCGGGCCACGGAAGTCACTGGCATAGCGCTCGCTTAAATGCTCGGTCGCCACATCCCAGGCTTGCTCGAAGGTATCGTCAATACGGAAAAACAGCAGGTGGGCCGTGTCGAAACGCTCGACTTTGCGACTAACCGCCTCGGCTGCCGCTGCCATTACATCCAGTGAATCTTTGTACATTTCGGGCGTTACCACGTAGGACACGTAGCCATCGGCCATCTGCCCGGCTCGCGTTAATGCAGCTTTAGAGCGACCGCCACACCAGATGGGCGGCCCGCCTTTTTGTATTGGCGCGGGCAACATTTGCACGTCTTTAAAGGGAAAAAAGCGGCCCTCGTGACTGACTTTATCGCCTGTCCACAGTTTTCGCAGCACCTCCATGCCCTCGGTTAAACGCGCACCGCGCTCTTTAACCGGCACACCGCAGGCGGCAAATTCATTGGGGAATTCACCACCAATGCCGACACCAAAAGTTAAACGCCCATCGCAGAGTCTATCCAATGTCGCCACTTGCTTGGCCACCGGGGTTGGATGGCGCAGGGGTAGTAAGTACACCGAGGTGCCAAACGTTAGACGGTCACTCAAAGCGGCGGCCTGAGCCAACTGCAACAAAGGGTCCATAATCGGAATAGCGAAGGCCACGTGGTCACCGACCCACAAGGAGTCGAGACCAATGCGATCGGCCAGCGCTGTACTTTCACGCACGGCGGCGGAACTGTCCATTGAGGTCATCCAGCCAAATTGCATTTTGTTATCGAGGGGTAAAGTCATCTGTCTATTTACCTTTTGTCTAATTCAAAGAAGTATTACTTACTGGCAAAACCGGCAAACTGCACCGGGATGCCTTGTATATCCTGCACCAGCCCGGGCGGAAAATCCGCCGGTACAGCGGTGGCAACACTGGCAAAGATGGCATCGGAGCCATTGCCAAAGCGCTGTTCAATAACCTTGGCGATTTCATCGTGACGACCAATGGCGGCGAACAAATGCACCATGTCATCGGGAATTTCAGCGGCAATTTTGTCCCACTCACCCGCCTTGGTCATGGTATTGAGTTTTTGACCAAGCTCCTCTAGCCCATGCTGGGCCAGCACCGGCCAATAGGCGGGGGTCGAGGCATAAAAAGCCAAACGGTATCGTACCCACTCGACCATTTTGTCGACCGCCTGCTGGTCGGGGCCAGAGGCAATAAAGCCACCCCCGGCTATTTCAAAACTTTCACGCACACGGCCAGAGCGGGCCATGCCCTCCTTCAGCTTTGGCATCACCACATTGTCGAGATAAGCCCGCGTACAGAAGGGGTGTAGGCGCACGCCATCGCACACTTCTCCGGCAACTTTAAGCATCGCCGGGCCGACGGCGGCAATGGTGACTGCAGGTGGTGGTGCTTGGTAGTTTTCGGGAATAAAGTTCGGCGTCATCAAGGTGAATTGATAGTGTTCACCGCGAAAATCGAGCTTGCCGTCACCCTTCCAGCAAGCCCAAATGGCCCGCAGAGCTTGCACATATTCACGCATGCGCGGTGCCGGTGGTGACCAGGGCACACTGAAGCGGCGCAAATTGTGGGCTTTAATTTGACTGCCCAAACCCATCACAAAGCGGCCACCGGAGGCCGCCTGTAGATCCCAGCCGATGTTCGCCGCCGACATGGGACTGCCCGCGGTACAGGAGGCCGTAGAGGTCCTCGAGGCCCGCAGCGGCACGATCGCGTCGGGGGGGATTGCCG
>CAYWXW010000070.1:2517-13945 GCA_964462265.1 uncultured Porticoccaceae bacterium | reverse complement strand
CGCCGACATGGGGCTGCGCGCAAAGGCAATGGCAATGCCAGTAATCAGCTCGACTTTTTCTGTCACCGTCGCCGCCACCGCCAGAGGCAAAAAAGGGTCGTGGGCATTTTCCATGGTCATAATACC
The DNA here is from genome assembly GCA_964462265.1 of uncultured Porticoccaceae bacterium. Taxonomy (GTDB): domain Bacteria; phylum Pseudomonadota; class Gammaproteobacteria; order Pseudomonadales; family Porticoccaceae; genus Reddybacter. The sequence goes on along the minus strand of CAYWXW010000070.1, from coordinate 13,819 downwards.
GTCGTAACCATCGGCCTCAATGGCACGGGCCGCAGCCGGTACTTTCGACAGATTATCCTGGGGGATGGTGGTAAATACTTTCATAAAATAGTGCCGGATTATTTTTTGTTATCGAATCAACCTTGCCTTAGCCTGCAAAAAAAGTCCAAAACTTTTCTGCTAAAAAATCAGCGACAACAATTACCGTTAAATACAGGCATAAAAAAACCGGAGCCTAAGCTCCGGTTTTCGTTACACACTTAAAAATGCCGTGAATTAAGCGACCTTTGAAGCGGCCTTGGCCTGGCCATGACGCAGCAATTGGCCCGGGGTAGCACCAGTACACTCGCCGTCTATGAAGATGGGCTCACCATTGACGATAACGTAACGATAACCCTCAGCACGTTGTACATAGCGCCACTCGTCACCGGGCAGATCGTGAACAATTTCAGCGGTCTGCATTTCGAGGTTTTCGAAGTCGTAAATAACGATATCCGCAGCACGGCCCACTTCCAGAGTACCGCGATCATTAAAGCCAGCAGCCTTGGCGGGTACTGCCGCCAGGCGGTAGTGAGCTTCTTCCAGAGTATAGGAGCCGCGTTCGCGCACCAGGGTCTCAATCATATCGGTTGGGTAGCGACCATAATTGAGGAACTTGGTGTGGGCACCACCGTCGGAGAGTCCGGGTACCGTCCACTCGTTCTGCAGAATCTCGTTCAGCAGGCCTTCGTCGTAGTTAAAGGGCACCACGTAAAAGACCGTTTTGAGTTTTTCGCTAATCGCCAGGTCGAGCATGGCATCAGCCGGGTGTACGCCCATTGATGCGCCAAGCTCATGAATGGTCATGCCGACATACATTTCGTTTTCTTTGTTGACCACTGAGTCAACCTTAATATCAGAAACCGGGCCGCTGACAAAAGGTGCACTGCCGTGATCGTAATCTTCTCGTACCGCTGCACGCAGCTCAGGATCCTGCATTTTCTCCATGCGAGTCGCCACATCACCGATGGTGACATTGCGCCACGCACCATTGCCGTCAAACAGATTGAAGTCGTCGAGCATAAAGCGTAGATCGTTAGGCGTGGTGATCGCCTGCATCCAAATCTCATGGCCCTTTTCGCGGTTTTCGTCAACCCAGCGCAGCATGCGACGATGCTGGTGTGGGTGGCGCTCATTGACCTGTACGGCGTTCCACAAGATCGGGCAGCCACTGGCCTCGGCCAGGTCGGCACCAAAGTCGAGATCAGAAACCACGTCATCTTTGGCCTGAGTCAGCTGAATAATGCCTTCGCCACGGCCCTTGAGCACCTTGGCAAATTCCAGTACCAGTTCATCAGACATGGTGTCGGTAGGCATGGGCGTACCGTCGTAGTCGCGCTGTACGGAGGTAAAGCCATCACCCAGGCGTTGCATGGTGTAACCGACACCGCCAGCGTCGAGAGACTCTTCCATCAAACGCAACATTTCGGCCAGCTCTTCTTTAGTGGGCTCGCGAGTTTTTGCACCTTCCATACCCATGACGTAAACCATCAATGGGTTGAGGGGAACAAAGCTCATTACGTTAACCCCTTTGGGGCGACGCTCCAGAGAGTCGAGCCACTCGGGAAAAGTCTCCCAATCCCAATCCATACCCGCTTTCATGGTCGCCAGCGGGATGGCTTCAACGCGCTCCATCGACAGCATCAAGCGCTCGCGCTCGTGGGGGTGGGCCGGCGCGAAACCAAAGCCACAGTTGCCGATGGCCATAGAGGTGACACCGTGCCAACTAGAACAGCTGAGGTAGGGATCCCACAACAGCTGACCATCGTAGTGAGTATGTAGGTCAACATAGCCCGGCACCACGTTCAGGCCCGCAGCTTCAATTATTTTGTCGGCGCGACTAGCATCGAGACCCGCGTCGGAAATCTCAGCAATTAAGCCGTCTTTAATGCCGATATCACCGACAAATCGTTCGCGATGGCGCGTGCCATCAATAATAGTACCGCCTTTAATTATCGTATCGAAGTCAGACATAAGTCCTCCATTGCTTTCAGTTAGGTCGTTTTAAAATAGCCAGTTCATAATTTTTGTTCATTAAGTATATAGCTTTTGGCGATGATAAATAGGTACAAGAGGGAACCAGACTCCACCAATCAGTTCTGGAAGGGTCGATCAAAAACCTTTTTGTCAAGTTAAATCAATGACTACTCAGGACTTGCTCACACTCACCACTACCGAATAAATGCTCGCGGCGAAACGATAGTGATCCTATTCCAGCACTCAGGAACCCCGCTCACTCACCCTGCAGACCAGCAAACCGAAGGGGTAGCGGCCGAAGTTGAGGCATTTGGTATGAGCTTCGCCGCCAGAAACACCATAGACAAACCGAAATTCCATACGGGTGCCGTCGAAAACAGAGCTGTCTTTAAGAATCTTGTCGTACTTACACATAGTTCTGACCCTTTGATCTAAGCTGTCTGTCTAGCCCTCCGACCTAGCCACACCACAGTCATGCATCCACTCGGGCTGGAAAAATAATTGCACCACGCAGGCGGCACGGGTAGCATCGGCGTTCACTTTTTAACCGGGGTGTAGCGTCGGCCAGTTTTGAACGCGGCTCTCGCAGCAGTCGTAAAAGAGAAGAGAAGGATTCCTTCTGCTAATCAATAAGAATATTAGCTACCCACAGCGCCCCAAATAAACTCACTATCAACACTTATATCCAACAACTTCTAGCCATTAAAAACTACAAAACAGGAATTACCCCCATGACAAGAAAACACGTTCTTGACGGCATCAAAGTCCTCGACTTTACCCACGTCCTCGCTGGCCCTACCTGCACCCGTTTAATGGTCGAAACCGGTGCCGAGGTGATTAAGGTTGAAGCTGCTCCCGGTGGCGATATGGTGCGCGGCATGCCCGCCCTGAAAGATGGCCGTAGCGGCTACTATATTCAGCAAAACCGTGGCAAGCAGTCCATCTGCCTGGATTTGCGCGACCCCCGCGCCCAGGAAGTCATTCACAAGCTGGTGGCCGATGTCGACGTCGTGGTCGAAAACTTCACACCCGGTGTGATGAAACGCCTGGGTATTGACTACGAAACCCTCAGCGCCATCAACCCCAAGTTGGTGATGTGCTCCATTTCCGCCTTTGGTCAAACCGGCGAGCTGTCGCACCTGCCGGGCTTTGACTACATCGCCCAAGCCTACGCTGGGGTTATCGACATGATCGGTGAAGAACACGGCTCGCCCTATTTTGCCGGCCTTGGTCTCGGTGACGTCTCCACCGGCGCCCACGCCTATGGCGCAATTACCGCCGCCCTCTTCCACCGCGAACGCGGCGGCAGCGGCCAACACCTCGACATCACCCTGCTCGACTGTCTCTTCCACTGCCACGAAATTAATGTGCAGGGTTACGATGGCACGGACGGCGCACTGGTACCCCACCGCTCAGGCGCCCACCACTTTGCTGTCGCCCCACTGGGCATGTTCAAAGGCAAGGAAAAATACCTAGTCATCATTGCCATCGGCAACCAGTGGGACAACCTGCTGAAAGTGATTGGCAAGGAAGAGTTTAACGACGACCCCCGTTTTGTCGATAACGCCAGCCGTACTGAAAACAACAAGGTCTTGATCGACGCCATTGAAAGCTGGCTGCAAACCACTGAAAGTGACGACGAAGCGGTGCGTATTCTGCAGGAAAACCACGTACCCGTGGCCCCCGTACTCAGCGTGCCCGAGGCCATGGCCCACCCCCACCTCATCGCCCGCCAGACCGTGCGCACGGTGACCGACCGCGCCTTCGGCGATATTGAAGTCCCGGGCATGCCGCTGCGCTTTTCGGCCTTCCCCGAGTTCCCCGACCTACAGGCCGCCTTCCTCGGCGAGCACAATAGCTCTGTATTGAGCAGCCTGGGTTATGCTGAAAGCGACATACAGGCCCTGCGCGACGCAGGTGTTCTGGCCGACGAACCCGTGGTTAACAAGGCCGGTTAATTCGCCAGAAAAAATCGACAGCGCCCCGGCCCAACATTGCTGGCCGAGGCTTATTCATCCATTGTTATCGTGCTTTCGCTGTAAGAACAATTACTTAGTGAAACGCACCCCTCGGAGCTAGACCATGTCTTCCACACCCATTCTCGATGGTTATAAAATCATCGACTTCACCCAGTACCTCGCCGGGCCGACCGCCACACGGCTAATGGCCGAACTCGGTGCCGACATCATTAAAGTTGAAATGTCACCCTTCGGCGACCCCAGCCGCTCCTTCCCCTACCGCAGTAAAGAAAAGCGCAGCGCTTATTTTGTGCAGCAGAATCGTGGCAAGAAAAGCCTTTGCATCGATCTCAAAAATGAAAAGAGCAAAGCGATACTCACCGACCTCATTAAAGAGTGCGATGTATTAATCGAAAACTTCGCCCCCGGTGTTATCGAACGCATGGGCTTTGGCTGGGAAGCTGTGCATAAAATCAACCCCAAGCTGGTAATGTGCTCAATCTCCGCCTTTGGTCAAACCGGCCCCCTCAGTCACTTGCCCGGCTTTGACTACATCGCCCAGGCCTATGCCGGTGTCACCTCGGTGATTGGTGAGGCCGACTCCGCACCCAGCTTGCCCGCCCTCGGTATTGGCGATGTCACCACCGGTGTGCACGCCGCCGGCGCCCTGAGTTTTGCTCTGATTGACGTCCAACGCACCGGGCTCGGCCAACATCTCGACATCTCCCTGCTCGACTGCTACTTCCACCAGCACGAAGTCAATGTCCAGGCCTACTCCGCCAGCAAGGGCAAAATAATGCCGCGCCGCGCCGGATCCCACCACTACGCCGTGGCACCTACCGGTATTTTCCAGGGACCCCAGGGCTACATTATGATTCTCGCCCTGCTCCACCAGTGGCCCGTTCTGTGTAAAGCGATGGGCCGTGAAGAGCTGACGGACTCCCCCCAGTTCGGCACCAATGAATTGCGTCTGGAAAACCTCAAAGAATTGATTGCGGTAATTGAGGGCTGGCTACAGAGCTTTGCCACAGATGAAGAGGCCATCGCCGCCCTGCAAGCCGTTCGTGTACCCGTTGCCCCGGTGCTCACCGTGCCCCAGGCCATCGACCACCCCCACCATCGCGAACGCGGTACCGTCAGGCGCATCAACGACCGTATGCTCGGCGAATTCGACATCCCCGGCATGCCCCTGCGCTTTTCCAACCACCCCGACCTGCTGCCCCTTGAGGCACCCTTTCTCGGTGAGCAGAACCACGAGATTCTCAGCGAGTGGTTGTCCTACAGCGACGCACAAATTAATGCTTTGGAAGAAGAGGGTGTGCTCAGTAGCGCACCTCACTAAGCCAACCCCAACAAATTATAGAGAACACCATGAAACCTAAACATGTAATGGACGGCTACCGGATTCTGGATCTGTCCCAATACCTCGCTGGCCCCGCCGCCACAAACTTAATGGTGCAAATGGGCGCCGAAGTGATCAAAGTCGAGGGAGGCCCCTACGGCGACCCCGTGCGCACCTTTCCCTTTTCCAATAAAGAGCGCCGCAGTGCTTATTTTATTCAGCAAAATCGCGGCAAAAAAAGTATTTGTCTGGATTTAAAAAGCCCCGAAGGTATTGAGATCGTCAAAGAGCTCATCAAAGACTGCGACGTATTAATTCAGAACTTCGCCCCCGGCGTTATCGAGCGCATGGGCCTGGGCTGGGATGTCGTTAAAGATCTCAATCCCAATATTATTATGTGCGCCATCTCCGCCTTCGGACAGGAGGGCCCCCTCGCCGCCCACCCCGGCTTTGACTACATCGCCCAGGCCTACGCCGCCGTGACAGACATGATCGGTGAGGCCGACAAAGCACCCTCCATGACCATGCTTGCCTTCGGTGACGTTGGTACCGGTGTCCACGCCCTGACGGCCATTGGCTACGCCCTGCTCGAACGCGAGCTACAAAACAACGGCGGCCAGTACCTCGACATTAGTCTGCTCGACACCTACTTCCACCACCACGAAGTGAATATTCAGGCCTACTCTGCTAGCAAGGGCAAAATGCTGCCCCATCGCAACGGCCCCCACCATCCGGCGGTAGCACCCACGGGTATTTTTAAATCTAAAAATGCCCACCTGGTGATTCTCGCTCTGCTCCACCAATGGCCGGTGTTGTGCAAAGCCATGGAGCGGGAGGATATGATTGACGATCCGCGTTTTAAGGAAAATGAAGACCGGGTCAAAAATATTGAGGAGATGACTGCAGAGATTGAAAAGTGGCTGCAAAGTCAGGACAGCGACGCTGCCGCACTGGCCAAGCTAGAAAAAGCCCGCATCCCCGTGGCCCCGCTGCTCACCGTACCCCAGGCAATGGAGCACCCCCACATGATTGAACGGGAAGTGATTCGCACCATTGAAGACCCCATACTCGGTGAGTTTCAAATCCCCGGCATGCCATTGCGCTTTTCAAAGTACAAGGTGCCAAAAGACATCGTTGCGCCGACACTGGGCCAGCACAATGAAGAGATACTCACCACCTTCCTTAAATACGACGCTAAGAAAATTGCCGAATTGAAGGAAAAGAAGGTATTGTTTCAAAAAGCTGTTTAGTGCGATGAAGACCTGAGCGAGTTGCCATGTGCGCTCGCTCCGTTCCAATACTTAATAATCGTTCCAATACTTAATAATAAATAGGAGAAAAGGCGACTCTTCACACATGACACGCTGTAAATACATCCCTGTACGCTCGTTATCGGCATCCATGCCTCCAGCGGTCATGAGTAAAAAGTAGCCTTTTCCATCACCCCAACAGTTTATTTAAAAATAATATTCAGGCCTCTGAAAACAAAGATCAATAGCAATACCCCAGAGTCCTTACGCATACCAACAATAATTAAATCAGGGGCTTATCCATGACACAAAATGACGCACCAAAACACATACTCGACGGCTATCGCATACTCGACTTCACCCAATTTCTTGCCGGGCCGACCACCACTCGCCTGATGGCCGAGATGGGTGCCGAGGTCATTAAAGTTGAACTGATGCCCGAGGGTGACCCCGTGCGCCTCTTGCCCTACCGCCGTAAGGGTCGTAGTGGTTATTTCATTCAGCAAAGCCGGGGCAAAAAAAGCATTTGTGTCGACATTCGCAACCCCAAGGGTTTGGCACTGATTAAAGACCTGATTAAAGACTGCGATATCGTGCTTGAAAACTTCTCCCCCGGTGCCATCTCGCGCATGGGTTTAAGTTACGAAGTGATTAAAGAGATTAAGCCCGACATTATTATGTGCTCGATCTCCGCCTTCGGCCAAACCGGCCCCCTATCCGGTTTACCCGGCTTTGACTACATCGCCATGGCCGTGTCCGGGGTGATGGATATGATCGGCGACCCCGACCAGCCACCCTACTTCCCCATGCTTGGCATTGGCGATGTCAGCGCTGGCGTACACGCCCTCGCCGCCATTAACGGCGCTCTGCTGTACCGCTATAAAACCGGTAAGGGGCAGTACATCGACATCTCCCTGCTCGACTCCTACTTCCACTCCCACGAAATTAATGTGCAGGCCTACTCCGGCAGCAAGGGTAAAATCGTGCCCAAACGCGCTGGCCACCACCACTACGCCGCCGCACCACTGGGCTTATTTAAATGCAAAGACGGCTACTTATTTATGGTCGTTATGGCCCGCCAATGGAAACCCCTGTGCGAAGTCATGGGCCGTGAAGACATGGCAGAAAACCCCGACTACGCCACCAATGCCAAGCGTGTCGAGAACAAAGATGAAATTGTCGGCATTATTGAAAACTGGCTAAAAGACTACAACCGCGACGACGCCCTGAAAATTCTCGAAGACATGCACGTGCCCGTCGCCCCCGTGCTCAGTGTCCCCGAAGCCATGGAACACCCCCATTTAATCGAACGCCAGGTGATACGAAAAATTCACGACCGTGGCTACGGCGAACTAGATATACCCGGCATCCCCCTACGCTTTTCCGAATTCCCCGACGCCCTCGACCTGCAAGCGCCCTTCCTTGGTGAACACAATAAAGAAGTATTTCGCGATCACGGCGGGCTGAGTGCTGCGGAGGTTGAAGCGTTGGAGGAAGAAGGTGTGTTAAAGTCTGAGCCGCTACCAGAGGGAGTGACGACTATTGCCTCTGCGTAAATAAATAGTGAGGAAAAACCACCCTGTTAAGCCACTAAAAAAAAGCTGTACAGTGACCCGCTATCTGGCCCTACATGATTAACTGCTGGCTTTTAAATAAATTTAAAGGGTAAATTTTTGTCTTGGATTGAATTAAAGCATTCTAAAAAATCTGTCAGGCGGTCTGGTGACTACCTCATCAATGATGATCCAGTTTTTTTTGATTTGGAAAAATACGTCGAAGCAATTGTAATCATAGATAATTGGCGCTCTTCTCATGCATACCCACTTCAATCAATGCTGGGCTACTATAGAAAGAAAGCTTTTGAAATAGATTCAACTGCAGTTGTAGCAAGAAGACTAAAGCGTACGCCTTCCATTCTCTCTAAATTGAGACGGGAAGATAGAATGAATCTAGACCGAATGGAAGATATAGGTGGCTGCCGTATTGTGGTGTCCAACAAAACCAAAGTCTATGAAGTGAGAGATGCCATTGTAAGCGGTAGAACTAGAAACATTCTTCGCCGTGAGAGGGATTATATAAAACGGCCAAAACCCTCTGGCTATAGAGGCATCCACCTTATTTACCGCTACAACGGTTCAAAAACACAGTATTCAGCCCATTCAGTCGAACTACAAATAAGAAGCAAAGTACAACATTCATGGGCAACAGCTGTAGAAGTCGTCGGCACTTTTACTGGCCAGAGCCTGAAGGCTAGTAAAGGCCACGATGCTTGGCTTAATTTCTTTAAATTGGCGAGTATAGCCTTTGCTGACTTGGAAGGTAGAGCCTTATCAAAAAACGCAAGGACTAAAGAAAGACATGACCTGATTAAGTATATTGATAGGTTAGACATTCTTCCTAGACTTAGAGCATTTGCTGTTTCCACACGATATATTGGCGAACCAAAAAACAAAGGAATTGAATATTTCCTTTTGCTACTAGAGATAGACAAATCAAATATTAAGGTTTTTAGATATGCAAGCGGGCAAATTGATGAAGCAACAAAAAAATACGCCAAGTTAGAAAAAGAATTTAAAGACAACTCTAAAAAAGATGTAGTACTAGTTTCTGCTGAATCTGTTAGCAAATTAAAGAAGGCATACCCAAACTACTTCGCTGATACATCAGAATTCTCTCGAAACATCGAGAAAATTCTTGAAGCTAACAACGCATTACAGTAAAAAATCGTTGGGAGCAGTATTAAATCTTCAAGTTACCCCTAAAAACAGACTCATCAGCACCACCAAACAGGGTCTACATATGAAAACAATGAAGAATAAACACAAAACAACAGGTACCAGAACTAATGACCACTAAAAATAGCGGTGGCAAAGTTATTAGGCAATCATGAGCCAAAGCGACTTTATTCAACGCCACCTCGGCCCTGATAATGAGCAATGTACAGCGATGCTCGACGCGCTTGGTCTCATCAGTCTCGATGAGCTAATCACCCGTGCTGTACCACAAAGCATTCTCAGCTCAACCCCTTTAAATTTACCAGCAGGCCTGTCTGAGCAGGTCGCTTTAGGCGAACTCAAAAACCTTGCCGCGCAAAACCGTTGTTACGAATCACTACTGGGCATGGGTTATCACGACACGGTGGTGCCCGGTGTTATTCAGCGCAATGTGCTGGAGAACCCCAGTTGGTACACGGCCTACACACCCTACCAGCCCGAGATTGCCCAGGGGCGTTTAGAGGGGCTGTTAAACTTCCAACAAATGCTGATTGATTTAACGGGCATGGCGATGGCCAATGCCTCGGTATTGGATGAGGGCACAGCCGCTGCCGAAGCCATGGCCATGGCCAAACGCCTACAGAAAAAAAATAAAAGCTCGACGTTCTTTGTCGATAAAAACTGTCACCCGCAAACTCTGGCAGTGATCAAAACTCGCGCCGCTTATTTTGGCTTTACTGTATTTGAGGGCGAGCCTGCGACTGAGCTTGCCACTACGGATTACTTTGCCGCCCTGTTGCAATACCCCGGCTCGTCTGGCGATGTGGTCGCGCTAAAACCGCTGATCGATACCGTGCACAGCAAGTCGGCGCTGGCTATTGTCGCCGCCGATTTAATGAGCCTGGTGTTGTTGCGCTCCCCCGGTGAACTGGGCGCCGATATTGTCATTGGCAGCAGCCAACGCTTTGGCGTGCCACTGGGTTACGGCGGCCCCCACGCCGGATTTATGGCCTTTCGCGAGTCTTACAAACGCTCGGCACCGGGGCGTATTATCGGTGTCTCTGTCGACCAGCGGGGCAAGCCCGCCCTGCGTATGGCTTTGCAAACTCGCGAGCAACATATTCGCCGTGAGAAGGCCAACTCGAATATTTGCACGGCCCAGGTACTACTGGCATTAATGAGTGCCTTTTACGCGGTTTACCACGGCCCCGATGGCCTGAAACGCATTGCCACAAAGATCCATCAACTCACCAACACCTTGGCTGCGCAACTAAGCAAAGCCGGTTTTACCTTACGCCATCAACACTGGTTTGACACCTTGTGTATAGAGACCGGCGAGAAGCAGCATGCTATTTACCAGCGCGCACAAGAGCAACAAATCAATCTGCGAAAATTGGGCGACAGCGCTCTTTGCCTGAGCCTTAACGAAACCAGCACGACGGAATTAATTACAAAAATTGCCGGTATTTTTGGTGCAGCCGCCGAAGAAAACAGCCCGGTGGATTTAGCGCCCTCTGGCATACCCACTTCACTGTTGCGACAAGACGACATACTCGACCACCCGGTATTTAACCGCTATCACAGTGAAACCGAAATGCTGCGCTATTTAAAGCGCCTCGAAGCCAAAGACATATCCCTCACTAACAGCATGATCCCCCTCGGCTCGTGCACCATGAAGCTCAATGCCACGGTGGAAATGCAGCCCATTAGCTGGCCCGAGTTTGCCAACATCCACCCCTTTGCCCCGCTGGAACAAACCAGTGGCTACCAGCAATTATTCACCGAGCTTGAACAAATGCTCGCTGCCTGCACCGGCTACGATGCCGTGTCACTACAACCCAATGCTGGCTCTCAAGGCGAATACGCGGGGCTGCTGGCGATTAGTGAATATCATCGTCACCGAGGTGAGGCCCAACGCAATATTTGCCTGATCCCCGCCTCTGCACACGGCACCAATCCGGCCAGCGCCCACATGGCAGGTATGGAAGTGGTCGTGGTTAAGTGCGACGAGCAGGGCAATATCGACTTCGACGATCTACAAAG
>CAYWXW010000070.1:1709-2444 GCA_964462265.1 uncultured Porticoccaceae bacterium | reverse complement strand
ACCTCAATGCTCTGCTCGGTATCGCCGCACTGGGCGAGATTGGCGGTGATGTATCCCATATTAATCTGCATAAAACTTTTGCCATCCCCCACGGCGGTGGTGGGCCGGGCATGGGGCCGATCGCGGTGGGCAAACACTTACAGCCCTTTTTACCCACGCATCCGGCACTACCCGATAATAAGCCGAAGGGTGCTGGCTACACCGTATCTGCCGCCCCCTGGGGCTCGGCCTCCATCCTGCCGATTTCGTGGATGTACATTAAATTGATGGGCGCAGACGGCCTGTTACGGGCCAGCCAAATCGCCATTCTCAGCGCCAATTACATCGCCAAAAAATTACAGCCCCACTACCCCGTGCTTTATACCGGGCAAAATGGTCGGGTTGCCCACGAGTGCATTATCGATATTCGCCCCCTCAAGGCCAGCAGCGGTATTAGTGAAGAAGATATTGCCAAGCGCTTAATGGACTACGGGTTTCACGCCCCCACCATGTCCTTTCCCGTGGTGGGCACGCTGATGATAGAGCCTACGGAGAGCGAGTCAAAAGCTGAGATTGACCGTTTTATTAGCGCGATGGTGAGTATTCGTGAGGAAATTGCCAAGGTCGAAAATGGCGAATGGAGCCCTACCGATAACCCGCTGGTGAACGCCCCCCACACCCTCGACGATGTGCTGGCCGAACCCTGGAACCGGGCCTACAGCCGTGAACAGGCTACCCGCCCCACGCCCTGCTTAA
>CAYWXW010000070.1:0-1634 GCA_964462265.1 uncultured Porticoccaceae bacterium | reverse complement strand
GAGATAGTAATGATCAAAAAAGCAATGATTCAACTGAGCCTATTGGCAAGCATCGCACTTTTACTCAGCGCCTGTGCGCCAGAGGTCGGCAGTGAAGCCTGGTGTAAAAGTCTGGCCGAAAAGCCCAAAGGGGACTGGAGCGCCAATGAGGTCACCGACTACGCCAAGCACTGCTTATTGAAATAAACCCCCGCCAATACACGCACCATCATTTTTAGTTAACGTTTATCGCTTAACTCAGGTGGTGCTAGCAGGCTGACAATATCCTCTTCGACTAGCGTCTCGTGCTCCAACAACGCTTTAGCGAGATGCTTCAGGTCGGAGAGGTTTTCCTGCAACAAAGCTGCCGTTATCTCTTCGCATTTTTTAACCAGCGCGACCACTTCTCTATCAATCCGTTTCAAGGTGTCTTCACTGAAGTTCCGTGGCTGGGCAATATCCCGGCCCAAAAACGGATGTTCTTCCGACTGGGGGAAACTCACCGAACCCAGCTCTTCACTCATGCCCCACTGGGACACCATTCTTCGTGCAAGCAGGGTCGCCTGCTTTAGATCATCAGCAGCACCCGTGCTCACATCGCCATAAATAAGCTGCTCTGCCAACCGCCCGCCGAGCAGGATAGATATTTTTTCTTCCAGATATTCCTGGGTGAAGTTGTGCCTGTCTTCCTCGGGCATTTGCTCAGTAATACCGAGGGCCCGACCACGGGGAATAATAGAAATCTTGCGCAGTGGATCACTGTGCTTCATACGATAGGCCGTAACCCCATGACCCGCCTCGTGATAGGCAATACGCGCTTTTTCCTCTTCACCCAGCACCTCCTCGCGCTCTGAGCCCAGCACGACTCTATCGCGGGCGTATTCAAAATCTTCGGGGCTTACCTGCTCGCGGTTATCTCGCGCCGCTCTCAGTGCAGCCTCGTTAACGAGGTTTTCCAGATCGGCTCCCGACATGCCCACCGTGCGCGCAGCGATGTCTTTTAAACAGTGTTCATCGGTGAGGGGAACTTTGCGTGTGTGAACCGCGAGTATGGTTTGCCGAGCTGCCATTTCCGGCAATTCGAGCACCAGTTTTCTATCAAAGCGGCCGGGGCGTAGTAGCGCCGGGTCGAGCACGTCGGGCCGGTTAGTGGCCGCGAGTACCAGTACGGCCTCGCCGGCTTCAAAGCCATCCATTTCTGCAAGAATTTGATTCAGGGTTTGTTCCTGCTCGTCATTGCCGCCGCCCATGCCGGTGCCACGAACTCGGCCCACAGAGTCAATTTCGTCGATAAAAATAATAGCGGGGGCTGCTTTGCGGGCCTCTTCAAACATATCTCTCACCCGCGAAGCACCCACTCCCACAAACATTTCAATAAACTCGGAGCCGCTAATACTGAAAAAAGACACCCCGGCTTCGCCCGCTGTTGCCTTGGCAAGCAGGGTTTTACCGGTGCCCGGCGCGCCCATAAGCAACAGGCCGCGAGGCATTTTTGCGCCGATGCTACGATATTTATCCGGGTTCTTTAGGAAATCGACAATCTCTCGTAGGTCTTGTTTGGCATGGTCGAGACCGGCGACATCGTCAAAGCCAATATGAATGGTTTCCTGCACATGGCGTCGCGCTTTGGAACGAGAAAAACCAAACATACCCCC
>CAYWXW010000069.1:0-17552 GCA_964462265.1 uncultured Porticoccaceae bacterium | reverse complement strand
AGCGCAACACTGGCAGTGTTGAGGTCAGCGGTTCGATCCCGCTAGGCTCCACCAATTTTGGATACAAAGCGTCGTTAGCTCGATGACGTAAAAGCCCGCTTAATCGCGGGCTTTTTTGTACCTGTGGTATTAAGTCCATTTCATAGCAATATTTCGACGTATTCCTAAAAATCTAACAGTTTCACAGAGCTGGTGAGTTGATTTCAATCCCAGGTTAACGCCTTGCTCACCGGAAAATTGGGAGCGTAGCGAGTAATTTTTCCGAGTGCAGCAATTTGTTACATGCTGCTAGCAGTTTTAGCGAGCGAGACAATTTTATTACCCAATGCTGATTTGATTTTCAAAAGTTTCTCAATATGCCAAGCTTTCACTGTCTCTAGCTCGGAATCAGAATCTTCGATTGAACCATCAATGTATAATGCCAGCCGTGAAGCTCTTTTGTTGTCTAGACGTTCCCAGCTAACCGCCTCACCCAATGTATTCTCTATCTCGTCTTTCATCTCAAAAAGTTTATCAAAGACAAATTTGTTTTTATCTTGGTCTCCTAAGTCTATATATAACTCAGCACGCGCTTTGCCGCCTTGAGAAAAGTTGGCACCATAAGTTATTCCACTGACGCCAGATGAAAAACTGTACCAATTTTGAGGCTGCCCTGCTTTTGCTGAAGTAAACCTATGAGCATCTCGAAGATCGTCTATTAGACCTTGAAAATAATTTTGATATTTTTCTCCTTTAGTTGATACCACCCCTCTTTGAGCTTGACGTTTTTTATTCTTCTGCCACTCATTTGGAGAAACCGCCAGCTTAAAATTAAAGGCGGGCTTGGAGTCATCTATCCTTATGACTTCAACAACAACGCCAAAAAAGGATGTTTCACTATCTGTTCTTTGGTTGAGCCAATCTAGAGCTTGCCTATGCTCTTCGCGAATTGATTCAGAAACCCAGATTACTATTGATGCGTTAAACCCTGAGGCGTAAGTTAATAATTTACCTAAGTGGTCATGATCTGTTTGAGTCAATTGGTTTTCAATTATTGCAGATTTAGAAGTACCCAGGTCTTTGGCCAAAATGTCTAAGGAAAAGTCACCAACATTTGCCTCTTGCTCAACAAGTTCAAGATCCATCCCTAAGGCTTTGCCAAGCTCTTCTATATTTTCAGCAAGCCAAGGTGTGAAGTCCGATGCTTCATGAGGCCATATATCTCTTAGTGTTACCTTATTTAATACTCCGAACAATGATTTTACTCCTTGAGCATGTAACAGTTAATTATAGAGCCAATGGCCTTATATCACCTTGGAGCCTATTCAAGGAGGTGTAGTAAGGTAATTGGCTATATTGTATTTAAAAACAATAGGTTGGCGGTATTTTGGTATTCGAGAAACTAGCATGCTGTGCCATCCTTCGCTGCGTTTATGTTTTTTCCTAGCCACTTATCATATTCGAGCATCTCTAAAAATCAAGGACTTCGAAATTATTTTCCTGTGATATAGAGCCAGTGGCTCCTGATCTAGGGTGTTGACTAAATACGAAGCCCGAATAATACTGTATGCATGAACAGTAATGGCAAGATAAGGTTATGGATGACATTCGACACAAGCTACCCGCCAAACCCACGCGCTTTATCGACTGTTTGCGTTTGCATATACGAGAGAGTGGTTTAGCCTATCGAACCGAACAAACTTACGTCCATTGGATTAAGCGATTTATACATTTTCACAATAAGCGTCATCCTAAAGATATGGGCGGCGCTGAGATTGAAGCATTTTTAAGCCATATTGGCGTCCAACGACATTGCTCGATTAGCACACAGCGAATTGCGCTAAATGCCCTCGTTTATCTCTACAAGCGATATATGGGGCTAGATATAGGTGATTTGAGTTATTCTTTAGCGCGTGTGCCAAGGCGCTTACCCGTGGTTTACAGTCGCGATGAAATGGCCGCGATTTTGACTCAATTACACGGTACATACCGTTTACAGGTCGGATTAATGTACGGCACTGGCATGCGCAGTGCTGAGTTACTCTCGTTGCGGGTCAAGGATATAGACTTTGGCAGCAATAATATTTTTGTTCGCAGCGGCAAGGGCAATAAAGATCGCACCACGATGTTGCCTCAGCGTTTAGCGTCAGCTCTGAAACGTCAAATAGAGCACGTAAAAAGGCTCCATGAACAGGACAAGGAGGAGGGTTATGGTGATGTTTATCTTCCGGATGCCTTAAATAGAAAATACCCTAACGCAGCCAGAGAGCTGGCCTGGCAATACCTTATCCCCGCCAGCAAGATTGGGAAAGACCCTCGTTCAGAGGTTCTGCGACGGCATCATTTACACTCCTCTGCACTGGCCAAGCAGGTTCGACAAGCCGTACGTGGCGCAGGTATTCAAAAGCCCGCCAGGTCGCATAGTTTTCGCCACAGTTTCGCCACTCATCTGCTGGAATCGGGTTACGATTTACGCACGATCCAGGAGTTGTTGGGTCATTCAGATGTTTCTACGACCGAAATATATACCCATGTCGTTAATCGAGGTGGTAAAGGCGTGCTGAGTCCTGCAGATAGCTTGTCAGTTTAATGTCTGGAGAACTCCTGCGTACAGTTGTTGGCAGAACTCAGGCAGGCAATAAAAAGCCCGGTTAAAAAACCGGGCTTTTTATTAATTAACGCGAGGTTTTTAGCGTTGGCCGATTGGTGTTACTTTGCGTTCGCTGGGGCCAGTGTACAACTGGCGTGGACGGCCAATTTTATAGCTGTTGCTGATCATTTCGTCCCAGTGGGCTATCCAGCCAACGGTGCGGCCGGTGGCAAAAATAACAGTAAACATTTCTGTGGGGATGCCGATGGCTTTCATAATAATGCCGGAGTAGAAATCGACATTGGGGTAGAGTTTTTTGCTGACAAAGTACTCGTCTTCCAGGGCGATTTGTTCGAGGCGTTTGGCGATTTTCAGCAGTGGGTCATTTTCCATACCGAGTTCAGCCAGTACTTCGTCACAGGCTTCTTTCATTACTTTGGCGCGGGGGTCGAAGTTTTTGTAAACACGGTGCCCGAAGCCCATGAGGCGGAAGGGGTCGTTTTTGTCTTTGGCGCGTTTTACAAAGGCGTCGATATTTTTCTCGTCGCCAATTTCGTTGAGCATTTCCAATACAGCCTGGTTGGCGCCACCATGAGATGGCCCCCACAGTGCGGCAATGCCGGCTGCGATACAGGAGAAGGGGTTGGCACCGGATGAGCCAGCGAGACGCACGGTAGAGGTCGATGCGTTCTGCTCGTGATCGGCGTGTAGGATGAAGAGCTTGTCCATGGCCTTGGCGAGTACGGGGTTTACATTGGGTTCTTCACAAGGGGTGCCGAACATCATGTGCAGGAAGTTTTCTGCATAGCTCATGTCGTTCTTGGGGTACATGTAGGGCTGGCCGATGTAGTGCTTGTAGCACATAGCGGCGAGGGTGGGCATTTTCGCGATTAAGCGATGGGCCGTAATCATGCGGTGCTGGGGGTTGGCGATGTCCAGAGAGTCGTGATAGAAGGACGACATCGCGGCAACTACGCCGCACATAATGGACATGGGGTGGGCGTCGTATCTAAAGCCGGACAAAAATTGCTCAATGGAGCGGTTGACCATGGTGTGACTGCTGATCAGGTTTTCAAAATCGGTTTTTTCGGTGGCGTTGGGTAGCTCTCCGTGGAGCAGCAGATAGCAGGTCTCAAGATAAGAGGTGTTTTGCGCCAGGTCGTTAATGGGGTAGCCACGGTGCAGTAGTACGCCCTCGTTACCGTCGATAAAGGTGATCTTGGATTCGCAGGAGGCGGTGGATGTGAAGCCGGGATCAAAGGTGAAAACACCATTGCCGGTCAGTGAGGCAACATCGATTACATCGGGGCCGAGAGTGCCAGTTCGTACAGGCAGTTCAATGGCGTCGGTGTGGCCCTCAATACTGAGAGTGGCTTTCTTATCGGTCATAGGGTTCCCCTGGAAAACATTTCGGAAGGTGACAGCGTGGCCAGCCTCTATTACAAAGCCAGCGACTCTAGCCTTCTCGGCCTGCGTTTGTCAATTTGCATCGACTGTTTTTTGGGGTTTTCAAGGCGCTGGTCTTATTGTGGTGCGCAGATGAATCGGCTTGCACAATAAGAGGGCAGTTTTCGTGATTATCGACCTATTTGCAGGTGTTTTTGTAGCTGGTAATGAAGATCTTGGGCAATCTTGATTCGTTGTAATTGAATATTAATACTCCTATAATGCCCCGCGTTTAAAGTTGCTCTGATCCCGGCTCTTGGCGGGTTTTTTCCGGCAAATGTGTTCATCCCTTTTTTATTTGGCGCCTAAAAATAACGCCCCTTGTGGGTTTGAGGTACAGCTAGTTGTGAACGATAAAAGACCTGTCAATTTGGACATTGGAACGATCCAACTTCCAATTACCGCTTATGTTTCCATTCTTCATCGCGTCTCCGGTGTTGCGCTGTTTGTTATCAGCGGCCTGTTTATATGGATGCTCGATCGTAGCCTGACTTCTGAAGAGACCTTTGCGGCTCTGCAGGGCCTGCTCACCCACCCTTTAGTTAAGTTAGTGTTGTGGGGTATGTTGGCGGCGTTGGCCTACCACCTGGTGGCGGGTATTCGGCATATGTTTATGGACTTCGGTATCGGTGAAACACTGGAGGGCGGCACATTGGGTGCGAAGCTCGTGCTAGTTATTGCCGCACTATTGATTCTTTTCGCAGGAGCCTGGGTATGGCTGTAACAAATGTAACAAGTTTTGGTCGCAGCGGGCTGTCTGACTGGGTCGTGCAGCGCGCTAGTGGTGTGGTGCTGACCGTTTATTTACTGGTTATTGCCGCTTATTTACTGCTCACGCCTGAAGTTGACTACGCCAGCTGGAAAGAGCTGCATAGCGGCTTATGTATTCGCCTGCTAACAGTTTTTGCCGTTTTGTCACTCGCAGCCCATGCCTGGATTGGTATGTGGGGCGTGTTGACTGACTATGTCACGGTTCGCTTGATGGGACCTAAAGCTACCCTGTTGAGGGTTTTTTTGCAGTTGGGCATGATCGCAGTCATTTTTGTCTACGTGGTCTGGACTGTCGCTATTCTCTGGGGGAAGTAGGTTAATGGCTAAAATGAGAACGATCTCTTTTGATGGCGTCATTATTGGCGGCGGCGGTGCGGGTATGCGCGCCTCTTTGCAGCTGGCGCAATCGGGTTACAAAACAGCCGTTATCACCAAGGTGTTTCCAACGCGCTCCCACACGGTATCTGCCCAGGGTGGTATTACCTGTGCTATCGCCAGTGATGATCCCGATGATCAATGGCAGTGGCATATGTATGACACTGTTAAAGGTTCCGATTACATCGGTGACCAGGATGCGATTGAATATATGTGCCAGGTTGGCCCCGAAGCCGTGTTTGAGCTTGAGCACATGGGCCTGCCTTTCTCCCGTACCGAAGAAGGCCGTATTTATCAGCGCCCTTTCGGCGGTCAGTCGAAAGATTACGGTAACGGTGGCCAGGCGGCGCGTACTTGCGCAGCAGCGGATCGCACCGGTCACGCCTTATTACACACGCTTTATCAGGCCAACCTGAAGGCCAATACGGTTTTTCTTAACGAGTGGTTTGCCATTGACCTGGTGAAAAACAAAGACGGTGCCGTGGTGGGTGTTATCGCCATTGATATCGAAACTGGCGAGACGGTTTACGTTAAGTCGAAGGCGACAGTCTTTGCCACTGGTGGTGCAGGGCGTATTTATTCCTCGACCACCAATGCCCACATTAATACTGGTGACGGCCTTGGCATGTCGCTGCGCGCGGGCTTCCCTGTGCAAGACATCGAAATGTGGCAGTTCCACCCCACAGGTATTCACGGTGCCGGTGTTCTGGTTACCGAGGGTTGCCGAGGCGAGGGCGGTTATCTGGTCAATAAAGATGGCGAGCGCTTTATGGAGCGCTATGCGCCCAATGCCAAAGATCTCGCCGGTCGCGACGTTGTCGCCCGTTCGATGGTGTTGGAAATTCTTGAAGGCCGTGGTTGTGGCCCCGATGGCGACCATGTGCACTTGAAGCTCGATCATCTCGGCGAAGAAGTGCTACACAGCAAACTGCCGGGTATCTGTGAGCTCTCTGAAACCTTTGCCCACGTCGACCCAGTGACTGACTTGGTTCCCGTGGTGCCAACCTGTCACTATATGATGGGTGGTATTCCGACTAACGTTAGCGGCCAGGCTTTGACCCTCGATAGCGACGGCAAAGAACAAGTGATCGATGGCCTGTTCGCCTGCGGTGAAGTGGCCTGTGTTTCGGTACACGGTGCCAACCGTCTCGGTGGTAACTCACTGCTTGATCTGGTGGTCTTTGGTCGAGCTGCTGGTTTGTTTATTGAGAAATCATTGCGCGAAGGCACTGCTTTAGCTGATGCTACCGATGCTGATATTGAGACAGCCTGTGCTCGCCTCAATCGCTTAAACGGTAGCGACAGTGGTGAGAAGACAGCCGACCTGCGCAAAGAGCTGCAAACCATTATGCAAAATCATTTCGGCGTATTCCGCCGCGGTGACTATATGCAGGAAGGCGTGAAGAAATTGGCCGACCTACGCAAGCGTATTGAGAATGTACAGTTGGAAGATACTTCAGCGGCTTACAACACGGCGCGCATCGAAGCACTGGAATTACAGAACCTGCTCGAAGTTGCCGAGGCGACAGCTATTGCCGCCGAAGAGCGCAAAGAGAGTCGCGGTGCCCATGCCCGTGAAGACTTTACTGAGCGCGACGATGAAAACTGGTTGTGTCACTCAATTTATTTTCCCGATGATAAAAGCGTGTCCAAGCGCGAAGTTAATTTTGCGCCCGTTACGCGCGAAGCCTTTGCGCCGAAAGCACGTGTTTATTAATCTAAGTAGGGCTGCCTAAGATATGCTCAAAGTAAGTATTTATCGTTATAACCCCGATACGGATTCTGCGCCCTATATGCAGGATTTTCAGCTAGACACCGAAGGCAAAGATATTATGGTGTTGGACGTACTGGAGCTGCTCAAGGCCGAGGATCCAACGCTGGTTTTCCGTCGCTCCTGCCGTGAAGGCGTTTGTGGTTCCGATGGTGTCAACATGAACGGCAAAAATGGCCTGGCCTGTGTCACGCCTTTGTCTGAGTGTGTAAAGAAGAACACCTTGATTCTGCGCCCGCTGCCTGGACTACCAGTGATCCGTGATCTGGTTATCGATATGGCGCAGTTCTACGCGCAGTATGAAAAAATACAGCCCTACCTGATCAACGATACGCCGGCGCCAGCGATAGAGCGTTTACAGTCGCCGGAAGAACGGGAAAAGCTGGATGGTTTGTACGAGTGCATACTTTGCGCCTGTTGTTCAACCAGCTGCCCATCGTTCTGGTGGAACCCCGATAAGTTTATCGGCCCGGCTGGCTTGTTACAGGCTTACCGCTTCTTGGCAGACACCCGTGATACAGCGACAGAAGAGCGTCTGTCAAAGCTGGACGACCCCTTTTCGGTCTTCCGTTGCCACGGCATTCAAAACTGTGTTGCCGTTTGCCCCAAGAGTCTGAACCCCACTCAGGCGATTGGACATATTCGCAGTATGTTACTCAGCAGCGGCACCTGATAAGCTCACTAGGTAGTGTAGGGGGGGAGGCGAACCTCCCCTCGGTTTTGTAAGACCCCCATTCGGTAATTACTAAGTCAGGACTAGAAAGATGCAAGACAGCATCATGGAGCAGTTTCTCAGTTCGTCCCATTTCTCAGGGGGCAATGCAGCCTATATTGAAGGCCTGTACGAAACCTACCTGCATAATCCCAATGGCGTGCCAGAAGAATGGCGCGCCTTTTTTGATTCTCTACCACACATTAACGGCTTTGCCGGTCCCGACTCCTCTCACGCCACTATTCAAACGCATTTCGAACTGCTGGGTCGCAAGCGTTCTCGCCCTCTGCCAGCGCCGGGTTCCGGTGGCGTCAATGTTGAGCATGAGCGTAAACAGGTCAAAGTGCTGCAGCTTATAGCCTCCTATCGTGAGCGCGGCCACCAGAAAGCTAACCTTGATCCACTGGGCTTGATGGAAAGGGAGGACGTTCCCGATTTAAAACTTGGCTTTCACGGTTTAACCGACGCCGATCTCGATACCACTTTCCAAACAGGGCCACTTTATATTGGTAAAGAAGAGGCGACCCTGCGGGAAATTACCGAGCACATGGAGGCGACCTACTGTGAACAGGTCGGCCCCGAGTTTATGCATATCACTGACCTGGCGGAAAAACAGTGGCTACAACAGCGCTTTGAGTCGGTACAGTCGCGCCCGACTTATGGCGATGAGGCGCGCATTGGTGTGCTGCAGCGTTTGACCGCAGCGGAAGGTCTGGAAAAACACCTCGATTCAAAATACCCGGGCACCAAGCGCTTTGGTCTCGAGGGCGCTGAAAGCATGATCCCCATGCTCGACGGTTTAATTCAGCGCGCCGGTGAATACGGTGCGCGAGAGATCGTCCTCGGCATGCCCCACCGTGGCCGCTTGAATGTATTGGTCAATGTGCTGGGTAAAAACCCCGCCGAATTGTTTGACGAATTTGAAGGTAAGAAACTGCTCAATACCTCCGGCGATGTGAAATACCATCAGGGCTTTTCATCCAATGTCATGACCCCCGGTGGCGAGCTGCATTTGGCGCTGGGCTTTAACCCCTCTCACCTGGAAATTTCTGCACCGGTTATCGAAGGTTCAACACGGGCTCGACAAGATCGTCGCGGCGATAGCGAGGGCACTAAAGTAGTGCCCGTTATCATCCATGGTGACGCGGCTTTTGCTGGTCAGGGTGTGGTGATGGAAACTTTCCAGATGTCACAAACCCGCGGTTATAAAACTGGCGGCACGGTGCATCTGGTGCTGAACAACCAGGTGGGTTTTACCATCAGTCGGCGGGAAGATGCACGCTCGACCGAATACTGCACCGATATTGCCAAAATGGTTCAAGCGCCGATTTTTCACGTTAATGGGGATGACCCCGACGCAGTGATGTTCACCACCTTACTGGCGATGGACTACCGTTATCAGTTCGGCAAAGACGTGGTTATCGATCTGGTTTGTTACCGTCGCAGCGGCCATAACGAAACGGATGAGCCCTCCGGTACGCAACCTTTGATGTATGAAAAAATACGTCAGCACAAAACCACGCGTACACTTTATGCTGAAGCTCTCGCCGCAGAAGCGTTGATCTCTGCTGAAGCGTCGCAGGCGATGCTCGATGATTATCGCGACAGGCTTGATCGGGGTGAGCACGTTGCCAGTAATCTCGTTTCAGAACCCAACGAAGATTTGTTCGTCGACTGGGCGCCCTATCTTGGCCACGATTGGGACGCCGAGGGTGATACCTCGATTGATCTATCGCTGTTGAAAGAGGTGGCGGAAAAAGTGAATCACATTCCCGAGGGGATTGTGATGCAGCGTCAGGTGCAAAAAATCTACGACGACCGCCGCAAAATGGGCGGCGGTGCCTTGCCACTGAACTGGGGCATGGCAGAAATTCTTGCTTATGGCACTTTGCTGGAGCAGGGCTACAGTGTGCGTATGACCGGGCAGGATTCTGGTCGAGGTACTTTTTCCCATCGCCACGCTGTGGCGCACAATCAAAAAGATGGTGAAGCCTACACGCCTTTGTTACACATTAAGGAAGACCAGCCCCTCTTTGCTTTGTACGACTCCTATTTGTCCGAGGAAGCGGTGCTGGCGTTTGAGTACGGTTACAGCACCGGCACCCCCCAGGGGCTGGTGATATGGGAAGCGCAGTTTGGCGATTTTGCCAACGGTGCCCAGGTGGTGATCGATCAATTTATTACCAGTGGTGAACAAAAGTGGGGGCGCTTGAGTGGCCTCACCATGTTGTTGCCCCACGGTTATGAAGGGCAGGGGCCAGAGCATTCATCGGCCCGGCTGGAGCGCTTTTTACAGCTTGCCGCCGAACACAATATTCAAATCTGTAATCCGACCACACCCGCTCAGTTGTTCCATATGCTGCGCCGCCAGGCCATCAGACCAATGCGCAAGCCGCTGGTTGTGATGAGCCCGAAGTGGATTTTACGCCACAAGCTGGCGACCTCTTCACTAGAGGAGTTATCGGAAGGGGCTTTCGAGCCTATTATTCCCGACGACCTCGAGCCGAAGAAGGTTAAGCGTGTCGTCCTGTGTAGCGGCAAGGTCTACTACCATTTGCTGGAAGAGCGCGAATCGCGCGAGCAAGACGATGTGGCTCTGGTACGTATAGAGCAGGTTTATCCCTTTGATGAGAAAGCGTTAACCACGCTTTTGAAAGGCTATAAAAACTTGCAGGATATTATGTGGTGTCAGGAAGAACCGCTGAATCAGGGGCTTTGGTTTAACGGCCAGCACCATATTCGCAAGGCGATACACGCCAGTAATAGTCCGCTGTATTTGCGTTATGTAGGGCGACCCGCACGGGCGGCACCGGCGGGGGGTTATATGTCCATGCATTTAGAAGAACAAAAGAAATTCGTCAACGAGGCCCTGGATCTTAACTTTTAATTCAGTGTTGACTGTTTTAAGTGATCCGTTTCAATCAGGAAGGAAGATAGCCGATGCTAATCGATATTAAGGTCCCAGCTTTTCCCGAGTCCGTTCAGGAAGGTGAGATCGCAACCTGGCACAAACAGGTGGGCGACAGTGTGCAGAGGGACGATTTATTGGTGGACGTAGAGACCGATAAAGTTGTGCTGGAAGTCGTCGCCGCCCAGAGCGGCGTGTTGGTGGAAATTCTCAAAGAAGAGGGTGCCATCTTGCTCAGTGGTGAGATTATGGCGCGCCTCGATAGCAGTGCGTCGGGTAGTGCGCCAGCCAGCGGTACAGCAGAAGCTGATACGGCGGCAAGTACACCCACAGCCGAGGGCGAAGCCGAAGCAGCGCCGGCCAGCCCAGCAGCACGCAAACTGGCTGACGAAAAAGGTGTTGATCTCGCCGCCGTTGCCGGTAGTGGCAAGGACGGGCGGATTACTAAAGAAGACGTCGTTAATTTTGTGCCGGCGCCAGTGGCTCCGGCAGCACCCGCCGCACCAGTGGTGAGTCCAACACCGACAGCGCCAGTGGCTCCCATCGATAATGAACTGCCCCTAAGTGCGGGTGAGCGCGTCGAAAAACGGGTGCCGATGACCCGCATGCGCGCCCGTATTGCCGAGCGACTTCTCGATGTAACCCAAACTACGGCCATGCTGACCACCTTTAATGAAGTGGATATGCACCGCATTATGGACTTGCGCAGCCAGTTTAAAGATCAGTTTTCCTCGGTGCACAACGGTACGCGACTTGGCTTCATGGGCTTTTTCGTGCGTTCAGCCGTAGAAGCACTGAAACGCTTCCCACTGGTTAACGCCTCGCTTGATGGCTCCGATATTGTGTATCACGGTTATCAGGATATTGGCGTCGCCGTATCCAGTGACCGCGGTTTAGTGGTGCCCGTGTTGCGCGATGTTGACCAAATGAGCATCGCTGAAATTGAAAACAAGATTGCCGAATACGGTGGCAAGGCCCGCGATGGTAAGCTGAGTATTGATGAAATCACCGGTGGTACTTTCACCATCACTAATGGCGGCGTGTTTGGTTCTCTGGTTTCGACACCTATTTTGAATCCGCCGCAGGCGGCCATTCTCGGCATGCACGCCATTAAAGAGCGGCCCATTGCCGAAGATGGCAAGGTGGTGATTCGCCCAATGATGAACCTGGCTCTGTCCTATGACCACCGCATTATTGACGGCCGCGACGCGGTTCTCTTCCTGGTGGCCATCAAAGATATGATTGAGAATCCCGCGAAGATTTTGCTTGAGATATAAGATGCAGTTCATTGAAATTAAAGGTTATTCCCATGTCTGATAAATATGATATTGTAATCATCGGCTCCGGCCCTGCGGGCTATGTGTGCGCCATTCGCGCCGCCCAGCTGGGTTTGAAAACCGCCTGCATCGAAAAATATCAAGCGGCAGACGGCTCAGGTGTCAACGGCGGTACCTGTCTGAATGAAGGCTGTATCCCCTCCAAGGCCTTACTTGATAGCTCGATGAAATATCACGAAACCCAGTGCGAACTTGAAAAGCACGGCATTAAAGTCAAAGGCGTGACTGTCGATGTCGAGCAGATGATCGCGCGCAAAAATGACATCGTGAAAAAATTGACCGGCGGTATTTCGGCGCTGTTCAAAGCCAATGGTGTCACCTCGCTTTACGGCACCGGCAAGCTGCTGGCGGGCAAAAAAGTTGAGTACACCGACCTGGATGGCAAGGTTTCAGTCATTGACACTGAGAACGTCGTTCTCGCCACTGGCTCGAAGGCGATTGATATTCCCGTAGCACCGCTCAATGGTGAAACCATTATCGATGCCAAAGCGGCCCTTGATATGACCAAGGTGCCAAAGCGTTTGGGCATCATCGGTGCCGGTGTGATTGGACTCGAGCTGGGCAGTGTCTGGAATCGTCTCGGCTCTGAAGTGGTACTACTCGAGGCGCTCGATGTTTTCCTCGCCATGATGGACAAGCAAATCGCCCGCGATGCGAGCAAGATTTTCGCCAGGCAGGGGCTGGATGTGCGCATGGGCAGTCGTGTTGTCGGCAGCGAAGTAAAGCGCAATAAAGTCCATGTGACTTATAAAACGGCCGATGACGAAGAGCATCAGGAAATTTTTGATAAGCTCATTGTTTGTGTCGGTCGCAGCCCGTTTACCGAAAACTTGCTCGAAGAAGACAGTGGCGTCAACCTCGATGAGCGTGGCTCCATTTATGTCGACGAACACTGTGCCACCAACGCCCCGGGCGTGTGGGCAGTGGGTGATCTTGTGCGTGGCCCGATGCTGGCCCACAAGGGGTCGGAAGAGGGTGTGATGGTCGCCGAGCGCATTGCCGGGCAAAAAACCCAGGTCAATTACGATATTATTCCTAATGTCATCTACACCCATCCGGAGATTGCCGCGGTGGGTTTGACCGAACAGGAAATTAAACAATCGGGTGATGCCTACAATGTCGGCATGTTTCCCTTCGCGGCCAGTGGCCGCGCTCTGGCCGCCGACGATACCGACGGTCTGGTAAAAATTCTCGCCGATGGTGAGACTGATCGCATCCTTGGGTGCCATGTTATCGGCCCGTCAGCGGCCGAATTGGTACAGCAGGTTGCGGTGGCAATGGAATTCGGTGCAACCGCCGAAGACCTTGGCTTAATGGTTTTTGCGCATCCAACCATGTCAGAAGCTGTTCACGAGGCTGCCCTGGCAGTTAACGGACATGCTATTCACGTCGCCAATCGGCGCAAGCGCAAACAAAAATAGTAATCGAGCTCGGCGTACAGGAGACAAGATAGTTTCCGTGCAATGGCTTATCGTTTTTTTTCTCGTCAACGAGTTAGGACTACAACATGAATTTACATGAATACCAGGGCAAACAATTGTTTGCCGAATACGGATTGCCCGTATCAAAGGGCATTGCTGCCGCTACTGCTGAAGAAGCCGTGGCCGCAGCCGATAAAATTGGCGGTGACAAATGGGTGGTTAAAGCCCAGGTTCACGCTGGTGGTCGCGGTAAAGCTGGCGGCGTTAAGCTAGTTACGACCAAAGAAGAGATCAAAGCCTTCGCCGAGCAATGGCTGGGTAAAAACCTGGTCACTTATCAGACGGATGCCAACGGCCAGCCCGTGAGCCGCATACTGGTTGAGACTTGCACCGATATCGCCGACGAGCTCTACCTCGGCGCTGTTGTTGACCGTTCGACGCGCCGCATTATTTTCATGGCCTCCACCGAAGGTGGTGTTGAAATTGAGACGGTTGCTGAACAAACGCCTGAGAAAATCCTCAAAGCGGAAATCGATCCTTTGACCGGTGCTCAGCCCTATCAGGGTCGCGAGCTGGCTTTTGCCCTCGGCTTAAAGGGTGCACAAATTGGCCAATTTACTAAAATCTTCCTTGGCCTGGCCAAGTTGTTTGAAGATAAAGATTTGGCCCTGCTGGAAATTAACCCGCTGGTCATTACCGATGAAGGCAACCTACACTGCCTCGACGCAAAAATGACCATCGATAGCAATGCTATGTATCGTCACCCCGAGCTGAAAGAATTCCACGACCCCAGCCAGGAAGACGCACGTGAAGCCCAGGCTGCTGAATGGGAACTCAACTACGTTGCCCTCGACGGCACTATCGGTTGCATGGTTAACGGCGCTGGTCTGGCCATGGGTACTATGGATATCGTTAAGATTCACGGTGGTTTCCCCGCTAACTTCCTCGACGTAGGCGGCGGTGCAACCAAAGAGCGCGTCACAGAGGCCTTTAAAATCATCCTCTCTGACGACAATGTAAAAGCTGTACTGGTCAACATTTTTGGTGGCATCGTGCGTTGTGACTTGATCGCCGAAGGTATTATTGGCGCCGTTGAAGAGGTGGGTGTCAACGTACCGGTTGTCGTGCGTCTCGAAGGCAACAATGCAGATATTGGTTCTAAAGTACTGGCCGATAGCGGCTTAAATATTATCGCTGCCACCAGCTTGACCAACGCAGCAGAAGCAGTAGTTAAAGCAGCGGAGGGTAAATAATGAGTATTTTGATCGATAAAAACACCAAGGTTATTTGCCAGGGCTTTACCGGCTCGCAGGGCACCATGCACTCCGAACAAGCGCTGGCCTACGGCACGAAGCTGGTCGGTGGTGTAACACCAGGCAAAGGTGGTCAAACTCACCTGGGGCTGCCCGTGTTTAATACCGTTGCTGATGCCGTCGCACAAACTGGTGCTGACGCCTCAGTTATTTATGTACCTGCCCCCTTTTGCAAAGACTCTATTCTTGAAGCGGCCAATGGCGGCATCAAGTTAATTGTCTGCATTACTGAAGGCATCCCGACTCTGGATATGCTGGTATGTAAAGTGAAGTGTGACGAGCTGGGTGCCATTTTGATCGGCCCTAACTGCCCCGGTGTTATCACACCCGGTGAGTGCAAGATCGGCATTATGCCCGGTCACATTCACCTGCCCGGTAAAGTTGGTGTTGTATCGCGCTCCGGTACCTTGACTTATGAAGCGGTTAAGCAGACCACTGACTTTGGTTTCGGCCAGTCAACCTGTGTTGGTATTGGTGGTGACCCCATTCCCGGTTCCAGCTTTATCGATATTCTCGCCTTATTCGAGAAAGACCCGCAGACCGAAGCCATCGTCATGATCGGTGAAATCGGTGGCACGGCAGAAGAAGAAGCAGCGGCTTACATCAAAGCCAATGTCACCAAGCCTGTTGTGTCCTACATTGCTGGTGTTACCGCACCTGCGGGTAAGCGCATGGGCCACGCCGGTGCAATTATCTCTGGGGGTAAAGGTACGGCCGACGAGAAGTTTGCCGCCCTTGAAGATGCCGGTGTTAAAACCGTGCGTAGCCTTGCCGAAATTGGCAATGGCCTGAAAGAAATCACTGGCTGGTAGTGTTAGCGTAGTGACGAAAGAAGCGGCTTCGGCCGCTTTTTTTGTGTCTGGTATTTGGTGTGTTGTTTGCCGGCTTTAAATACTGGTAGGTAATACAGACAAGCAATACAAACGGCCCTAACTGAGTTTTTCTAGCGAGACAAACTTATGACTAGCATCGTACTTAAGCTCAAAGCGACCCTGCACACCGTCGTGGCTGACAAAGCGGCGCAAATGCTCCGCCGGAAAGCTCAAACTCGCCCCGTCCGTGCCTCGCACTACCACCTGTCGCGCAGTCCCCCGGTAGACACGTAAATATTCCTGGGCAGAAATACTGAGATTAAAAAAACTACTGGGCATGGTCTTGCTCGACTCTTGCGACTCTATTACTGGGCCGCCTATTCTAACGCAAGTGTGCAGTGGCCAAGTAAATTTGGCCCTGTTCGGCCCCTACATACGCTAAAATATGCTGCGCTAGTAGTAGAGCGGCAAAGAGCACTAACGACAACAGCCAGCCAAATGAAGGACGACAAATGAAAGTACGCTTGAACGCCATGCTCGACCTGCAAGATGCCATGAACCGCAAAGTTAACACCGACTGGCGCCAGCAAGGCTTCCCCTGGTATCGGGCGATTTGGGTTGAATGCGCCGAACTACTCGACCACTACGGCTGGAAATGGTGGAAGCACCAGCAACCCGACATGGAACAAGTCAAGCTCGAGCTAATCGACATTTGGCACTTTGGTTTAAGCCAGCTACTACTCGGCGATGACGACCCTGAGGCTGTGGCCGATAATCTGGTTGAGGTTTTTAGTAGCGTTAGCGACAGCGGTGGCAGGGCGGTCGACTTTCGTGATCAGCTCGAAACCTTCACCCTCGCCACCCTAAGCACGCGGGACTTTAACCCCACTGAATTTGCCCTGTTGCTTAAAACCGCAGGCTTAGATTTTGATGAGCTGTACACCCGTTATATCGGCAAAAATATTCTCAACTTCTTTCGCCAGGACCACGGCTATCAGGATGGCACTTATAACAAAGTCTGGGCTGGGCGTGAAGATAACGAACACCTTGTGGAATTGAGTGGTGAGCTAGACAGCAGTGATCCGGGTTTTAAAGATTCACTTTATGCGGGCTTGGCTGCTCGTTATAAGGCGTCTGGGGGTTGAGGTGTGTGGCTGTGTGGCAGTAACTCGCGCCCCTCATAAGCCACAATAGCTCGAGCGACGTTTAGTAGGCTTTTGAAGGTTGATACATTTGTAAAACAACGGCCCCTCGACGCCCCTCCGATTCGACCAGCTGATGCGCTTTGGCAGCTTCGTGCATCGGGAATACGTGCCCTACGATCGATTGGATTGTTCCTAACTCCAACATTGACCTGAGGGCTTCAAGTTCTTCTCGCTTTTCGAGGGCCAATGCCACGATGGACCGCTTATTAGTAAAGGAAGACGTGAAAACCGAACGGACTAGGTCCACGAACCGTGGGTTAGCGACGATGTATCGCCCACCCGGATTCAGCACCGATAGAGCCTTGTCATACATGCTGTGTGCCACAGTACTAAAGACTATGTCAAACCGCTTATCTGTGGCCCAATAATTCTCTCGTTGATAATCGATTGCTTCGTCTGCCCCTATTTTGAGCAGCATTGGCAATTTCTCTGCTTTGTCGACGACGGTAATCTTTGCGCCAAGCGATTTCGCAATCATCACGGTAAACATGCCTATACTGCCGCCGGCACCGATAATTAGAATCGACTCATGTGGCTTGACTTGCGCTCTTCGCAAGAAGTGGAGGGCATTTAAGCCTCCCAGTGGCACTGCTGCGGCGTCTTCGAAGCTCATGTCTTCAGGCATGAGCGCTACCGTATAGCTTTCAGGCAGCGTTACGTATTCTCCGTACGCTCCAAATCTAAGTTTTGAGCAGCCAAAAACACGGTCGCCAAGTTTGAAGTGAGTCACCTTCGACCCTACACTTTCGACTTCGCCAGCAAAATACCATCCCAGAATCCGACCACGAGAAGGCCGAAGGATTCCGGTTGCGATGCGTAGGTACGGCCACGTCCACTTGAGAGGACCTTTGCTTTTCCGCATTTCGCAATCTGATTTCGTGGCCTCCGCCGCTCGAACTCGAATCAGAATTT
>CAYWXW010000068.1:10443-17812 GCA_964462265.1 uncultured Porticoccaceae bacterium | reverse complement strand
CGGATGGTCGATCAGAGCGCGACAAACACTGGGCGGATTAAGCCAGCCCAGTTGTGGGTAGTAAAGGCCGCTCGAGGTGTTTATCGCGAGGCCAGAAATCTTTTCTATCGCACTTTTATCGAGTAATTGAATAAAGTCTTTTTGCTGTTTGAAGTGATCGGCAATGGTTTTAAAGGCCGCTGTTTCTTTTGCGCTTTCGGGTAGTACCAGCACGCCACACTGTTGGCCAAAGCGTGTTTGTTTAGCGGGCGCCTGCCAGTAACGCTGGTAGTAACGGCTGGCAAATTGAATGGCGCTTAAATTAATGCGACTAAGGGCAGAAGACTGGGGCGATAATTTGGGGTAGACAATGCCCTGGGGGTTGCCGGATCCCTCGTTGGCGAGAGTGTTGTGTCGCTCGTACAAGGTGACGCGCCAGCCGCGCTGCACCAGTGCCGCCGCCGTGGTGCAACCGGCAATGCCGCCGCCGATAATGGCCGCGTGTCTGGATTGAGAGCGGTAGGGTGAAGCGCTGATATACCAGGGCAGCGGGTGTCGTGATTTTCGTTTGTGTCGAGGGGAGGGCGGCTTTTTCAAATCAGTCTGCGTATCTCGTTTTGGCTCGTGCCACTGACCGCACAATACATCTTGTTTGCTAATTGAATTGATTGTTTTATTAAACGTAAAGCCAATATTTTCTAATTGTTTTTTTGTTGGCTCGTCCGCCTTTAGGCTGACCAGAGTGGTTCTTACATCACTGAGATGTTTGATGTGTTCGCACAGTGTGTCGGGCAGCGTACTAGAGAGAAACCAGGCATCGACGCTAAAGGCTTTTATATCTTGGGTGCAGGGATGGCAGCTGGGCCTCAGTTGTGCCAGACCTTCATCTAAGGTGGTGTCGGCATCGACAAAAATAAGGGTTAAACAAATGCGCTGCCCGGCAAAAAAAAGGCGATGAAAGCCGGGGCTCAGCATGGGGTAGTGCGCAATAAGCTGGTTCGCTAGCTCGCTATCGGACGATGTTTGTTGTAAAGCCTGTTTAAGATCTGCTTGGCAAAGGGGCGCTGCTTCAAGGGCAATAAAATGTAGCTTTGCTGTCACCGGTGCCCACGCCAGCCAAAGCGAGGCGGCGGCTAAAAAATTATGGCCGGCACCAAAGCGGGTTTCAGCAATTACAAAGTTAGTGCTTGTTTGCGCGTCTAGCGCTTGCCAGCGTTGCTGAAGATCATTGCCTTCGAGCAGCGGGTTTTTACCTGCTGTCGCTCTGGCGTAGTGTTGTTCGCTCAGTTGGGCGGCGGGTATTTCTGTCAGTTTCTTGCTCATTGGGTGTTATTACTAGAGTTGCATAGCAGTTGAATAAAAGCCTCTGCCGCATTCGACAGGCTTCTGTTTTGGTGGTGTATGTAGCCTAGCGTGCGTTCGAGGGCGAGGCCCTGGCAGTCGAGTTGGCACAGTGTCTCGTCGATCATAGTCTCTGGTAGCATGCTCCAGCCGAGGCCAACCGAGACCATCATTTTAATGGTCTCTAAATAATTAGTGGCGATGCTGGTCGAGAGTTTGCAGTCGCGCTGATCAAAGAACTGTTTGATTTTGCGCCCCGTGTAGGTCGATAGATCGGGCAGGATGGCCGGGTAGTTGCTGAGTTCTGCGACCTCGAGTTTGGCGACTTGCGTCAGCGGATGGTCGGGCGCCACCACTAATTGCAGATGATCTTGCCACAGAGGAAAGGCCTGCAAGCTGGGGTGTTGCTCGGGGGCGAGGGTGATTACAGCAATTTCAAAACGCCCCTGGCGCACCGCTTCGTAGGCCATTTCGGACTCCATAAAATCAATATCGACCCTGACTTTGGGGTGACGAGTGGTGAAGTCTTTTAGCACCGAAGGCAGGCGATGCAGGCCGATGTGATGGCTGATGGCCAGACGTAAATTGCCGGCCACTGAGCCCGATAAATCACGGATGTTCTGGCGGGTCTCCTCAACGGTGAGCAGTATATTGCGCGCTTGAGGCAGTAGTGCGGCGCCGGCTTCGGTGAGGCTGACATTGCGGGCAATGCGATCAAACAGGCGGCAGTCAAGTTGTTGTTCGAGTTGGGCAATGCGCTTACTAACGGCGGGCTGGGTGAGATGTACCCGCTCAGCGGCAACCGAAAACGAGCCGCATTCAACCACGGCAATAAAGGCTTCGAGTAATTGTGTATCCACTATCGACCCCGCAATAATTTCGCATTCCAGATTGGAATCCAAATAATAAAAATTATAAATTTGTTTTATTTGGATTGCGACTCTAAAATCCTCCCCATCGCTAAAATATGGAGAGAGCAATGGCTGGCCTTACCTTATACGACAAACTCTGGGATTCTCATCTGGTCAAGCAGCGCGACGATGGTTCGGCCCTGCTTTATATCGATCGACATTTACTACACGAAGTGACTTCGCCCCAGGCGTTTGAAGGTCTGCGACTCGCCGGTCGCAAACCCTGGCGCATCGACGCCAATCTGGCGACAGCTGATCACAACGTACCGACCACGGCCAGTGAACGTGCCGGTGGCATCGCGGCTATATCCGACAAAGTGGCGCGCATCCAGGTGCAGACCCTCGACGATAACTGCGAAGCCTTTGGTATTACCGAATACAAAATGAATGATGCCGGTCAGGGCATTGTTCACGTCATCGGCCCCGAGCAGGGTGCCACCTTGCCGGGTATGACGGTGGTGTGTGGTGATTCTCATACCGCGACCCACGGTGCACTCGGTGCGCTGGCCCACGGCATCGGTACCTCAGAGGTCGAGCACGTCCTGGCCAGCCAGTGTCTGGTGGCGAAGAAAATGAAAAATATGCTGGTGCGCGTTGATGGTGAACTCGGTGTCGGCGTAACTGCAAAAGATGTGGTGTTGGCAGTGATTGCCCACTTGGGTACTGCTGGCGGTACCGGTTATGCCATCGAATTTGGCGGCGAAGTCTTCCGCACTATGTCGATGGAAGGGCGCATGACGGTGTGCAATATGGCCATTGAAGCCGGTGCCCGAGTGGGCATGGTTGCTGTCGATGACATTACGCTGGAATACGTCAAGGGCCGTAAATTTGCACCCACGGGTGAGCTGTGGCAGCAGGCTGTGGCTAATTGGCAGACGCTGCACAGTGATGTCGATGCGGTCTTTGATGCCGTCATTGAGTTTAAGGGAGAGGATATTCAGCCGCAGGTGAGCTGGGGGACGTCCCCCGAAATGGTCTTACCGGTCAGTGGCTTAGTGCCGGATCCCGAGCAAATGGATGACCCGGTTAAGCGTGAAGGCGCCGCCCGTGCACTGAGCTACATGGATCTGCAGGCCGGTCAGCCCCTCACTGATATCAAGGTCGACCGTGTTTTTATTGGCTCCTGCACCAACTCGCGGATTGAAGATTTGCGCGCGGCAGCCGAAGTGGCCAAGGGGCGCAAAGTTGCCCCTAACGTTAAACAAGTGCTGATTGTGCCCGGCTCCCAGGCGGTTAAGGCCCAGGCTGAAGCCGAGCAACTTGATCAGATTTTTATCGATGCTGGTATGGAGTGGCGCGAGCCCGGTTGCTCGATGTGCTTGGCCATGAACGCCGATAAGCTGGGTGCCGGTGAGCACTGTGCCTCGACCTCGAATCGCAATTTTGAAGGGCGCCAGGGCAATGGCGGCAGAACGCATCTGGTGAGTCCGGCCATGGCCGCCGCTGCTGCGGTAGCAGGCCACTTTATTGATGTACGTGAACTGATGTCGATCGAGACGGCTTAGGGCTAACTTTGAGGGCTTAGGGTAATTTTGAGGAATAATGATGAAAAGTTTTAAACAACACACCGGCCTCGTGGCCCCGATTGATCGCGCCAATGTCGATACCGACATGATCATCCCCAAGCAGTTTTTGAAGTCGATTAAGCGCAGTGGCTTCGGCCCCAACTTGTTCGATGAGCTGCGTTATCTGGATGAAGGCCTGCCTGATCAGGATAATAGCCAGCGGCCATTGAATATGGACTTCGCCCTCAATCAGCCGCGCTTTAAGGGCGCGTCGATTTTATTGACGCGGGAGAATTTTGGCTGCGGCTCCAGTCGTGAGCACGCACCCTGGGCACTCGATGACTACGGATTTCGCGTAGTTATCGCCTCCAGTTTTGCCGATATTTTTTATAATAATTGCTTTAAGAATGGCTTGCTACCCATTGTTTTATCGAAAGATATTGTTGAGAGTTTGTTTCTTGCACTGGACGCCACTGAGGGCTATCAGTTACTAGTCGATCTTGAGCAACAGAGCATTACTCTGCCCGACGACACCAAGCTTAGTTTTGAGATAGACCCCTTTTATAAACAGTGCTTGCTCGAGGGCCTCGATGAGATTGGTCTGACCCTGCAGGATGCGCAGAGCATTAGCTCTTTTGAGCAACAGTGGCGCAAAGATAGCCCCTGGCTATTCGACGCTTTTTAGCTCTAATAAACTTTAAATTATCTTTATAATCTTTTGTTAATTAACGATTTTGTGGTTGAAATATGAAGCAAGTGGGTATTGTTGGCTGGCGTGGCATGGTTGGCTCTGTGCTGGTAGAGAGAATGCTGGTGGAGGGTGATTTTGCTCTGATCGAGCCGCTATTTTTTACCACCTCTCAAAAAGGGCAGCCCGGCCCCGATATTGGCCAGGACGTGCCGCCGCTAGCGGATGCTTTCGATATTCAGGCGCTGCAGGCGATGGATATCATTCTCACCTGTCAGGGGGGCGATTACACCAAAGAGGTCTATCCGAAGCTACGGGCGGCGGGGTGGAAGGGTGCCTGGATTGATGCGGCTTCTGCTCTGCGCATGGCCGATGATGCGGTGATAGTGCTCGACCCCGTTAACAACCCGGTTATCGAGCAGGCCTTGGCCAGGGGCGGTAATTGTTTTGTCGGCGGTAATTGCACCGTCAGCTTAATGTTGATGGCACTCGGCGGATTGTTTGCCGGGGGCCATGTGGAGTGGGCCAGCGCCATGACCTATCAGGCAGCCTCCGGTGCTGGGGCGCAAAATATGCGTGAATTGATTGGCCAGATGGGTGCAATTCACAGCCACGTCGCTAGTGAGTTGGCCGCCCCGGCTTCGGCTATTCTGGATATTGATCGCAAAGTGTCAGCCTTTATCAATAGTGAGGCTATGCCGACGGATAATTTTGGCTACCCGCTGGCGGGCAGTTTATTGCCGTGGATTGATACCGAACTCGATAACGGGCAAAGCCGCGAAGAGTGGAAAGGACAGGCGGAGACCAACAAAATCCTCGGCCGTGAAAGTAAGCCTATTGCTTTAGATGGATTGTGTGTGCGCGTCGGCGCCATGCGCAGTCACAGTCAGGCGCTAACCATCAAGCTGAAAAGTGATCTGCCAATGGCGGATATTGAAGATATTTTGGCCGCTGCCAACGACTGGGTGAAGGTCGTACCCAATCACCGTGACGACAGTTTGAATGAGCTATCCCCGGCGGCGGTGAGTGGTAAATTGCACGTTCCCGTGGGGCGTCTGCGAAAAATGAATATGGGTGGCGAGTATTTGTCGGCGTTTACTGTCGGTGATCAACTACTCTGGGGTGCGGCTGAACCCCTGCGTCGTATGCTGCGAATTCTTTTGGAACAATAATCTTTCGAAAACTGCTTTCAACCTTTGAATAATTGACCCCAAGAGTGGAGTATTAAATGTCGGAACTTGTTGATATTGCAGTTATCGGTGCCACGGGCGCTGTCGGTGAGGCTATTATCGAGCAGCTCGGTGAGGTTGAGTTTGCCGTCGGGCAAATCTACCCCGTAGCCAGTTCAGCCTCCGT
This sequence comes from uncultured Porticoccaceae bacterium, assembly GCA_964462265.1. Taxonomy (GTDB): domain Bacteria; phylum Pseudomonadota; class Gammaproteobacteria; order Pseudomonadales; family Porticoccaceae; genus Reddybacter. The sequence goes on along the minus strand of CAYWXW010000068.1, from coordinate 12,032 downwards.
TGGTGACACGACATTAATCGCCAAGCGCCCTGCGAGTATCAGCGATTTAGCAGAGTTTGATTTCTCCACCGTACGCCTGGCTGTATTTGCCGTGCCGGCTGTTGTTGCTGCCGAATACGTGCCTCAAGCTGTCGATGCCGGTTGTACGGTTATTGATTGTTCCTCAGCTTTTCGTGCTGACAGCAGTGTACCGCTAGTGGTTGCGGCCGCTTTAAGCAGTGACGATCTCGCCAATCTTGGTGGCCAGTCGATCATTGCCACGCCGGGGAGTTTGTCCGCAGAGCTCGCTTTACTGCTTAAACCGGTTAATGCTGAAGTGGAAATCATCAGCGTCAGTGCCGTTGCCTGCATGTCTGCGTCGGATGCCGGCAAGGCCGGCGTGGCTGAGCTGGCAAGCCAGGCGGCGGGTTTGCTCGGTGGTAAGCCTGCGGAGGCTGCTGTCTTCGCTCATCAGACAGCGTTTAACCTGATTCCAGAAGTTGGTGTTATTGAGGAAGATGGTTATACGGCGATCGAGGCGAGTACTAGCCGTGAGTTACAGCGCTTGCTCCAGGCCGATGACATGGCTGTCGATGTCAGTTGCATTCAGGTGCCGGTTTTTTACGGTAACAGCCTGTCCGTTACCATCGAAACGCGCTATCCCTTTGGTGTTGATGAGCTGACACAAATCCTCAACGGTATTGACGGTGTTAGCCTGTTTGACGGTGCTGAACAGAGCGGGCAGCCGACCCCCGTTACCGACTTGCAAAATTCTGACAAAACGTGTGTCGGACGTATACGTGAGAGCAAATCTCGCCAAAATGCTCTAAATTTGTGGATTACGTCAGATAATGTACGCAAAAGTGCGGCAAAAAACGCAATAGCTATTACCCAACTCTTGCTAGAATCCTATTTATAATAAATGCTTACAGCCTTCTACTGTTGTAAGTTATACATTTATTAGCGGTGGGGGTTGCAGGGCTTAAAATCGAGTTCTGCTGTGGTAACAAAACCTTGTGCTTCCATACGATAAATTGGTCAAAGTTTAAGGACATAAAAGGGTAAAGGATCATGGCGTTGCGTAAATCATCTGTACTGACGGGGTTCTTTGCCCTGGGTTTCTCTTGCTGGGTTACCGCACTGGGCTTGGGAGAGTTGACATTACACTCTGCACTGGACGAGCCTTTTAATGCGGAGATTGAGCTTGTCAATATCGGTGATGCTGATGAAAACCAAATTTTTGTTGGCCTGGCATCGCAGGAAGATTTTGAGAGGGCTGGTGTAGCCTGGGAATTTCACCTCCTCAATCTGAAATTTAAGACCGATTTGTCGGATGCTGAACACCCCGTTGTTAAAGTCAGCTCCAAACAATCTATTAAAGAACCTTACCTTGATTTTGTTGCACGGCTGGAATGGCCCTCGGGTCGACTGTTGCGTGAATACACCCTGTTTCTTGACTTGCCCGTTTTCGATACTAATAAGTCGACATTGACTACAGAGACCGCTGTTTCGTCGCCAGCGACTAAAAAAGCTGACTCAGCGCCCGAGCAGACTAGTCGACCGTCGGCACAACAAACCAGCGTTTCTGCAGCAACCTCTACTGGGGGTAG
>CAYWXW010000068.1:0-10343 GCA_964462265.1 uncultured Porticoccaceae bacterium | reverse complement strand
GAGCAATCTCGCGACTGGAATAAAAAGCAGCAACAAAGTGCGGTTCGTGAGTTGATCGGTGATGTGCCCGCTGCGACAGAAAAGGAAAAGGCTGCTTCGGCAGATGGCCTGTTGCGCCTGTCGACACCGACTGAAACGAGTACCTCGAACGCTCAGGTCTTAGGCCGCAAAGCTGGCAGTGAAGGTAGCTCTGCCTCTTCTGAAGTTTTACAAAATGAACTGGGCATTGCCCAGGAAGAGCTTGATCGCTCGAAGCGAGAAAACCTGGAGCTCAAGGCAAAGCTGGCTGGCCTGGAGGCGCAACTAAGCACGACGTCTAAACTACTCGAACTTGAAAATGATGAGTTAAAAGCTGTCCAGCTCGGGGTTTCCTCTGACGACCAAGCTGATCAAGCTAGCAGCGAAACAGATGGCAGCTCTAGTCAGGAGGATGCCAGCGTAACGGCTGTTGTTGAGGCAGCTCCCGTTGTCAGTGATAGCCCTGTAGCCGGTGATAAAAGGTCCCTAACCGAGGCTCCAGTAAAAGGTCCGCTGAGCGGACTTTTTGCCTTCTTACAGTCTAACTGGGTGCCTCTGCTTGGGCTTGTGGTCGTACTGTTGGGCGTTTTATTGCTGGTAGCGAAGAGTAAAAAGGAAGATCAATCGGAGCAGGTCGAGCCTTTTTTAAGCCCTGATATCGATACTGCTAAGACGGAGGAAGAGAGCTCTTTCGCAGCAAGCCACACAGAAGAAGAGCCTCAGGTCGACGCTGAGCCTGCCTTCTCCGAGCCTGAGAGCGAAGCAGTTGCCCCGGTTGAAGTGGTTGAGGAGGTCGACCCAATTGGAGAGGCAGATATTTATCTGTCGCTAGGTAACTTCAGTGAAGCGGAAAGTGTTATCGAAACAGCCATTGAAGCTGCGCCGAATGATAGCAAGCTGCATTTGAAACGACTTGATTTGTTCGCTGCACAACAAGATGCCAAGGGTTTCGATGCCTATTATCCGACACTGGTGGCTCTGGGTGACGAGGTGGCAACGGCGACAGCCGATCGTCTGCGGGGGAATATTCAGGAAGAGGTTTTTGAAGCGCCCGTCGAAACAACACGCGAACTGACACTGGAAGAACAGGTTGCCGAAGAGTTAGGGATTGAGGGTTTTGAACTCGACCTTTCTGATACGGCCGAGCCTGAAGCTGATACAACAGATGATCTTGTAGCAGAGCTTGATGAGCTTGCACTCGAGTCTGACCTTGAAAGCAGCTTTGTCGACAGTGATGAGAGTGGGGCAGATGTCGATGAGTTACTACTTGATCTGAATGAGGTGGATGCCGAGCCCGATCTCAGTGACGTAGAGCTTGATCTCAGTGAAATAGAACTTGACCTCAAGCCTGCTCAGGCCGCGCCACAAAGTGCCAGTGAAGAATCTGACGAAAGTCTAGAAGACGCATTGTTTGGTGATATTTCATTACCCGATGAACTCGATGACTTATCCGCAGAAATTGAAATTGATTTGCCTGATATCGAAAGTGATGAGCTTGAACTGCCTGAGCTTGCCAGTGACGAAATCGAGTTGCCCGATCTTGCCAGCGTTGAGCTTGATCTGCAGGATACTCAGCTTGAAAGCGAAGACGATGAAGGCCTTGAGCTCAGCCTGGATAGTTTCGATTTTGATAGCGATGATGATCTCGATCTTGAGGTCGATGAAGACGAGAGTAATACGCAGCTGGAATTGGCACAGGCCTACGTTGATATGGGCGACGAGTCCGGCGCCAAAGATATTCTTGCTGAGGTACTGAATAATGGCAGTGATGAGCAAAAGCAGCAGGCTAATGAACTGCTTGCAAAGCTAAGCTGATTAAAAGGACAATTAGCGCCTTGTTGAGTGACAGCGAAAGGGTTTATGCCAGCTGATAATAACTGGAACTATTTACCTAACTGCAAAGTGCCCGAGGGAGAGAAATTGCCCTCGGGCACTTTGCGTTATGGTGCTGTGGTTGAATATGAGGGCAGTCAATTTTGTGGTTGGCAGCGCCAGGCCCACTGCACTGGGGTGCAACAGTTGGTTGAAAAGGCGTTGTCCAGTGTTGCCGCACAGCCGCTGAGTGTCGCCTGTGCCGGGCGAACTGATACTGGCGTTCACGCTTGGCATCAGGTTATCCACTTTGATACAAGCGTTGAGCGCGCACCACGAAACTGGATGCTAGGGGCCAATGCCAACCTGCCAGCCAGTGTTCGTTTGCATTGGGTTGAGCAGATGCCAGCACAATTTCATGCCCGCTTTAGCGCAGTCTCGCGTACCTATCGCTATTTAATTTTGAATCGCCCAGTAAAGCCGGCAGTTATGCACAGTGGTTTGTCGTGGTGTCGCTATCCCTTATCCGCACAGCCCATGGCCGAGGCCGCACAGGCATTAATTGGCGAGCAAGATTTTTCAGCATTTCGGGGCGCCGGTTGTCAGTCAAATACGCCGATGCGCAATGTGCAATCGGTTGAGGTTTTCCAACGGGACGACATTATTGCCATTGAAATATGTTCCAATGCTTTTCTGCTGCATATGGTGCGCAATATTGCGGGTGCATTAATAGAGGTTGGCAGGGGTAATCAACAAGCGGCCTGGATTGGGACGCTACTAGCTGGGCGTGATCGTACAAAGTCTGCGGCAACTGCGCCAGCTGCGGGTTTGTATTTGATTGATGTTGGCTACCCGGAGCAGTTCAAGTTGCCCTATAGGCCGCCACCGGCATATTTATTGGGGGCGGGTGCGACTCAATAATACCTACTTAAAATACTTGTGATGGCATGCGGTAGCGGCAATAGATTATCTATTAATCGCCAAGCGCCGTGCTAGCGACTAGAATAACGCCACTCTTTTTCGAGACGCCGATTTGACTTCCTCTGCGCTAAAAACCAAGGTAAAAATTTGCGGCATTACTTCTCTTGAAGATGCCGAAGCTGCCGTCGCAGCCGGTGCCGATGCCATCGGCCTGGTGTTTTATCCACCCAGTTCACGCTATGTCACACCCCTTGTGGCGGCAGAGATTGTTGCCGGCCTCGGCCCCTTTGTGACGACGGTTGGCCTCTTCGTCAATGAGGAGGCCGCAGTGGTTAAAGAAACGTTAGCGCTTACAGGCCTACAGTTGCTGCAGTTTCACGGTGATGAGTCCGCGCAATATTGCCAGCAGTTTGAACGACCCTATATTAAAGCCCTGCGGATGTCTCCCGATCTAGACCCCAAGCAAGCGATGGCGGATTTCCCCCAGGCTTGTGGTTATCTTTTTGATGCCTGGCAGCCCGACAAATTTGGTGGCACCGGTAAGACCTTTGACTGGCAGCGTATCGCTGGCCTGGCCAGTGATAACTTGATTTTGGCGGGGGGCTTAAACGCCGATAATGTTGAGGCAGCCGTGCAGGCTGTGCGTCCCTATGCGGTCGATGTCAGTGGCGGCGTAGAGTTAGCACCGGGTAAAAAAGACCATCGCGCATTAAAAGCCTTCATCAGCTGTGCAAAGCGCAGTAAATCGCTGTGATTACAGGTTATAATTTGCGCACCTTCCGCAGCTGCTACTAAGTCTGCGCCGATGGTGCCAACAGTCACAATAGAAACCTTTTATTTGGATTAAATGGATGAGCTGGTTAGACAAGATAAGACCCAGTGGTATGGGACCGAAGAAAAACCAACGCAGCACCAGTGTTCCCGAAGGTTTATGGAAAAAGTGCCCCCGCTGTGGCGCGCTGCTCTATAGGCCCGAGCTAGAGCGAAACTTTGATGTCTGCCCCAAGTGCGATCATCATCACCGCATTGGTGCGCGTCGGCGTCTCGATATTTTCCTCGATGATGAAAATCGCGTTGAGATCGGCACCGATATTGAGCCGGTTGATCGACTCAAGTTTAAAGATATTAAAAAATACAAAGACCGCCTAACTGCGGCGCAAAAGGCGACGGGTGAAAAAGACGCGCTGATAGCCATGCGCGGAGATCTCTATCAGCAGCCGATTGTTGCCGTTGCCTTTGAATTTGCCTTTCATGGTGGCTCCATGGGCTACGCTGTGGGTGAGAAGTTCACTCAGGCCGCCCAATTGTGCTTGAAAGAAGGTCTGCCATTGGTGTGCTTTTCCGCCACCGGTGGTGCACGTATGCAGGAGGCCTTGATCTCTCTGATGCAAATGGCTAAAACCAGCGCCATTATTGAGCGACTCAAGCAAGCGGGCATCCCCTATATTTCGGTGATGACTGACCCTGTTTACGGTGGTGTTTCGGCCAGTTTGGCGATGTTGGGCGATATCAATATTGCCGAGCCCGGGGCGCGAGCCGGTTTTGCAGGCCCCAATATTATTGAGCAAACTATTCGCCAGAAATTACCACCGGGCTTCCAGCGCAGTGAGTTTCTGCTCGATCATGGTTCCATCGACATGATTGTGTCGCGCCTCGAAATGCGCAACACCGTGGCGAGTTTGTTGAGTAAGTTCATGAATGTGGCCGAGCCTGAAACCACTGCTGAAGTTGAGCCTGAGAACACGCCAGCAGTGGATGAGGCAGAAACTGAAGCCCCTGTCGAAGAATAAAGTATTGGCAGGGCAGGGCGAGTGTGCTGCCAGCGAGCGCTCGCTTGAAGATTGGTTGAGTCTACTCGAGGCACGCCACCCCAGCGAGATTGACCTTGGCCTGGAGCGAATTGCCAAGGTCCGGCAAGCTCTCAAACTTACCCGCCCTGCAAGCAAAACCATCACCGTTGCCGGTACCAATGGCAAGGGTTCAGCGGTCGCTATTATGGAGGCGATACTGCTGCGCAAAGGGCGTCGAGTCGGCGCCTACACCTCTCCCCATTTACTCAACTACAACGAACGTGTGCGCATTGACGGCCAGCCGGTCGACGATCAAGTCCTGTGTCAGGCCTTTGCTAAGATCGAAGCGGCACGTGGTGCCATCAGCCTCAGTTACTTTGAATTTGGTACCCTTGCTGCGCTGCTGATTTTTGCTCAGGCTGGACTGGATGTTGCCCTGCTCGAAGTGGGCCTGGGTGGCCGCCTCGATGCGGTGAATATTGTCGATGCCGATGTTGGCATTATTACCAGCATCGCCCTTGATCACGAGAGCTGGCTGGGCAACAGTCGTGAACAAATCGCCCTGGAAAAAGCCGGCATAGCGCGTGCCAACAAACCTTTGGTTTGCGCCGACAGCGATATGCCGACAACACTTTTACCGCAACTGAAGATACTTGGTGCTCGGCCTTATGTGCTCGGTGGCTCTGAGTTTTGCTATCGCAGCGAAGGTGAAAAGATTACTTTACACTGCGCGGATAATAGCGGTGAGCGCCATACCTTTAGCGATCTACCGCTACCCCATGTGCCTTTGCCCAGTGCTCTGTGTGCTGTACAAGCACTGTTGGTTCTTGGCGAATCGATTACCGAGCAGACCGTACAACAGGTGTTCAGTACCACGCGGCTTCCCGGTCGTTTACAGCGCCTGCGGCTGCACGATAAAAATATTATTCTCGATGTTGCCCATAACCCCGCTGCGGCACAATTGCTGGCGCAGAACCTGGCGGCGCAACAATCAGGTGCAATACATGCCCTATTTTCGGTGATGGCTGATAAAGATATTGCCGGTATTGTTGCGCCCCTGAGCCACCTTGTTAGCCATTGGCACATCGCCGAACTGCCGAGCATCAGCAGAGCCGCCAAATCTGCTGATATTGTTAATGTCGTGCAAAGCTGCGAATCTGTCGATGGCGATGCCGAGTGTAGTGCTTATAATGATATCGAGGCGGCGATGGCCGGGGCTTTAAAGCAAATGCAACCAGAAGATACGCTCTTAGGTTTTGGGTCTTTTTTTACCGTGGCCGCTATACTGGCAACTATTGAAGCAAGCGCTCAGTCAGGGGATATAGCCCGCAAATGAAAGTCATGAATGAAAGCATGAAACAGCGCCTGGTCGGCGCCCTTGTACTGCTTGCTCTGGCTACGGTGGTATTGCCTATTTTGTTTGACTTTGATGGCGCCTATACTGTCGATACGCGCTCTACCATTCCAGCGGCCCCCGATATCCAGAGTATTGAGATTGAAAAAGCGGGCCCCCTTAAAAGTGCTACAGCGGTGGCATCCCATGAGGAAATGTTCCGTTTCGATAAGAGTCGAGAAGTGGTTGAACGCAGCGCCAGTGATGGAGGTGATCTGCAAGATCAGCCATCGGGTCTTAATGCAGAGGGCATTCCCCGTGCCTGGATCGTGCAAGTGGCAAGCTTTACTGATATTGAAAAGGCGCAGATTCTAAACCAGCAACTGCTGGACGATGGCTATAAAGCTTATAGCCGCAGAGTACTTATCGGCGGCGAAGCCAACTATCGTATTTATGTTGGTCCCAAGGTTGCTAAGCAGACAATGCTCGAACAGCAGCAAGCTATTGAGCGCAAATACAAACTTAAAACCCTATTGTTGGTGTTTGAACCCTGACCCTAAGAGCGGTTTTTGTTAAACTGCAAACCCCTACCGAGAGCTACCCCTACCTGTGAATTGGGCTGACTGGGCGATTATCGCCATCCTTTGTTTATCCATGACGATCGGTCTCGTCAGAGGCTTCATTAAAGAAGCGATGTCTCTGGCCGTGTGGTTTGCAGCAGGGGCCCTCGCCATGCTGCTCTATCAGCCACTGGCCTCTTATTTAGTTGAAATTATTAGCACCGCGTCGCTGCGCTTTTTGGTGGCATGGACGGGTATTTTTGTCTCTGTATTACTGGTTGGTGGCCTCTTGAATTACCTGCTCGGTAAGCTGGTTGACGCCACGGGGCTGAGTGGCACCGATCGCTTGCTGGGGCTGCTATTTGGGGCGGCCAGGGGCGGTATAATTGTGATGGCCATTTTAATAATATTGCCGGGTGTACTACCTGTCGAGCAGGATTCCTGGTGGCGCCAGTCTATACTTATTCCTCAATTTTTACGTTTTGAAGATTGGGCGCGGGAGGCTGCAGCCGCAGTTTCTACTTTGATTAAACAGCTTTTTTAGAGGAAGCCTGCGATGTGTGGCGTAGTTGGAATTGTCGGTAAAAGTGATGTGAACGTGCAGCTCTACGATGCACTGACTATGCTGCAGCATCGTGGCCAGGACGCGGCAGGTATTATGACCTGTATGAATGGTCAGTTGCATCAACGCAAAAATATTGGCCAGGTGAGTGATGTTTTTAAAAGCAGTCACATGAAGGAATTGATCGGCCCTATGGGTGTTGGTCATGTGCGCTATCCCACCGCTGGCAGCTCTGGCGCCTCTCTGGCACAGCCCTTTTATGTCAATTCGCCCTACGGCATTTGCATGGCTCACAACGGTAATTTAACGAACTCGGCCGAGTTGTCAGAGCATGTGTTTAAATCCGATTTGCGTCACGTGAATACCGACTCCGATTCAGAAATATTGCTCAACGTCTTTGCCCACGAATTGCAACTGCAGGGTAAATTACAGCCCGAACCGGCCGATGTATTTGCCGCCGTAGCGCGCGTTCACCGTCGTTGCCGTGGCGCTTATGCGGTGGTTGGTATGATCGCGAGTTACGGCTTGTTTGCCTTCCGCGACCCTTACGGTATTCGACCATTAGTCTTTGGTAAACGTCACGCCGATACGGGTTATGAATACATGGTCGCCTCAGAAAGTGTCGCCCTCGACGTGCTGGGTTTTGAGCTGGTGCGCGATCTCGCCCCCGGTGAAGCCATTTATATTGATGACGATGGTAACTTTTTCTCTCAGCAATGCGCCGAAAAACATGAACTCGCCCCCTGTATTTTTGAACACGTTTATTTCGCGCGTCCCGACTCTTTGATCGATAATATCTCCGTCTACAAGGCACGCCTGCGTATGGGTGAAAAGCTCGCCGCTAAACTATTACAAGAAAGACCCGACCACGATATTGACGTAGTCATTCCGGTTCCCGATACCAGCCGCGTGTCGGCACAGGCCATGGCCGAAGTGATGGGCGTAAAGTTTCGCGAAGGTCTGATGAAGAATCGTTACATTGGCCGCACCTTTATTATGCCGGGGCAAAAGCAGCGCAAGAAATCTGTTCAGCAGAAACTCAATCCGGTTAAATTGGAGTTTCAGGGCAAAAATGTGCTGCTGGTTGATGACTCCATTGTACGCGGCACCACCTCGGGTGAAATTATTCAAATGGCGCGGGACGCGGGCGCTAATAAAGTTTACATGGCTTCTGCGGCGCCCCCGGTGCGCTACCCCAATGTCTATGGCATTGATATGCCAGCAGCCAGTGAGTTGATTGCCCACGGGCGCAGTGTTGAAGAAGTGGCTGAAATCATTGGTGCTGATTGGTTGATTTATCAGGATATTGAAGACCTGATTGCCAGCGGTAAAGAGGGCAATCCCGATATCGAACGCTTTGATTGCGCGGTGTTTACTGGCGAATACATCACCAATGATGTCGATGCGCAATACCTTGAGCAACTGGCGACCAATCGCAGTGAAAACGCCAAGCAGAAACAAGAGGCTGGCTCTTCACCAGAAGTGATTGGTCTGCACAACTCTTCGGCGGGAATCCATTAATGAGTGATTTTAGCGACGAAAATTTAGATGACCCACTAGCAGGTGCCATGCTCGACACATTGGCGGTGAGGGCAGGGCAGCGACGTTCCATGGAGGGTGAACACAGTGAAGTCATCTACACCACCTCAAGCTATGTCTTCGCCAATGCCGCAGAGGCAGCGGCACGCTTTAGCGGTGATCAGCCGGGCAACGTTTACTCGCGTTACACCAACCCCACGGTACGCACTTTTGAAGATCGTATTGCAGCATTAGAAGGTGCCGAGCAGGCAGTGGCGACATCATCGGGTATGGCGGCCATCCTCAGTACCTGTTTGGCTTTGCTAAAAAGCGGCGACCATATTGTTTGTTCGCGCAGCGTGTTTGGTACCACCACGGTACTGTTAAACAAGTTCCTCGGTAAGTTTGGTGTCGAGACCAGCGTTGTTCCTTTGACTGATATTGCCGCCTGGGAAGCATCGATTCGCCCTGAAACAAAGTTACTGTTTCTCGAAACACCGTCCAACCCCCTGTGTGAAGTGGGTGATCTCGCGGCCTTGTCAGGCTTGGCAAAACGCCACAATGTTTTGTTGGTGGTCGACAATTGCTTTTGCACCCCGGCCCTGCAACGACCATTAGAGTTGGGTGCCGATATTGTTATTCACTCAGCCACCAAATATCTCGACGGTCAGGGTCGGTGCATGGGCGGCGTCGCTTTAGGTCGCAGTGAATTAATGGACGAAGTCCTCGGTTTTGTGCGCTCTGCCGGGCCGACTATGAGCCCCTTTAATGCCTGGGTTTTCCTCAAAGGTCTCGAAACGTTGCGCCTGCGTATGGAGGCCCACAGTGCCAGTGCCATGAAGCTGGCACGCTGGCTTGATGAGCAGCCCGCTGTTGAAACAGTGTTTTACACCGGGCTGGAAAACCACCCCGGCCATGAATTGGCCGCACGCCAACAAAGTGGCTTTGGTGGCGTCTTGTCTTTTCGCGTCGTTGGTGCACGGGAGCAAGCCTGGCAAGTGATCGACAGCACCCGCATTCTGTCGTTAACGGCCAACCTTGGTGATGCTAAAACGACTATTGTTCACCCGGCGACAACTACTCACGGTCGACTCAGCGCTGAAGATAAAGCCGCATCGGGCATAAGCGAAAACCTGATTCGTGTTGCCGTTGGCCTTGAAGCGATTGAAGATATTAAAGCCGATTTGCAGCGGGGTCTGGCGATCATTTAACTAGGCATCTCTTTGAGTAAGCAAACGTGAGTAGACGAATTTGGGCAAGCTGATTTGAGCACGCTACCTTGAGTAAACTGCCTTGAGCAAACAAAGCCAACAAATTACCGAAGGCATTGTCGAGCGCGTCGAAAGCGTGCTGCTTGGCAAACAACACTCGGTACGTTTGGCGCTGGCCTGTCTCTATGCCGGCGGGCATTTATTGATTGAAGATTTACCGGGCATGGGTAAAACGACCCTGGCCCAGGCGCTCGCCGCCGCTATTGGTTTGAGCTATACCCGGGTGCAGTTCACCAGCGATTTATTGCCTGCCGATATTATCGGCGTTTCGGTTTACGACAGAAATAAAGCAGCCTTTGAATTCCATCCCGGCCCCTTATTTAATCAGCTTGTATTGGCCGATGAAATTAATCGCACCACGCCAAAAACCCAAAGCGCATTGCTTGAAGCAATGGCAGAAGGACAAGTCAGCGTTGAAGGCGAAACCCGCCAACTGCCCAAACCCTTTTATGTCATTGCCACGCAAAATCCCCTTTCCCAATCGGGCACTTTCCCGCTGCCGGAATCTCAGTTAGATCGCTTTTTAATGCGCCTGCGCCTGGGTTATCCCGACCCGGA
>CAYWXW010000067.1:0-18954 GCA_964462265.1 uncultured Porticoccaceae bacterium | reverse complement strand
CCGGGGAGCCTAGTACAGGGCTGAGCCAGTGTGGATGGTGGCGGTACTATGATGATATTGATCAGGGTTTTGCGAGGCTGTTAACGCTCATATCTGTGCTATGCCCTCAGGCGCAAGAACTTACTTCTGTCGAAAAGCGCACCTCAAGCTCAAAACTTGAGCGGGAAGCCAAGTACGTGCCTTGCCACAACAAAATGCTTGATTGCAAGACCCGACCCCAGCATTCCTTGAACAGATTGAACAATTACAGCGATCAGCCTCGATATTTTCAGAAGCTTCAACCTCAAACGTTATAGCCCGACAATGACAACTTCCTTGATAAATCACCGATTTCTCCTAGAAAACATAACGCCATACTAAGTTTCGGAAGTTGAACGTAGCGAAACTAGCGTCAACTTGAGTATTTTGTTAGAAGAAATTCTTTATGCATAGACTCGATTGCTTCTAGACTTCCCGGTTCATGCGTAACAACACTCTGAACTTTGAGCGAGGTTTCCAGAGGGAAAGGAATGTTATCGGCATAAATGGTGACATTGGCGGTAAATTCGTAACTGTCATTTGAAGCAACGAAGATCCATTCATCAGAGAATACGGTCTGCCTCGGTTGCGCCTTTTCAAATGGAACCTCAATTCTGAATTTGTCTCCCAAATCCTGTATCTCTATAGAAGGCTTTGAATTCCTTGCTAATTGCTCGGATATTGGGCGCATATTGGCCAACATGTCATAGTGCGACCTAGGGAATTCAGGAAAATCATCTTCTTCGAAGAAAGTAAAAGTGTTTTCTTTCTTATCAATTATTATTTCTACTCTAATGTCCGAAACAGTAAAAGTAGAATTATTTACAAGGCAAAAGGACAGCTTTTCAGACTTCTTTAGAACATAGTAATACTTTACAAGATCCCTATAGTAGTCTGCCCTAGCGTGATTTAGGTTCAAGCTCGAAAGTTTCATTCCGAAAGGCCTGTAAGGTTCTTCCTCTCGGTAGTCTGGAATGCTCTTTAACGGTGGAATATCCAACACAACTGCCTCAATAGGAATTAAGGTACCAAGGTTTGTTCTTTCTCTTAGGTTTGCAAAAGCAAATTCTATCTTAGGGCTTTCTTGGGTATCCTGAACTTCGGCTTTACCCATATTGTGAATTTCGTCGGGGTTTGCTTCGTCTGTGCTGCTTCCTCGGCGTATATATACAACATGCCTCTTTAACTTTCCGTAATCTTTTTCAAGATAATATGGGCGAGACTGGAGTGGAATACTAATAACTCCGATTTTCAAGCCATCTATGAGAAGTGTCCTGTAATTAAAATCAATCGGCTTTTGAGTCTTGCTATTTACAAACTGTTGTAGCTGCGCATCGTCCAATTCAATTTCGATGCCTAACGGCGTACTCCTGCCTCCTTTTACCTCCTCGACACCAATAAGAATATACGCATCACTTCTGCGCCAAGCGTTTGCAAATGCCAATATGTCTTTTAGTAGTTCACTCTTTTGGTAATCGTTCCCAGAGACGAAAACGTACTGCTCTCGCTTGAAATCGAGAGTAGTTCCCTCTTCCTCGTATAAGAGTTCTTCTGAAGGAGGTTGATATTTCATTTTCATCTTCTAACGCCTTTGTAAGCGGCTGGCGCTTTTGCCAGTCCGATTGACAAACTTGTTAAGGTGAATGACATGGACACACCTTATATTTTTTACGACTACCACATGGGCATGGATCATTTGGTTGCGGCTGCCAGTTTAGCCCCTGACGTGCATTTTCGGCGGCTTGGGCGAGAGTCAGAATGTTTGATTGCTTGCCACCGGATACAGCAGCCTCAAACTTTTTTGATGCCTCAAGGTAACGCATTACAGGAGTCGATTTAGAAAGTGCTAACTGAAGATTTGTTACTCGTTGCCCTTTATAAGATTTGTTCGGATCAGGAAGAAAAAGGTGAACTTTCTCTGCCACCCCTCCAGGACAGTGCGGCATGGTTGGAGTTATATCAAGAGGCGTACCATTGGTTTGAAGCCAAATGGCATGAAACTGAAATTCCGCCAACACTCTTGGGAAAATATGAACGAGCCATCCAGAAAGGCGTTGACCTCCGTGTTCCCATACTTGTCGAGATACATTCGGGAAGCATTGAAGAGGATCGAATCCCGGCAATGGAGTTACATCAATGAAGAACGGCTCAGGTTCAGCCACAACTTTTGAGCAAAGACGAATTATGTCTTTTGATATTGCTAACGGTGTTTGCGCAAACATCGGGAGCATAATTCACCTTAACAGTTTATTAAAAAGCCACTGGCCATATATCCATTTACCCACTGCAAAGTGAGCGGCTAACTTATACGTAGCAATAATAGCCTACAAAACATAGGGTTAGCATATCTTTCATTTTACTTGAGCCAATCATAATATTTACATCTACAAATAACTTTAAGGCCATGGCTCTTGTTCACAATCAACTACTGATATAAATCAACAGCTTATGCTAGCACCACCAGAGTTCAAGAGCCTGTGGCTACTGATCTTGGACAATGAATTATTCCTGCTTCAAAAACACGGGCTTAAGAAGTCGGCATATCTAAATAACCCCACCCTATATAGAGCACCCTCAACAAATTATTATCCGAACCTGCTCTAACCACCCTTTAGCCAGCGATTTTATACACCAGGCGCTTAAATTCGTGGCTAAAGGGGTGCCAAAAACCGTAGGCGCGCTGAGTGAATATCAGTGCGCTGACGCCTGCTTTTGGCGAAATCCACGAGTGGGTTCCCGCCATGCCGCCCCAGTGATATTCGCCAATGGCGCTATCTGGCTCACCTTCTGCGGGAGTGTTTTTAATGGCAAAGCCCAAACCAAAAACGGTATCGGGCATATCCCAGGTGGGTATTTTTACTTTCAGGCCCTCGCGCAATTGGTTGGTGTGCATTAGCTCAACCGACTGCGATGAAAGAATGCGCTGGCCCTGCCATTCACCGCCATTAATGATCATCTGAATAAAGGTGGTGTAATCGGCGATAGTGGTGACCAGACCGCCGCCACCTGAGTGGAAGCTCTTGGGCTCAAGTACGCTGCCGATCATAATATCGGGGCAGGGTTTGAGCCCGGGCACCATGGGGTCGCGCAAATCAATGGGCGAATACAGGGAGGTCAGGCGATGATGTTTTTCTGGCGGCACTGAAAAGTCGGTGTCGTCCATGCCCAGGGGCTCAAAGATTCGCTCTTTAAGAAAGTCGAGAAAACTTTTACCCGACCAGATTTCGACCAAACGGGCCAATATGTCGATGCTAATGCTGTACTGCCACTCATCACCGGGCTGGTAGAGCAGCGGTAATTTGGCCAGCTTGTCGATCATTTCAGTCAGGGTAGATTCCATACCCATCATTCGCTGGTCGACATAAACCTTGTCCACCGGATTGCTCATAAACAAGCCGTAGGCAAAACCCGCGGTGTGGGTGAACAGGTGGCGAATCGTCGGCGGCGTGCGCAGCGCCTCGGTGTCGTCGAGCTCTTTGGAGCCCTTCTTCAAGACCTTTAAGTCTTTGAACTGGGGAATGTATTTTTCAACCGGGTCATCGAGATCAAAGGCACCGTCGTCGTAGAGAATCATCGCTGCGGCGGAGGTGACAATTTTGGTATTGGAATAAGCGCGGAAGATGGCATCGTCACGCATCGGTGCTTGGGCCTCTATATCCATGCAGCCCCAGGTTTTCACATCGACAACGTCAGTGCCTTTTAAAATCACCGCCGACAAGCCGCTGACCAGGTTGTCGTCGACATAGTGTTGCATGGCATCGTGGATCTCGGTGAAGTCATAACTTGATGGTTTTATCTCGAGCTTGATAATTTTCATTCTCCTTTAATTTCAATTTATAATTTGTCAGAAATTTTTAATTTAATGGATTGATTTGATAATCGGGCAGCGCATTAAAACTGGTCAAGACGAGCAACACTTGTGCCGTCGAAAAAATGGCTCCGACAGTATTTAATTCACCACTCAGCCCAGTATTGCTCCCAACAACATGGGAGCGTCTAATCGAGGTAGCTAAAATCAATGCCCTGCATTTTCTTGCGGTATTCTTCGGTGACACTTCTCGCCTGGTTGCTGTTGGCAACGGCCACCGGTTTAATCATCACCACCAGTTCGGTTTTAGTCTTAGTTTTCTCCGTACCGCCAAAGATGTAACCGACATAGGGAATGTCCTTTAAAAAGGGAATACCTCGGTCCGCGCTCTGTTTGTTCTCACGAATTAAACCGCCGAGGACGATGGTTTCACCGCTTTGTACAGCGACGCTGGTGGTAATTTCACGCTGAATAATGGTTGGTGAATCGATACCCGAGGAATCGGTTTGATTAACATCATCGACCCGCTGGGTGATGTCCATAATCACCATGCCACCGGCATTGACTCGCGGCGTGACCTCAAGTGTCACGCCCGTATCACGGTATTGAATTTGGCTGGTGGTATTGAGGTCGTCAGAGGCGGTATTGGTAGTTTCCGATGTGCGAATAGGCACCTGGTCACCGACGCGAATCGTTGCCGTATGGTTGTCGAGTACCATCAATGAGGGCGATGACAGCACATCGAGGCGAGAATCACCGGCCACGGCATTTAAGACCGCTCGAGTACCCGCCGCATCAAACAGGGCGTAGGTAAAGTCCGCTGGGTTTAACACGCCATTGAGTGTATCAAGCACATTACCGCTGGAGGGAATATTAAGCCCACCAACGGCATTAAACTTGCCGTGCTGGTTTTTGAAAAACCACTGTAAACCGTACTGCAATTCATTATCGAGGGTCACTTCGACAATCGAGGCTTCAACCAGCACCTGAAGGGGCAGCACATCGAGCTTTTTAAGGGCTTTTTCAATCCCCTTGTAGTCCCCCGGTGTAGAGGAAATAACCAGGGCGTTGTTTTCAACATCGGCAATAATGCTCACCTCGCCAACATCGAGAATACCGCCGTTCTGGCTTTTCTGAATTTTTGCGCTCGACGTTTTTTCGCCATTTTTTGCATTACTCACCCTCGCCCGATTTCCCTCGCGCACGGATCGACTAAGGTCTGCTTTGCGCCTGGTGTCAAACAACTGGCTGAGAATGTCTGCTAAATTTTCGGCCTTACCATTTTGCACGTGATAAACATACATATTGGCACCGTTGAGATTCTCTGCCTGGTCGAGCCGACGAATCCAGGTTTCAGCCCTTTGTAAATACTGTTTTTGAGCGCTGATAACAAGAATCGCGTTAAGTCGCTCCACCTCGATAAACTCGACCAAACCCGCCAGAGGACCCTCAGAATTATCACCGAATATAAGCTCCAGCTCGCTGAGGATAGTTACTGCATCCACATTTTCGACGCGAAAAAACCCAACCGATTTACCCTGCAATTGGTCAACATCAAAAATACCAATCGTTTGACGGATGTTGGCCAATTCACCATGGGGGCCTGCCAACAGCAGTATATTGCGGTAGTCATCAACAACGACGTTGGTCTTTGTTGTTTTCACCGTTTCAATAATTTTATTCATTTGCCCTGCACCGATATATTGCAGGGGCACAATCAACACCTGGTAACCTTTAGTGGCATCCAGACGAGTAGAGGCTGTCAGGCCCGCGGGAACCGAGCCATCGCTGACCGCAAGAATTTCATAAAAATCACGATTTTTTATTAATACCGCACCATTAACCTGAAGCAAGCTTTCCAGGGTCGACAGTAAAGCGTCGTGACTAATGGGCCGGGTAGTACGCATCGAGACATTGCCACTGACAGCTTCGTCAATGGTGTAATTCAGTTTGAGAATATCACCAAGAATAGTTTTAACGACTTCGCGAATGGGTGAGCTTTCAAAATTTAAGGTCACATCGCCGGCACCGTTGTTGGTACCGTTAAGGTTGAGCGTTGCGCCCTTTGCCAGAAAGCGACCATTACCGAGGTAGACCTCGCTCGCTGCCCCCTCCTCAGCACTACTGTCATCACCCCCGCCAGCAACACCCTGGCCAGTCTGGGACACAGCTTGACCCTTGTCGGCAAGAACAACGTCAATAACAGGCTGGGAAGCTTGTTCTGCCTGTTTTTTTACCAGCTGTTCTTTTACGAGTTCCTCATCAACTCTCTCCATCAGGGGCTGCTCAGCACAGGCGCCAAGTAACAAAACTGCGCACAAGCCAGCGGTAATGCCGTATTTAATTTGACCTCGAGCCATAGCAATACCGACACACATTAATTTTTTCACGTCTTTATTTTTCCCATTGTTAAACCAGGCCATAAATCATCCTGCTATTTTAAAGGCGCTCGGCCTGAGTTTGCCCTGCTGGCTTCTCCAGCCTTGGCGGTCGTGCTTTTTGCTGAGCCGCTCTTCTTTGCTGTAGCGTATCGTCGCCTGCTCTGACCGCTGGCCGCACTTGCTTGCGATTTGCTCTTTTCGGTTTTTTTACCGGCTCGCTAATCAGTAAGTGCAATGTATCGCGCTCACCATTTTTGATTAAGACGACCTGGTCAGTACTAATACTTTCGACTTTCCAGCCATCAAGTAGCATCTGGGCTTGCAGTTTTAAGTGTCTCTGACCCTGCTTCTCACTAAACATGGCATAGCTATCAGCGCCACTTTTAACCACGCCCGCCAGTAGCCAGTGTTCGGAAACCTTTCCAGTGATTTCTGCTGTCGACGACTGAACTGACTCTTTGGGTTTCCTATCGGCGCTAAACAAAGTGCGTCGCACCAATTCCTCGTAAGTGCTTTGTGGCGCTAATTTCGTCGGCTTGAGCAATTCGAAGCTCGATGGCGAAGCACCAGGCTGTCGACCGTCTGGCTCTCCCACCATTAAAAAAAGCACTAGCTCAATAAATAGCAGCAGTGACAAGAGAGTCACGCTAAGGCGCAAAGCCGTACCCAGGGGCGTCGAGGCTAACCAAAACTGTCTATTCATAGCCCTGCCTCATAGCCCCGCCACAATGTAAGCACTGAGGTCGAGACGAATATCCAGACTATTGCGCCTCACCACGCTTGAATTGGGACGAGCACGTAGCCGACGGTTGTTGCGCGCCGTGGCGCGTCGACTTGTCGACACTGTCAATTTATCGATAAAAATGGCCGGCCGAGCCGTTTCCAGAGCATAGAGAATATCGCTCAAATTCTGCGCCTCTCCGGTTAAATGCGCCCGCACACCAATCGCCCGAGTACCCGGCAAATTATCGGCTTCATATTCCTGCACGCTAACCAGCTGGCCACCACTATCGGCCACCACCTCACCAATAAGCTCACGCAAATCAGCGGCGGCAAGGGCGGGCTTAGTCGATGAAAACAATAGGGCTTGCTCACCGCTCAACAGCTCAATGCGCGCTAATTCATCGTCAATAGCGCTTTCATTGGCGAGTAGAGTTTGATTGCCCAGCAATTGTCGCTGCAACATTTCTACGCGTGTCTGGCGCTGCTTAATATGCTCAAACCAGGGTGCCGTCCCATAGATGCCGATAAAAGCGAATAACAGCAGCAATAAACTAATGGCAATAAGGCGACGTAGGGACAGGGGCAGCTCATTCATCGGCGCCACCTCCCCGCATAACTTGCTGTTCAGCATCGGGGGCGAGAGCTGATGCATCGCTATTGGGCGTAGCCGCAGGCTTGTCAGACAAGTGCATTTTAATCTGGAAACGCTCCTTCGCAGTACGCGTATTGCGCGTTACCGACGAGGCAAATTCAACCTGATAAAAAGCCGCCTGTGACTCAAGCTTTTCAATAAGGTCAGATGATTTCTCTGATTCACCCTCTATTTCCAGTGCTGAATGTCGAATGGTGACCCGCGTCAGCCAGGTATTATCGGGAATAACCTGGGCTAGCTTGTGCAAAATAGTTATTTTTTCAAACTCATTATTTTTTCTCTCTACCAGGGCATCGCGTATATCCAGCGCGCCCACCAGGCGCGCCTGCTTGGCTCTAACCACTTTGCTTTGTTCTAGCAGAGCATCGACCTCTTCACTCAGGTGGCCGATCTGATTTTCGTAGTGCCACAATGGCAGCATTAATACCGCCAGCAATAAAACCAGGGCCAAACCTGCCATCGCCTGATTGGCACTGTTCCAGAGCTTTTCTTTGGCTGGGCGTTGATCGGCCGGTAACAGGTTCAGGGTTTCGCAAAAAGTGTCAGCCCCCGACACGTCTGTTTTACCTTGTACTTGCACCACCCCCAGGCCCAGCTCGACACACTGTGCAAGCAGGCTTTCAAGTACGGCCCTTTCAAGACAGATTAAACGCAGACGAAGTTTGCCGCTCTGCACGTTTTTTTGCAGAACCTCATAGCCGTAACACACCTTGTCTTTTTGAAAGGGGCTGAGTCGATCAATCTCATGGGCCAGTACACTGGCGATATCGCCATCGCTGACCAGCGGTAAAGTAATATCGCGGATTAATAAATAATCATCGGCCAGCTCTAAAATAACTCGCCCGCGAGACTTGCTATCGAGTGCGGCGATATTGTTCAGCAGTTGTTGTTTTGCCGACGCCGCTGCCACTGCATCGACATCTGCTGTCAGGGACTCCTCTGGCGAGGTACTCCTCAGTGACAAACCGGGCGGCGCTGACAAACCCGGCAGCGCTGACAAATAACAGCTGCCCAAAGCCGTCTCTCGACCCTGCGTTTGCAGTACCAGCTGCAAACGACCGCGCTCAAGACTGAGCCGACATAAGGCCTGTTGGCCCAATAAGCCAGTGCGCCATTTTTGGGGCAGTAACTGAAGCAGCTCAGCCAGCCACCAATGAAAAAATTCGCTGCTGGCTCGCAAAAACTGTTGCTGGCGGTGGGGGGGAATAAATCCGGCCATACTTATCTTTCTTCTACTCTTTCTTCTGCGCTCATATCGAATTTCTCTGTTCGTCCCTGCCCTTGCTGATGACCTGCTGGCAAGGTATTGAACTGTGAATAGGACTGTAAATAGGGCTGTGAATCAAGCCTTTTGGCGCTTATTTTTCCGGCCTGTTCAATCAATTCAAAAACCACACGCTGCCCCCCGACGCCACCCTGGGCCGTTGTCGCTAATGCCGACAAACTAAAGATGCCACCCTCGTCATTGGACAAAAAGCTCTGTTCAATCAAGGGTACGGGCGGCAGCGGTAAGCCCGCGCGATGGGTACGGCGGCGCTCTTCAATATAGTGTTGAAGAGCGCTGGGCTCGAGATCACTAATGGCCAACAAGACACTCAGCGGTGCGACTTTGGGGTTAACCCCAGCGCTTTTTGAATAAATCGTCACGTCAGCTTCAATCTGCTGATAAATATTTGCCTCCATACCCAGCACTTTGTGTAACTCGCTAACGCTGGTAAAAGCCCTATCGGCGGCGCCGTAGGCCAAACCTGCGGCGAAGTAATCGTCATCCTCCGCACCGTGCAAACGCACCAGGTCGTCTTCATCACGCCAGTCGGCAATCGCTCCCGCCAGGGCTTCGCTTTTCTCCAGAGGGACTTCATGGGCTGTCAACAAGCGTACCAGTAATGCTTCGCTAGCCTGATTAATATCGATTTTGCCACTTTCGTTGTAAAGCAAGAGCTCTACTTTACCCTGCTCAAATGACAGCGTAAATTTCTCACCATCACCCAGCAGGCGCTCCTCATCACTGGCCATTAGCAAGTTCGCCAGTGCAACTTGCGCACCGCCCTCTGCCAGATGCCGCGCCTGTGTTGCGCCACTTAACTGACGAGCAATCAGCGCATTATTGCGACTGACTTTCGACAGGCCCAGCGCCAATACGCCAAGCAGGACAATGAACCATAGTACCAGTATCAGCGCCACGCCCCGCTGCCGCCGGGCCGAGCATTGAACTAAACAACCTCTGGGCAAAGAATCCGGCCCTTTTAAGCGCTCACGCCAACTCAAAACTCACGCTCTTTCAGACTATCGACAGCAGTAGCGGAGACATCACTGGCATAGCTCAACCCCAGTACAATTTCTGGCCACAGTTGATAAACGTCGGGCTGATCACGCGAGACTTTGACACTGAGCAAGTGTGGCACAGCGGTAACGGACAAATCCCCAGCGGGCCACTCTTCATGCCAGGCCTCTTCTTCGCCGCTGCCAGCGCCACTAATAGCACCACCACTTATATCACCATAATAAGAAAGTGCCAGATGATCGATGCCGGGTTCTAACACCAGCCGCTGACTCTGCTGGCCCTCGATAATAATATTTGCATCGCCATCCCAGGTAATACTGACACCGCTATTAAAGGCCTGGTAATCGAGTAGTAAGACCTCTTGCTGGTGATTTTCATCCCAGGCAATTTTCAGTGTCCACCAATAAAGCTCACCGTCATTCATAAATCGGGGGAAAGGGGCAACATAGTGTAGATAGTCCTGGCCACCCATAAAGCTGACCACCGTTTCACCGGAGCTGAGTCTGATTTTAAAAAAGCGCGCATGACTTAAATGCCGTCGCAACAGTTGGCTGAGCAAGAACTGCTGCTCGGCTGCATCCTGGCGGGCGCTGACTTTACGCCAGGTCTGGGAGGTCAGGCGCAGGGCGCCGAGTAGCAAGAGTGAAATCATCGCCATAATAACGATGGCGATTTGCAGCTCGACTAATGTAAAGCCTCGGCCTTGGCCTTGGCGGTGGCTGGCTTTGCCTGTGGCCTTCACAGCGCGGTCTCATCTTTGGCTCTGAGCTGTAAACTGCTGAGCTGATACTCACGCTTGTGCAAGCCACCCCAAAACACGGTGACTTCAAGTTGAAATAGCTGATAGGCCGCCAACGGATGCTCGGCAATCTCAGCTGGCAACACGGGATCATCGGCACGACTACGATAGGGCCGCGCCTCCACAACCCATTCGAAGTCTGAGCCACCCCCCGTATCAACACTGCCTGTGTCAATGTAGGCCGTCGAGCCTTTCAATACGCGAAGCTCAGCCATTTTCGATTCGGCAATTTGCAGGGCGCTGTAGTAGTCGCTGCTGACTGCCGCCACCCGGCTGGAGCCGGCCAAAATACGCATAATCACGGTCATGCAAATGACCAGAATGGACAGAGCAACAACCACCTCTAGCAGAGTAAAGCCTCGCGCTTTGCTTGCGCCAGACAATGACTGGTGGCTAACACTCATAGTGGCTGTGACTCGACAAAAGGTAGCGACTCGAGGCTGTCGAGCAAACTCACTGCCCCGGTGAGCCAGTCGATGCGGATATAGCGCAGGCCCTCGCCCAGACGCAGCGTCAGTAAAGCGCCAGAGGAACTGCCGTCGGGATAAAAAACCAGGCGATTATTGCCGGTATCGGGGAGGACCTGGCCCTGAACGCCCTCGCCCCCAGCTCCCGTGGCTGGCTGGTAGACGACACTCAAACCCTCAGCCAGGCGCACCGGCTCACCGTCAACACGATAGCTCGACTCATCCTCGGCAAAGCGCAACGTAATCATTCTACCCTGGGTAATGGCTTCACTGCGCCGCACCCGTAAAGTAGCAAGTAGCTCGCGACTCGCCGTTTTGAGTTTTGCGTTTTCTAAACTACCGCCGAGCCCAGGGGCAACCAGCACCGCGATAATGCCCAGTAGCACCAGCACCACTAATAACTCGAGCAGGGTAAAGCCCTTCGGCCGAACCCTCGATGAAAGGCGCTGACGCGGGCCGACCCTATTTAAGAGCCTAAGCGTATTTAATAGGCCAGGCATATTTAATGGACGATGCATTCAGGTTTGGATATATCGAGATACATTTGTCGCCACTGGCTCAGACAACTATTCCCAGCTCAAGACATCGGCGTCTTCACCCTCGCCACCCTCGCGGCCATCACGGCCCAGAGAAAAGAGGTCGAAGTCACTGTACTCACCCGGCGAGGCATAAAAATAGGGATTACCCCAGGGGTCGTCGCGGATGACTTTTTTCTTCAGGTAGGGGCCGTTCCAAATGCGGGCCGACGCGGGTTTCTCAATCAGTGATTTGAGGCCATCGGCCGTACTTGGGTAGCGCCCACTATCGAGATGATAGAGGTCGAGGGCCGTAGAAAATTCTTCAATTTGCAGGATGGCTGCCTTGGTCTTTGAACCGCCAATCTGCTTCAACACCTGGGGGCCAACCAGGCTCGCCAGAAAGCCCAGTATCACCAGCACCACGAGCAACTCGAGCAGGGTAAAGCCCCCTTGTCGCCCTACTCTTTCGCAGCCGCTAACACGGCGATTAAACACTCGACTCATAACCATCCCTTTGCTTTAATTTCAATAAGTTAAAAACTTTACTTAATTTAAAATATTACTTAATAAGTCATCATTTTAGCCACTACATTGGCAAGTCATTAATACCCAGTATGGCGACTAATATGGACATAATAATACCGCCAATAACGATGCCTAAACCAATAATCATCACCGGTTCGAGTATCGATAGCAGCCGCTGGCTAGCGGTAGCCACTTCGTCGTCATAAATATCGGCAACCCGTAACAACATCGTGTCGAGCTGGCCTGTTTCCTCGCCCACCTGAATCATTTGCAGGGCGAACTCTGGGAAGACACCGGCTTGTAGCAGCGGCTCTGCGAGACCACCCCCATCGCGCAAAATACTCGAAGCATCGTTAAGCTTCTGTAATAACACCCTGTTTTGCATACTTTCTTTTGCCACAGAAATGGCGGGGAGTAGAGCCACACCACCGCCTAACAAGGTGCCAAGGCTACGACTAAAGCGCGCCATATTCACCTTCTTGATCAAATCACTGAGCAGTGAAAATTGCAGCAAGCGCTCGTCCCGCTGGTAGAGCCAGTCGGGGTCGCGCTGTTTTTTTCGCACGTAGGCCACAGCCAGACCAATCACGAGAACAATCAGCAAAGCGTAGTCGCGCAGGAAGTTAGAGACACCGAGCACGAAGGCCGTTGATGCGGGTAGGGGGGCATCCATATCTTCAAACAGGGCGGCAAATTCAGGCAGCACAAAAATCACGATAATGCCCAGAGACAACAGCGTCACGCCCACCAATATCAGCGGGTACATCAATGCCGACTTGAGCTGTTCGCGCAGGACGTGAGACTTGTCGAGATAGGTCGATAGTTCCATCAGGTTTTTAGCCAGATCACCGGACAGTTCGGCAGCGCGCACGAAGTTGATATAAAAGCTGGCAAATAATTGCGGCTGCTCAGCCAGCGCTTCGGACAGGGACTGACCACCGCGCACCGCCGCTTGCAGCTCGGCGATAAGTTCGACCATCAGCGGTTGGGATGAAACACCGCCAATAATGTCGAGACTGCGATCCAGAGACAAACCGGCACCCACCAGGGTCGATAGCTGACGGGTAAAATCGCCAATATCTTTATGGCCGATGGAGGGCTTGCGCAGCGATAGAAAGGCCCTGCCACTCGAGCGCCCACCACCCTGTTGAAGCTGGGCAGAAATCGGTATCAGGCCCATGGCCTGGAGTTGAGTAATGACAGCGGCCTCGGTGGCCCCGCTCATTTGCCCGCAGGTCAACTCGCCCTGGGCGTTGACAGCACGATAGTCGAATTGGGGCATTAGCTTTCCTGTATCACGCGCGCCACCTCTTCGAGAGTGGTGAGACCCTGGGTGGCTTTCAGGCAACCATCTTCAAACATAGTGGTCATGCCCTCCTCCCGTGCCACGGCTTCAATTTCACCGGCACTGGCATGGCGCAGGATAAGGCTGCGAATTTTGTCGCTGATGGTGAGAATTTCAATAATGCCCACCCGCCCACGATAGCCGGTGTTGGCGCAGCGCTCACAGCCCACCGCCTGGTGTAGGTTTAAAGACTGACTGGCAGGCAAGATGCGCTGCAGGTCAAACTCTTCAATAATCCGCGCCTCGGCCTCATAGGGCTGCTTGCAGTGCTGGCAAAGCAGGCGCACCAAACGCTGGGCGAGCACGACATTCAAGGTCGAGTTGAGCAGATAGTCCTCGGTGCCCATTTCCAGCAGGCGCGTGACACTGCCCGCTGCATCGTTGGTGTGCAGGGTCGACAGCACCAGGTGGCCCGTTAAAGCCGACTGTACACAGATGCGCGCCGTCTCTAAATCACGCATTTCGCCGACCATAATCACGTCGGGATCCTGACGCACAATGGAGCGCAGCGCGCTGGCAAAATCGAGCCCGATGGAGGCATTGACCTGTATCTGGTTAATGCCCTCCAAATTGTATTCAACCGGGTCTTCGACGGTAATGACTTTGCGCTGTTCAGTATTGAGAGAATTCAGTGCCGTGTAGAGCGTGGTAGTTTTACCGCTGCCAGTGGGGCCAGTCACAATCACCATGCCGTGGGTCATGCTCAATTCTTTTTGCAGGCGGGCGCGCTGCTCGGGGGTAAAGCCGAGGCTGTCAAAATCGAGGGTGACACTGTCGCGCTGCAACAAACGCATCACCACGCTTTCACCGTACATAGTCGGCACCGTCGATACCCGCACATCTAACTCCTGACCCTGTACGCGAACATTAATGCGACCATCCTGGGGCAAGCGGCGCTCGGCAATATCGAGGTCGGCCATAATTTTAATCCGCGAGATCACCGCCGGGGCGATCTCGTGCGGTGGCGATGGCTCGTCGCGCAGCACGCCGTCGATGCGGTTGCGGATTTTTAAGCTGTGCTCAAAGGGTTCGACGTGAATATCGGAGGCGCGGCTGTCGGCAGCACGCTGAATAATTTGATTGACGAGGCGAATCACTGGGGCCTCGCTGGCCATATCTCGCAGCTTGGCAACATCGACGGCAGAAAAGCCGGCCTCATGGTCAACACTTTCGTCATCACTGCTCGGCGTTTGCTCGTAGAGCCGCTCAATTGCCGCCTGAATATCGGGGGCTAAGCCGATGCTCAATTTCAACTCACAGTGGCAGGCCATGGCGACGGCGCGCAGGCTGTAAAGATTACTGACATTGGCAAGGGCCAACTCAAGGGTGTTGCCCGTCATTGCCAGGGGCAGTAAACACTGGTCTTTCATAAAGCGTAGTGCGAGGCTGGTTTCAACAGCCTGCTGGGGGTAGTCATCGGCTTTGAGTAAAGGCAGGCCAGCAATGTCAGCCTGAACCTGAGCCATGGCGCGCTCGGAGACCATGCCTAAGCGCACCAGAAGCGCGACCAGCGATTCATCGGTATTTTCACTGTGCACGCGCTGGGCACGGGCGAAATCCATCCCATTGAGCAAAGCCTTGTCAACCAGGGCCGTGCGCAAAGCATCCTCACTGAGTAGCGACTCACTCGCTGTACCGTACCGGCAAAGGGAAGCATCACCCTCGTTCGATATTTTCTCTACACCTTGATCAGCCATCGCTTTCTATTTCTCGTTCCCTTTCGTCCATAACATCTAGTCCATAACACTGTACAGCAGAGTAAAGTCTAACCCGGCCGTATGTCAGAATAAATCTGTTTACAGGATTTGTTAGAATGCCCAGCACCAGTGCTCGCAAAGCTGCCCACGAAACAACAAACAAAACGACAAACAACAAGCCCTATGAACTTTGCACTACTCATCTTAGGCCCACCCTATAGCACCCAGGCATCGGCTAGCGCCCTGCGCTTTGCCCGTGCCGCACTCGCTGGCGGGCACGGTATTTACCGGCTGTTTTTCTACCATGACGGAGTACACAATGCCTCGGCTCTGGTCAGCACAGCGCAAGATGAAAACTGCCTTCCCCAGCAGTGGAGCGAGCTGATTGAGCAACATCAGCTCGACTCCGTGGTCTGCATCGCCGCCGCCACACGGCGCGGGGTGATCAACGAACAAGAGGCGAAAAGACTCGGCAAAGCAGGTGGCAACCTAAGCGCCGGCCACGATGTATCGGGGCTGGGACAGCTGGTCGACGCCAGCCTCAACGCCGACCGGGTAATTACTTTTGGATAAGCCGCCCATCAACAAGTCAAACGACCATCCAGTAGGCGAAGACGTTCTTCTGGTGTTCCGCCACGCCCCCTACGGCAACGCTCTGGCAAGAGAGGGGCTAGAAGCTGCCCTGGCCTGTGGTGCCATGGGTGCCAAAACAAGTGTGCTTTATATTAACGAGGCTGTATGGCAATTATTTGGGTCGCAAAACAGTAATGCGATCGACTGTAAAAACCAGATGGCCATGGCCAGTGCCCTGCCGCTTTATGACGTTGACGCTATTTGGGTGGATGAAGATTCCCTCAAGCAACGAAACCTGACAAGCGCCGATATTAATGCCGGTAAAATTATTGACCGCACCCGCGTGCAAGCGCTTCTCGCCACTAGCAAGAGTATTTTGAGTTTTTAATGCTATTACACACGGTCAATAAATCAGCCTTTGACAACAACGCCCTTGGCGACTGCCTGGCAGTGGTGAGTGCGGACGACGCCGTACTATTGATTGAAAATGGTGTTTACGGGGCGCTGAACAATTCACCAGGCGAGCTCGCCCATAGTGAAAACATCAAGCAGCTCAGTGCTAGTGGCACACGCTTTTATGTGCTGCAGGCCGACTGCGAAGCGCGAGGGCTCGACGCTTCTACGCTACTAGCCCTGTTTAAAACAACGGACGACGCAGGCTTTGTCGCCCTTGCTGCAGAAGCCTCTGCCATACAAAGCTGGTATTAAACATAGTGGGCAAGGCGTAGACATGGACAAGGCATTAATATTAGATAGCGACGGCCACCTGGCAAATCTCGCCGACTGGTCTGAGCAAGCCGCCCGGCAGCTGGCCGCCAGTGAAAACATCGTGCTCAGTGAGGCCCACTGGGAAATCATTTATCTACTGAAAGAATTTCACCAGCGCTTCGAACTAGCACCCCCCATGCGCCCCCTGGTGAAATACATCGCCCAGCAATTGGGCAAGGAAAAGGGTCGCAGTATTTATTTAATGCAATTATTCCCGCCCAGTCCGGCACGGGTCGCGAGTAAAATTGCCGGGCTGCCGAGGCCGGAAAACTGCTTATAACAAGACGAAAAGCCAGCACCTAAAAAAACAATTTTATTAAATAATTTTTTTGCTGCTTAACTGCTCGATACTCTCTTCGCTATAACCCAACTCGCGTAATATATCGGGGCCACTGGCACCCGGTTCCGGGCCAATGTGGGCCGGCACTTTATCGGAACCCTCTACCCAGAAAGGGCTATTTACCGCCTGACCGCGACCATAATTATGGCCCTCAACATCTATCAGCATATCGTTGGCCAGTACCTGGGGGTCATCAATCACCTCCTCCATTGTGGCCAATACACTGAAGGTTAATTTTTCAGCCTGCAGACGTTCACGCCATTCAAACAGATCCCTGTTTTTAAAGGTTTCCGCCAGAATGGGGGCCAGTAATTTAGCATTGGCGTTGCGCTGTTTGATGTCTATAAAACGAGGGTCCGTCAGTAAGTCATCCCTCGCCAAAGCCCTGAGAAGGCCCGGCCAATGTTTATTTTGGTGCAACAGGACCAACAGTATCCAGCGCCCATCACGGGTTTTATAGTGATTGAGTAAGGCATTCGTTGGCTGACTGAGGCTAGGATTCTCTACTACGCCGCCACCTGCCAGCACACAGGACAATGAACTGGCCGCCGTCCACAAGCCGTTAGCCAGCAAACTGCTATGTACCTTGCCACCGCGCCCGGTGCGCGTTCTTTTATAAAGGCCGGTCATGATGGCCGCGTACATGGTCATGGCGCTGGGGTGGTCACCCATACCTGGCGAGGACATGGAGGGCTCGCTGTTGGCGGTGTGAACGGTATCCATTAAACCCGAGCGCGCCCAATAGGCCGTGGCATCAAAACCTGGTGCGCTGGCTTCGGGGCCTTTTTCACCAAAGCCGGTAATTTGCCCATAAATCAGGCGTTCATTTTCAGGCGCAAGATCTTCATAGCGGATTTGTAGCCGCGCCAGCACATCGGGCGGAAAGTTGGTGATTAAAACATCGGCTTCTCTCACCAGCTTTAATAAAATCTCTCGACCCTCGGCCGATTTCATGTCGAGACCAATGCTGCGTTTATTGCGGTTATCCTGCTGCCAGATATAGCCAAACTCAAGGGGCATAAATGGCGGCGCTTTGTGAGCATAGCGTAGCGGATCACCGCGCCCCGGCGCCTCAATTTTAATCACATCCGCGCCAAAATCCGAGAGGATGGCCGCACTGCCGGGGCCAAAAATATAGGTCGCTATCTCGAGTACTTTGATGCCTTTCAGTAGAGGTTCTGACAGTAGAGGTTCTGACTCATCCATTTTGCATACCCTATAAAATCACAAATAATTCAAACCACGTCTTTATTTACCCTGCTTCATACGCTCTTTTAAATCGGCAAAAGGGCTAAAGGTCGCCGCTGCGACCTCACTCTCTTCACTGCTACCGTAGCGAATAAAATCGACGAACTTGGTGTGCTCCTCGTCGTGACAGTAAATGCACAGCAACTCCCAGTTACTACCGTCGGAGGGGTTGTTGTCGTGATTGTGATCGCGGTGATGAACCGTTAGCTCACTGAGGTTGGCGCGGGTAAATTCGCGGGTGCAGCGACCACAAATCCAGGGGTAGAGCTTCAGTGACTTTTCTCGATAACCCTTTTCACGCTTGGCAATATAGGCCCGCTGCTCGGCGAGATGTTTATCCAGTTTTGTAGAACTCATTTCGTATCCATTAAGTACTTTAGTTTTCGCATTATTCAAAACGAATTATTTACAGATTCTAAGCTTTTATTTAGGTAACTAGTCGATACAATTTTTATAAAAACAAATTTTATTTTGATAGCAGTAAGTAGTGAACAGTGATAATTACCGCACTTAATTAGCAGCTACAACCGGGCGCACATTAGCCAGCTCTTCATCACTAAAGATATGCGTGCGAATCAAAAAACGTACCCCGAGAGGAATTTCCAGGGAAAAACTAGCGCCCCGCCCTTCCACCACATCGACGAGGGTGTGACAATTTTTATAGTATTCAAACTGATCGGCGTGCATATAAAAGCCACAACCGTGGATATCGCCCAGATAAAGATCGCGACCACCGAGGCGAAATTCCCCAGCGGGATAGCACATGGGCGACGAACCATCGCAGCAACCACCACTGAGATGGAACATC
>CAYWXW010000066.1:17079-19005 GCA_964462265.1 uncultured Porticoccaceae bacterium | reverse complement strand
ATAAAACCGGGGTCGTCTACGGGCGGCAGTATGACTTTAAAGGTGGCCGGCTGGTCGGACGTACCCGCCGCAGGGGAGAAGAATTCACCACTGATGGTTTCATTTTTTATACTGATTTTCTTTATCTGTCCCGTGGCCACCTGCTCTTTAAAAGCCGTATAACTCAGCCTTTGCGGTTGCACAGAATAAAAATATTGAACGGCCAAATAAATAACAAGAAACAGAAAGGTCAGGCGAGTGGCGCGCTGGAACTGATCATTGTCAGTGGCTTTTGGTTCATCGGCCATAGTCATTGAGCTCGTAATATTGCTCGACCCATCTTAGCAATTATGTAAAAAAAATGCCTACTTGCTTTTCCAGCCCTTGCGCCTTTCTTTTAAGCCGATGCGTTCCTGTATTTGCACGCGGCGCTCACGAAAGCGATAGCGCTGACGACGCATTAGCTCACGCGCATGAAAAACTGTCGCCACGTTGTAGTAGTTTTTATTCAGGGTAAAGGTGATAAATACCTCTTCCAGTGCCACCCAGATATGGAAAAAAATGACGCCCCGAAAAAACGCGGAGGTATCCAGCAACACCAGTGAATAATAAGCGGGAGCCATCAATATGGCCGCCAGTTTTGCCGACCAAGTGTGGTAGCGAGGTAGCTCGTGAAACTTCAGCAAACAGCTTAGGGTAGGCACTAAATACGTAAAAAACCCAAGTACAAAAAACCATTTTTGCTGCTGAAAAATACTCGGCCAAAGTAAGAACAAGCCCAGCAACATCGCGCTGTAAGTGAACAAATCACCCCAGCTGTCGAGCCGTGCACCCAGCTCGCTCGTTTGATTCCAACGCCGCGCTAAATAACCGTCAAGGCCATCGGTGAGTAATGAGCCCGCCAATAAAATGAGGAAGGCATCCCCATGGCCGCAATAGGCCAGATAGAGTAGCACCGGCACCAACACCAGCCGGGAGGCACTCAAACAATTGGGGATGTTGATAATCGAATTCGCCATAACTCTTTAAGAATTAATGTGGGGGTTTTAGCCCTTATTGCCTTGCTGCCTTTGTCTCACCACTTCAAACAAACACACACCAGCAGCGACAGAGACATTCAAACTACTGACTGTACCGGCCATTGGCAGTTTGACCAAACTGTCGCAGGTCTCTTTGGTCAAGCGACGCAAGCCCTTGCCCTCGGCACCCATCACCAGCGCTACCGCTAGGGTGAAGTCGGTTTGATAGACGCCTTCCTTAGCCTCGCCATCGGTGCCGATGATCCACAGCCCTTCCTGTTTGAGCTTATTGAGCGTTCGCGACAGATTAGTGACGACGACTAGCGGTACGGAGTCCGCCGCACCCGATGCCACTTTGCGCACCACCGGCGTAATACCCACGGAGCGGTCTTTGGTGGTGACAATAGCATGAACACCGGCGGCATCAGCCGTGCGCAGACAGGCACCCAAATTATGGGGATCGGTGACTTCATCGAGCACCAGTAGCAAGGCTGGCTCTTGCAGCTCACCCAGAAGATTAAGCAGGAAGGCCTCGTCTTGCACCACGCCCGCCGTACAGAGTGCAGCCACGCCCTGATGATTAAGCTCTTCACCCTCAGAGGCGTCATCGGCGAGCAGAGCGTCAAGCTCTTTGCGCGTCGCCCATAGCCAGGGAATGTCCTCTCGGTCGGCCAGGGCCTGTATTTTTTGCTGACGCTGATCTTTGCGGCCCCGTTGCAGACGCAGCTCTTTAACCCTTTCGGCATCGGTTTTTAACAGGGCCTGCACTGCGTGAAGACCATAAACCCACTGCAACCCACTTGAACCACTCACCAACGACTTACTCCCCAATTGACCCAATGGCGGTTTGCCATCGAACAGGGGCGCTAGTTTACCCGGTTCTGCCCAGTGGTAGCGAAATACTCCAGCCAGGCAGCCTATTGATGAC
>CAYWXW010000066.1:13354-16979 GCA_964462265.1 uncultured Porticoccaceae bacterium | reverse complement strand
GAGGCCAGTGCTTCGAGCCGGGGAAAGCGCGGATAGGCCAGTGCTACCCAGTAGGTATCTTTGCCATTAAAGGTAATATTGTCCGGCCCACCGGGCAGGCTTGGCACAAAGGGTTCACTTTGCCCGGCCTTCGGCCCCTTCAACCATAAGCGAGTTACGCAAAAGCCGAGGGTTTGATTGACCAGCACATAGTCGCCATCTGGCCCCATTGCCACGCCATTGGCCAAATGCAAATTGTCGAGCACTACGCTGCTGCTCTTTGTGGCCGGGTCGTAACAGATCAACTCACCGAGAGGGTTGTCCTCCATCATTGCGTAGTCGGCCTGGGCCATGGTGTATTTGCTGGATATATCGCTGAAATAAATTTTGCCGCCGGGGGCAATATCGAGATCGTCCGCGACATTGTAGGGACGACCATCCACCTCATCGCTGAGTACGCTGACCTCCCCTTCGGGCGTCACGCAAACCAGACCTTTGTCGGCATCGCAAATAATCAAATTGCCCGTGGCGTCAAACTTCATACCCAGCGGGTGGCCGCCGGTATTGGCCAGCACCTCGGGGTCAGTGGAGCCATCGAGAGCTGCACGCACCACATTACCGTCGATTAAGCCGGTGTAAAGGTAGCCATCTTTAATCGCTGTTGCCTCTGGCCCCGCCAACTTCCCAACCCAGAGTTTTTCGGCTTTGCGCAGAGAGTTTTTAAAGGCAAAGCGCCCTTCATAGGCCGGTGCCTTGGGAGGATGCCAGCCAATGGGTTCTATCGCCACCGGCCAGAAAAAAATATAAAGTATCGATAAAAAAATAAAAACCAGTGTTAATCCCACCATGGCACGCTCCTTATAGTTATTATTTTGGGCTTACTATTTACACATCAATATCAGTGTTTTTTAATCACGAATGGCCTTTAAAAGCGACTCACTACTTTAATTATCGCTAGCAACCGCTCTGCGCCTGGCATTTGATTTTGACTTTGGTCGGGTTTTTTTCTTAGCCTTGCTCGATGCTTTTACAGCAGTTTTTGCCGATGTTTTTTTCAACTTGTTTCTAGGCTTCTTTTTTGGCTTTGCCTCTGTACTAACACCCGCCTCAAGCTTGCGCTCAGTGCTCGATGCCGATCCAGATGCCGACGTTCCGGATCTTTTCCTCGGCTTTTTACCGCGCTTACCGGCCGGTTTTTTATCGGCTTTATTATCGCGTTTCGCACCTTTATCAGAGTCATCGACAAATGCTTTGCCAACAGATTTAGCCGGCGGTTTGCCGCGGCGCTTTTTTGCTGAGCCACCAACGTGGGAGCCATTGACTAAATCAAAATCAATTTTTCGCTCGTCAACATCAACGCGAGTGACGATAACACGCAGCCGATCGCCGAGACGAAATACTCGCCTTGTGCGCTCGCCAACCAGACGGTGGTGGGCTGCTTCGAAATTATAATAATCCTTGGGCAAACCCGTAATGTGTACCAGCCCCTCTATAAATAGCTCATCGAGCTGCACAAACAAACCAAAGCCCGTCACCGAAGTCACCACGCCGGAGAATTCATTGCCAACCTGGTCCACCAGATACTGGCACTTCAACCAGCTATCGACACTGCGCGTTGCATCATCGGCGCGACGCTCAGTCATTGAACAGTGGCTGCCCGCCTCACTGATTTGCTCGGCGTTATAAGGGTAGCTTTGCGTTAGGGGCCAAAGCTCTGCGCCCTCGACACGGTTGAGGTGGGCGACGCGTTTTTTACTGCGCAGTAAACCGCGAATGGCACGATGCACCAATAAGTCGGCATAGCGACGAATCGGCGAGGTAAAGTGGGAATAGGCCTCGTAATTAAGGCCGAAGTGGCCTTTGTTGTCATCCTGATAAACCGCCTGGCGCATAGAGCGCAGCATGACAGACTGAATAACAGCCGCGTCTGGGCGGTCGGCAACCTGACTTAACACAGCCTGATAATCGAGAGGCGAAGGCGCATCACCGCCCGGTAAGCTGAGGCCGATCTCGCCAAGAAACTCGCGTAAATTTTCCAGCTTTTCTTCTTTTGGCACTTCGTGCACGCGATACAGCGCCGGTAATTTACTCTTCTCTAACAGGGTTGCCGCACAGACGTTGGCACTGAGCATGCATTCTTCAATTAAGCGGTGCGCCTCGGTGCGTTCGGTGGGAATGATTTTTTCAATCTTACGCTCAGCATCAAAGAGGATTCGCGTTTCAGTAGTTTCAAAATCGATAGCACCGCGCTGATCGCGGCGCACACGCAAGGCCTTATACAAATCGTGCAGGTGGTCGACATGGTCGACAATGTGAGCAAACTGCTTACGCACACCGCTGTCATGGTCGCCGCGTTGCTCAATCATGCTCGCGACTTGCGTATAAGTCAGTCGCGCCCGCGAGTGCAT
Organism: uncultured Porticoccaceae bacterium; assembly: GCA_964462265.1. GTDB lineage: Bacteria > Pseudomonadota > Gammaproteobacteria > Pseudomonadales > Porticoccaceae > Reddybacter. Next base: position 14,592 of record CAYWXW010000066.1, on the reverse strand, counting down.
CACCGCCTCGTAAAAACGAAAGCGCGTCACCTTACCTGTGGCGTCGATACGCATTTCACACACCATGCACAGGCGATCAACGGCAGGCTGTAGAGAGCACAAACCGTTCGACAATTTCTCGGGCAGCATCGGCACCACCTGCCCGGGGAAGTACACCGAGTTACCCCGCTGATAGGCCTCCAAATCCAGCTCACTGCCCGGCTTCACATAGTGGGAGACATCGGCGATGGCAACGTACAGCGTCCAACCATTGCGACTGGCAGGCTGGCAATACACCGCGTCGTCAAAGTCGCGCGCATCTTCGCCATCGATGGTCACCAGCGGTAAATTGCGCAAATCGACACGCAGGCCTTTATCTGCTTCCAGCACCTCGCTGGAGATACCCTCCACTTCCTTTTCAAGGGCGCCCGACCAGGCATTGGGGATGCTGAAATTATGAATGGCAATATCAATTTCTAGCCCCGGCGCCAAATGCTCACCGAGCACACTCGACACCCGCCCCGCCGCCTGATGGCGCCTGTCGGGCTGCTGAGTAATCGTCGCCACCACAATTTGCCCCGGCTCGGCACCCCCGGTGCTATCGGCTACGAGCAATACGTCCTGACTAATACGCGGATTATCGGGGCGCACAAAGTGAATGCCGTTTTCGGTAAAATAGCGTCCCACCAACTGCTGGGTACGCCGCTCAACCACCTCGACAATCGCCCCTTCGGAACGGCCCTTGCGGTCGGTGCCAGTGATACGTACCACCACCTCGTCGCCATCAAAGACCCGGCGCATTTGTCGGCTGGACAGAAACACATCCCCATCCTTAGTGGGCGAGATCACAAAACCAAAACCCTCAGGGTGGCCGGAGACCCGGCCCTTAATCAGATTCATCTTGTCGAGTGGCCCATAGCCACCACGGCGGTTGCGCACCGCCTGCCCATCCCTTTCCATCGCGCCAAGGCGACGTCGCACGGCCTCTATAGCATCGGCGTCTTCTAGCTCGAAAACGGCACAGAGCTCTTCATGGGTTAGCGGGCCAACACTGGCCTCGAGATGTTTGAGAATAAACTCTCGACTGGGAATGGGGTTTTCATACTTCGCCGCTTCGCGGGAGGCAAAAGGGTCTGCCTGAACGTTTTTTTTCTTCATATATTCGGATTAGTTACCACTGTATCGGCGCGCCGAAAAAGCCGCCTCTGAGAATTGACAATAGTGGGCCTAATCAGTAAAGTGCGCAACCCCGAACGAGT
>CAYWXW010000066.1:10926-13254 GCA_964462265.1 uncultured Porticoccaceae bacterium | reverse complement strand
ATCGGCTCCTCACAGCCCATGTAATGCCCAGGTGGTGAAATTGGTAGACACGCTAGCTTCAGGTGCTAGTGATCGCAAGGTCGTGGAGGTTCAAGTCCTCTCCTGGGCACCATGTTTTCTTGGTCCCCCTGAACTTTCTAGTTCAAGTAGTATTTCTCTCTCCGGTCTAGCTCCGGTTCATTGTTGCTTTTGTTTGCCTGTTGGCCTTGTCTGGTTTATTAACGGCGGGACTGAGCACCTTACTTACTTTGCCCTGTTCGGTTTCACAAACCGTCTAATACCGCTCTATGGCTGCGTGCTGCAAGCTTCTGAGCGCTGTGCTTACCGGGTGCTGAACTGGTGCTGAACTGGTGCTGAACGCTGTCGCAGTTATCGACCTACTTTACCTGGGGCTTGGAAAAACTCATTAGCTTGTGAGCTGGCTAGGCAGGGGTAGGGCTTTTGAACACCCCCTGTTTGCTCGATTTTGTGGCATACCTGTGCCGGCCTTAGTGGCCGAGAGTTTGCTTATTCTGCTTGCTTGCCAGCTCAGCGCCCCAGCGGCCTTATTAATGACCAAGCTCACCTGCGGCAATGGTGCGCCTTGTTATAAGCCCTTTCCATCATCGCCTCACATGTATTGTTTTGAGTTGGTCAGGCATTTGCGTTTGGTCAGGGGTGCGATGACATATTCTTCGTCCAGAAAGCGGATAAGCTCTTTTAGTTTTTTTTTTGTCTTCTGGGATGACCAGTTTTCCGTCGTCCTTGACCGTAATGTTTATGTGATGCTCTTCTGGCAGTTCGGCGTTGAAATTGTTGGCGACGGTTTTAATCTCGGTGACAGTAATGTCTTTCAGGACTTCATTTTTCTGTAACAGGGCGATTTTCTTGCGAATAATGGAGTCTGCCTGGCCCTTGAAGCCCGCTTCATCTTCGAGGGCAAAGAGGTCGGTTGCGGCGAAGGCTTCGAGGTCGGTGTCGGTGGCTTCGCGGTAGTAGTCGGCCAGATCCAGAAAGCGTTTGGTGTTGTGGTAAGAGCTGAAGTACAGGGTGCCGTTGTGGTAGTGGGCGGTGAGTTTGTCTTGCAGCATCAGGCCGGGCTCCTCAAGGCGTTTGTAGGTGTCACCTGCATGAATGGGCAGTCCAATCAACGTCCAGCAATTAGATAGCAGTTTGCCCGCATCGAAGACCTGAAAATTGACGGCTTTGTTTGCGGCTGACCAGATGCCGCTGAACAGCGCTTTTATTCGGTGTGTTTCGGAATTGAGGTTAAGCACTGGGCAGGTCAGTGGATTACCGATGGCCTGCCCGATGGTGGGTGGCATGGACGTTCCCGCGGATATTGCCCGGCGCGCAACACGGCTCCAAGCCCTGGCTGAGGCCAATGTAAAGGCGTGTGTAGGGAGCGACATTGAACCCTCACTGGCGGTGGCGCGAGATCAACACCCCCCTGTCCGTGTTTGGCCGATTTGCCCCTGACAGCCCGGCACCAATAACGGAAGATCCGGTGGCGCTGATGAAGCACCGGCTAACACCCAAATTTGAGCGAGCACTCTATGCGCTGAGGAAACAAACGGTGGAGCCGGTGTTCGGTATTATCAAACAGGTGATGGGCTTGAGGCAGTTCTCGATGCGCGGTTTGATGGTCGTCGTTTGTAGCAAAACCGACAAAAGCATTATAAGCACCTATCACCGCCAGCCCGTCCGAGATCAGTCAAGCCCCCCGTTACATAAGCACTTTTTAATAGGAAGCGTTACTCATTCCCATCATAAGACCTTTAAATGGGTTTGGCGCGCAATTTGCTATGTCTAAGTTATTACCCAAACACCTTGCTCAGATATCCCAGGGAGAAAAAAGTGGCAATAGCACTCGAAATCAGCTGCGTAGCGGATGCCCTAGAAAACAATGACGACTTAATTGTCGCCTTCGCGTCGATGGATGGCGATATGGTAGACCAGCACTTCGGTTCTGCATCTGCGTTTTTTGTCTATGAAATCGGTGAAGATCACGCTGAGTGCATTGCCCAACAGTCTTTTGGCCATGAGAAAAAAGACGGCAATGAAGACAAGCTTAAACCAAAGCTCGCCTGGCTAGTGGGTTGTGACATCGTCTATTGCGGCTCCATTGGTGGCTCCGCGACACGGCAGCTAATCACCTTGGGGGTTAACCCAATTCAAGTCAAAGGTGGACCCGATATCGAAGAAATCATTGAGGATTTACAGATTCAGCTTAAAGACAGTCCACCCTTTTGGTTGGCGAATATTCTCAAACAAAAGCGACGACAGGATCAAAGTCGCTTTGCGCTAATGGCTAACGAAGGATGGGATGGATAACTAAAACCGGGTAGC
>CAYWXW010000066.1:2988-10826 GCA_964462265.1 uncultured Porticoccaceae bacterium | reverse complement strand
CCGACCCTACAAAGCCAATAAACGATAGTCTACAGCTTGCGTAAAAATACGGGTTCCACCAGCCTCTGCGGCGACGGTCCATAATTTATCGGCATCCTCTATAGAAATCCCGGCCAGGTAATCGACGCCAAAATTTCGCCATTCCGCAAGCCAGGGCAGGCTAGGGCCCATTAATACCACCTTTGCATCGGCGCTTAACTGTAATAGCCTGGGCAACGTTTTATTGGCAATACTCGAGGCGGTAATAAATACCCAGTCCATGTCGGGTAAGACATATTCGGCAGCGCTATCGGGCAGATCACCCGCCTGTGGGTTTCGCTCCAGGCACAGCTGGCACTTAAGGCCCTGAATTTCATCGAGGCCTGGATAATGCCCGATTATTGCAACCTTTTTAGTGCGTAACTGCGGAGCGAAATAGTGGAACACACGCAAATGCGGCGGACAGTCTTTGTCAACAAAATTGGCAAGGCTAAGCGCCTCGGTTAAACACGTCGGCCCACCTTCTGTATTGCCATTGATCAAAGCGTTGGCCAGGGCCAGGGCCACTGCAGACTTACAGGCATCCCAACCACCTAGCGCGGCGAGTGTTTCAGTAAGCGAACCATCGCTTAACATCCCTGCCAAAGGGAAGGTGCGCGAAGGTGCTGGTGGACTAAAGCACAAACCTGTCGATTGAGTAAGGCGAGGCGCTTGAGTTTCATTTCCATTATTGAATTGAGCATTTATTCCAACATCGCCTTGCCCCTCCAGACAGACTTGTGCCACCGACTGCGCATACTCAATTGTCACCAGGCTCCAGTTTAGACCCAACAGCACCTTTGAGATCCCGGCACTAGTATTTTGTGCAATAGCGTCAGCCTGGGAATAAATAAGGCGGTAAACATCGTGTTCCTGAGCGTCATACATAGTGCTATTTCTTATGTGGATAGGCTGGGCGCATCGCCAATAGACGCTATCAGCAGTGGCGCGAGCCAAAATAAAGGGTCTCGATTGATGCTTAATTCACTAAACAGCTTCTAGCAGACTCAACTCAGAACCTAGCGCGCCAACTTTTCCACAAACTGTCACCGTCTCAATAAACCAACGCTCATCCAAAGGATGCGCACAGACAACATCCCACTCTGCGAAAACCTGGCCACCTTGATGGATCAACAGGCTACCGCATTTGTATCCATCTTTGTCTTGCCATTCACCATATAGCGAGGTCGATTTATCATAGCTATCGACACGTAATTCGTAGTGCGCTTGTTCAGGTTCAGGTAGAAGCTCAGCTTTTTCAGACAAGTCAACTTTAATTAACTCGGCACGCATGGCAGCACACATGGCGTGGAGCAAGGGTTCTTGCTCAGCAATATAGTGCTCCAGAACAGCTGTAATATTCCCATCCACAGAGGTATCGGTCGTCTCGCTGCAAAAAATATTCATTTTAAATACCACCTCGCCAGTCCAGTGGCGATGCCAGTTTTTCATTAAATATCTGACCATGAATAAAATGTTGTTCAACGATACGCTCAACATCATCTTTATTGACATGACAGTACATAACACTACCAGGGTAGACTAATACGTTGGGGCCACCATCACAGGGGCCAAAACAGTCTGAACTATTTATTGCCACTTTATGCAATAAATTTCGCTGCGCCAAAGCGGCCGCAAAGGCACCCAGTAAAACATTGGCCTTACCATCGGCATTGCAACTACCTCGCGGGTGTCCGAAACCACGCTTATGGACACAAACGAACAAGTGGTAATGGAGTCCGGACATAACGCACGAATACCCTGGGCAAGGAAACTTTTGTCATTAATATTTGCTATTAATATTAGTCGAGGAAAAGCACTAAGCGGCCTAGGCCGCCACTGTTTCCGCTATTGCCGCCGACGCATGGCTATGGCAGCCCTTTGGACAAACGCGGGAACAGGACATGCAACCAATGCAGTCCAGGCCGTTTGCAATGCTCATTACCATCATTTCATCGTCATCATCATAAAAATCATCGTCGTCGTCATCGTCATCGCTCAGGCCTTTGAGTGCTTCTCCCCGATCGACTAAGGTGAAGACATCTCTCGGGCACACCTTGTAACAACGGCCGCAGCCAATACAGTTTTGCTGATTAAGATCGATGACAAATTCTGGCACCCACTCTGTCCCGCCACGGGTATGACCAACTATTACTGCCTCTGACATTGCTCTATTACTCCCGCGCTGCTTAAATGTTTAGTCGCCTTAGGCCGTCTCGCTATTATTGAGCTCGGCACGTTCAAATATTTCCTGCGCCCGCTGCCATTCGCTACAGGCAACACGCACTTTTTCTGCAAGTTCCGGCAACATTTCATAATCCGACCAAAGACGATCTTCAACCAGATCATGTACTTCTGATGCAAATTCCGTAGCAATGCGCTTGCACCTCTTTGCCTGCTTGTTAAGGGCCTTTAACTCTTCCTCGCTCACCTTTCACCTCAATATTTTTTGACTAAACTTATTAATTAAAGCTTGGCAATTTCGCGGTATGACTCTACTAATGCCAATGCTTTATCAATTAATTTTTCACCCTCAGCCGACAGTTTGTCGGTTGAGTCAAAACCAAAGCGATGGACATCACGCAGAGTTTTGTCGAGCACCACCAGTTTTCCGATAGTAATCAATACCCGACCAAAGCCTTCGTGGCTGATATTGACGATGGGGACAGCCATTAAGTTGCAGCCTCGCTCAATAGTGGAGGCAATCGCGTTGTAATACGCTTTCACCCTGGAAATAACCACTTCGTCGGGATCACCGACAATAGGAATTTCGCGGCGACGCTCTTTGGTTAAAATCATCGGATCCAGAACCCTGGCGTCACTCCAGGTATCGTAGGTTCCGTAGCTATCCATGGCGCGTAACTGCACAATAATTTGCTGAATAAAAGGATCCTCAAGGGCACTTGAATCGTCCATAACAACTGCTTCAGCTTGACTCATATTTATCTCCTGATTAAATATCCAATACTGACAGTTTCCTGCCAATGTCTTACGCAACGAATACCCGCAAAGCTACACTTAAAAATAAGCGCTACTCGTCCCAACCTTCACTAGCCATAGGGCCAAAGAGCTCGGGGTCAAAATCAACCTGCAGTTGAATTGCCCTGGCCAGCCAGCTCGATGGCCCTTCCCGTAACTCCATCTGCAAGGCCTCAATTAAGTCTGTTATTAAGGCGTCATCACTCACCTTCACCGGCTGCACACCTTGCTCCAGTAGCTGAGTAAGGGCTGAGGCACCGCAAGCTCGGCAATAAACGGCAATACAGCCATTAAGTGCCTGTAATTTTATCGCCAGTTTTGCGTCGCTACTGTCCTTAAAATCACCGAACTCACTCACCGATATCAAGCTCGCTTGATCCATAGATACCGCATAAATAACCAGGCAAGGGGTAGAACCGAAATGTTGATTGACATGCTTGCGGTCAGATGAGGCGAAGGCTACCTTCAGATCAGCGGAATGATCAGCGCCATCGAGTACCCGCAGTCGACGAGTGAGCTCAACCATAACTATTAACTCGCGTGTGCTCGCTGCCTGTGGCTTCTAAATCGTGTTTTTGGCTATAAACAGAATGATAGGGTGCGATTTCATTGTGCGGAGCATGGAGAAGGTTAGCGAGATCAAATAAGGCCTGTCGTACACCTCGGTAACCGGACCAACAACGTTGATAACCGCCCAGTAAATCGTACTGGGGAAAGCCAACATGCAATTGTGGAATACCCAGGCGTATCGCACTCTCGGTCGCGTGTGAATTGCCCAGCAGTAAATCCGCTTTGTGCTCCCTGGCGAGCTTTTCCAAATCCTCCAAATCGCCCACTTTTACACTGTTTAAATTCATGGTTTTAATCGCAGGCGATGATGCGGGCACAACGGCTGCTACAGTTCTCGCACCAACGCTAGTGAGCAGGTCATTAAAAGCAATTAATAAATCGGGGTCAGCAGCAATAGCGGCACGACGATCACCGATCATAAAGTGAGTATCGAGCAGAGCATCCTGTAATTGGCGGCGCTGTCGATCGAAACGCAGTGGCACAGCGTTGCCACTTATCTCGGCCAATGTACTTAGCCAACGATCATTAGACGCAAGATCCATTAAATGATTAAAACGATGCTCAGGCACCTCGGTGCGCTTATGCAATGCCTTTGCAGCGGGAAAAAGGCTGGCGCCTATCACTAGCGTGGCGATGCTTTCTCCGGCGGTTTTCACATCAGCCATCGACGTACCACCGGTGGTTAACGGGTCGTAAGCCGAGTCATTCAAATGCCCATCCATAGAGCCGGAAAGATCCGGAATTAGTAGTGGACGCAAGCCAAACTGTTCAATACTTTCGCTAATAAATTCCAGGTCACCCGGCGTTAGTTGCGCACCGCAAAGCACATTGACCTGACGTTTGCGCAAGCCCACCCTTTGATCCCCCGCAGCGCTGGTATCGGGCACCACGGTCTGTATTATCGCTTTAAGGGCAAGGGCATAGCCGCTTTCAAAGCTGCCGCTAAAATCAGGAGTATTCACCGCAACGACGTCAGTGTTTGCAAATTGAGGATATTCTTTTCGAAAATTCAATACCCCACCGCGCACATCGCAACCCTGGGTTTCGGCAAGTCCCGTGGTGACCAGGCCGATGACATCCGGGTTGTTTTTTTCACAAATAGCGCGCAAGGCTTCCACTATATTGTCGTCGGCGCCCATCACCGAGCTCACCTGATCCATTGCCGTGGTTTGCAAAGGCACCGGCTCACGAAAGTGACGAACGAAAAAAACAATCGCAAAGGCAGTACAACCCTGCGCACCGTGCATTAAGGGGATACTGCGTTGCAGACCGAGGAAAGCCAAGGAAGCGCCAACGGTCTGGCTCGCCTTCAGGGGGCTTACCGACATCGCCTTTTTTCGTTTCTGGATCTCAGCCATTAGCCCACCTCCCCTGCAACTTGCCTATCGGCCAAAGGCGGTGTTTCTTTTAAGCTCAAGCCGCCAACGCCGGCTTGCTCAGTAGTGCCTCGCAGAATGGGGATCGGTGCCGTGAGCGCTTGTCCGGCCGATGAACCACCCCAGGGAGCAGGCGTACGCGCTTGCTGCCACACCGGGCTTTCTATCGTCAGTGACAACTGGCGCACCAGCTCCAACATACCTTCGTAGCCCGCGTAACCAAAGTCCCGCTCCTGATTAATATCGAGAAACGGTACCTTCGCTTTTAAGGCAGTGTACATATTGCGGCCACCAGCAATTAAAATATCGGCATGGTATTCATCGACGATACGCAATAGTTCCTTCGGATTACCGTCGTCAATCATCATCGTGTCTTCGCCCATTAATTCGCGAATACGTGCTTTATCTTCTTCTGTGGATTTTTTCGTGCCGGTCGCCACCACCACCATACCCAAATCCTGCAAAGCGGAGATCACCGACCAGGACTTGACGCCTCCGGTATAGAGCAGCACGCGCTTGCCACCAAGGCGCTCCCGCCAGGGTGCAAGTGCACTGCGGATGCGTGCTTCTTCGCGCTCGATAAGCGCCTCTGTACGGGCTGTTAAACTGTCATCGTTAAGTAAACGGGCAAAACTGCGCAGCGCCTCAGAGGTGTCAGTAATGCCGTAAAAACTGCCCTCAAACCAGGGGATGTTGTATTTGTCTTCCATTTTACGCGCAATATTCAACATCGCCTTGGAGCAAACCATCATATTCACTTCGCCACGGTGCATGGTTTGCACTTCGTGAAAACGAGCATCCCCCGACAAAGTGCATAGCACGCGTATACCCAACTCATCAAGCAGGGGCAGGACGTGCCAGAACTCACCAGCGATATTGTACTCACCGACCAGATTGACATCGTGCACGATAATATTTTCGTATCCCTCAATAACAGGTGCAGGCAAGGGCTCAGCCGTACCGATGACATGTTTGACCATGGCGTCACCAGCAATGCGGTTACCCAGGTTTTTAGTGCCGTAAAACCCTGCCGAGTCAATGGGCACTACCGGCACCTGGCAATGCTCCGAGGCCGCCAGACACACCGCATCAACATCATCACCAATGAGTGCCGGCACACAGGTGTTGTAGACAAACACAGCGGGCGGTGCATAGTCGTCAACCGCCTGTTTGATCGCGTGATAAAGCCGCTGCTCACCACGACCCATAACCACATCTTCCTCAGTAAGGTCTGTGGTCATGCCAATGCGATAAAGATCGGGGCCGCTGGAACGGGTACCACGGTTATCCCAGGAGCTACCCGCACAGGCGATCGAACCGTGAACAATGTGGGCGACATCGGCAATCGGTAGCAGAGCAATCTGAGCACCATCAAAGGCACAACCTCCAGCGGAGGCGCCTGGTTTGGGTTTGGCACAGCCGGACTTTGACTTAGTGTTGTGCTCACAGGCGGGCTCGTCGAGTAATTCTGCTATGTCTTTTGACTTTAAGGCCATGATTTAAGCTCCCAACTTTAATCTACAAAAGTCCACGAAACTGCGCAAAGATCTAAATGAACTGACAAATGGAATATTGCAATTGGCCTGCCAACAGCAAGACCCTTGAATTTATTGACTATTTAGAGAATATAATTTGTCGTAAATAAGACAAAGAATAGCGTTGTAGTACCCATGACAACTATGCAGTACCCATGACAACTATTTTCAGCGGCTAAAATTATCCACCAATAAAAACAGGTACTAAAAATGTCAGCATGAAATAAAAAGTAATGGCGTATTTTATTGAGGACGCTATTATTATTACGAGTATTACGAGCGATTTTTACAGAATAATATTAACATTCGTTGAATTTACAACCGCTACTTCCCAATATCAGGTTGCAAATCACTTCCTTCTAAACGATCAATAACCGCACGACGAACTTCTTCGTCGGTGTCATTAATCATCGCGGCTAAGGCTTCAAGAGGCGCTTTTTCAACAGCGCTCAGGCGCACGGTCCAGTCTGGATCATCAAGCAACAAGCCCACGTCACTAGCGTTCAATCGGGAAGCCACCACACGGCGTACTTCTGGCTCACAGTCTGACGCCATCAACCCAAGACTGACCTGGGGTAAACGATTAGCGACAATTTTTCTCACTTGCCTATCGGGGTCGCGAATCATTCTAAACAGTCGGCCAGCCGGTAAACGCTGGGCAACGTAAGCGCGTACCAGGTAATCGATATCGCCAGCCAGTTGTTCAAGTTCGTCAACGGCAATTCGGTCTGCCACAGTGATTCGCACTTCCCTGTCGGGGTCAGCCGCTAAAGCACTAAGCTGTTCGGGTGGCAGACGATAAGCGACAGCGCGACGCACTACTTCATCCTTGTCGCTAATTAAAGGCCTTAATTCCTGTAAAGGCGCGTAGCGAACCGCAATGGCTCTGCGCTCCCAAAACACATCGCCAAGATAGCTAGCGGCGAGATTGGGATTAAATTTAAAAAAACGATCAATCTGCCTCCCGCTCTCAACCATCACGCAGGCTTCGCCCGGGCTACAACGCCCGCCTAATAGGAGGCTTAGTCGATAACGGCAGGTTCGACAATCCGCCATTGGAGTATGGTTATCGTCGTGTTGTGCACCGTGGCCAAAGCCGCCTTTACCACGATTAGACATTACCAATCTTCCACGACTTCGGCCAACACCAAACCCGTCGCACGCTCCAAGGCCGAGGTCAGTTTTGAACAGTGCTCGCTGGAATCGACGTAATAAACGTTAAAGCCCTGGCATTCATTCGGCACACTCATGGCGACCATGTCGTCGTCAAAGGCATACGTTAAATGCATACCCGGGTATTGTTCACGCAAGGTGATAAGCGTTTGTTCACTAAGACCGACCTGTTCTACATAGGCGATAA
>CAYWXW010000066.1:0-2920 GCA_964462265.1 uncultured Porticoccaceae bacterium | reverse complement strand
CGTCGTATCAATGTCGCCATGGAGATGCAGAGCATCGGCTATCTCCATGCCCATCGCTTTCGCTAACCAGGGTGGCGGAGCAACCAGCACTGCCCGCAGCTTGCTCATTTCTTCAAGCGCTAAACCAGCATTCGGTAATTTAATGGGAAACACGCCAGCCTTCACCACTTTAGCAGCGGCCGGACCGCCGATTGAGCTGGTATACAAAAGCGCGCAATCAGCAATTAATTCTGCCCGATACGCGTTTTTATCTTCATCCGCTCCTGGCTTGCCTACGGCGCGCGCGTCTATTAGCCGTACTTGCGAAGGCGACACCTGATAAATAAGAAAACGCGCGCAGGAGCCAAAGTGGCCATCAATGCGCTCGGCACTATTGGACGAGCAGGCGACGCGTATTGAGTCGGGCATATCGCCCTCCCGGTAAGGCACAACAACCGGAGCCGGCTGATGATATTCCACACCCTTGCCTTTGAGGTAGGAAACTGCGCGTTGCAAGGAAGCCTGCTCGACACCATCCTTGCCAAATATATCGAGTGCTTCTGCCGCCTGACGCAAGCGGTTAACCCGCACTTTAGCAAGTTTTGCTTTAGTAATCGGCGCGCCCATCAAATTAATGAGCACCTGCAGCAGGTCGCCAACTTCACAGTTGGGCAGCTCCCGCGCGGCCAGTGCAACGCACAAAGCCGCCTCTTCAGTCAGCGGCAACTTGGCTTTATCAACCATGCTCAAATACCTCCGCCGCGGCGTGCTCTTAGCGTAATGGGCAGCTTTGGGGCCTCCGGTAAAGGGTCTAGATAAAAAAGACTACCATCAGAAAGTGTTACTTCCCCTCCCCAGCCATCACTGCCATCTTTTTCCATCGACACAACGGTTTCTTCCAGGTCCTTTTTTGGCACATAAAAGGTTAATTGACCCGCTTCATTCATTCTTAACATTACAGTTGGCATAACATGCTTCCTTTTCTCGCCTTGCTAAACAGTAAAATTTGGACGTCAGGAAAGCTTTAGCAAAACGATTGATCAAGGGAAACTCCGGGGCGACGCTCACCCCGGAATTAACTAACGACTGGTTTAACGAATTAAATCGTAGTTATAGTCGGTGGTTTGCATGCCGCGCGTGGCTGCATCGAGATGCTCCAGCTCGGTATTAACCAATGTAGTCAATATTTGCATCGCACCCTCATATCCAAGAGTAGTACAACGGTGCAGGTGATGACGGTCAAAAATGGGGAAGCCAATGCGGATCAGTGGCACCTCAAACTCTTCACCTTTATAAAGGGTGTCGCGCTGAATAAACTTGCCGTAGGAGTTGCCGATCATGTAGTCGGGCTTATCGGTGAACACCAGCGAACGCATGTGCCACAAATCTTTGCCGATATGCACTTCTGAATTAGCGCCATAGGGTGAATCGGCAAGCATAGCGATCATGGCTTTTTTCCAACGCTTGTTACCGTTGTTGGCAAGGATATGAATAGGTTCCGCGCCCAGCTCCAAAATAAACTTACTCATGCCCATGACGAAGTCGGGATCACCCCACAAGGCGTAGCGCTTACCGTGTAACCAGGTGTGGGAGTCGGTCATCATATCGACCAGGCGACCACGCTCCTTGGCCAAATCCGGCGATATTTCCTTACCGCTGAGTTCAGACATTTTCATCAAAAACTCATCCGTCCAGTCCAGGCCCATGGGAATATTGAGCTTGGGCACTTCGTGCTTCCAGGTGGCGGAAATGGATTTTGTGGATTTAGTCGACTGCCAGGGCTGTAGAAAAACCGTGGTCAAGGCATTGGGCGCATCCTTGATTTCATCCTGCGTGGTGCCACCGGCATACATACGGAATTCACCATCGGCAGGCGTATCAAGCACCTCCTCAGGATCAGACAACATAGTAAAGCCTACATCCATGTCCTTAAGCATGCGTTTAATAACACGGTAGTTACCAAGGTAGGTCTCAAAACCCGGTACGATATTAATCTTACCGTTGCTACCGACTTCTTTATCGTCCATGTAATTTAAAGTGAAGTAGCGGGCAATGCCTTCAAACATGTTGTCCCAACCGGTGGTATGGCTACCAACAAAACTGGGGGTATGGGCGAAAGGTGTTGGGTACTCATCAGGCACGTGCCCTTCGAGCTTGGCATTTCCGATAAAGGCGTTTAGATCGTCGCCAATAACTTCAGCCATGCAGGTTGTCGATACGGCAATCATGTCTGGCTTATAGGTAGCCTTGCAGTTTTCCAGACCGTCCTTCATGTTTTGCTGGCCACCAAATACGGCTGCATCCTCAGTCATGGAATCAGACACGCAGGAGATCGGCTCCTTAAAATGACGGTTAAAGTAGGTGCGAAAATAGGCAACGCAACCCTGGCTACCGTGCACGTAGGGCATAGTCTTCTCAAAGCCAAGGGAGCACAATACCGCACCGAGCGGCTGACAGGCCTTTGCAGGGTTAACGGTAAGTGCCTTACGCTCGAAATTGAGATCCTGGTATTCCTTAGTCGTTGTCCACTCAAAAACCTCGTCAATTTTTTCCTGTGGATGGGGCTCCTCAAAGGATTCACGCTTGTTTTTCAAGCTTTCCTTATAGTCATCTTCACGAAATAGTGGATAACTGGGTTTGATGTTGTCAACGTCCTGACTCATGATAATTTCTCCTGCCGAGCCACTAATCTGTGGACTGCGGTATTAGGGGTTTAATGAGTGCGCTCTCTTCGAGTCGCTTGCTCTGGGAAGAGCGCACTTTCCGTAAAAAAAATAATTTCCCGTGTAACAATTAATGAATACTTAAGCGCTAGCGGCGAGGGCTTCGTCGGCTGACTCGTCCTTCAACCATGGCGCTTTTAGCTTGGCCCAACAGGGGTTATTCAATGTCATGTCCATATCGCGGGCAAAAATGGCAAAGCCGTCAAAGCCGTGATAGG
>CAYWXW010000065.1:0-19527 GCA_964462265.1 uncultured Porticoccaceae bacterium | reverse complement strand
TGCCCCTGTTCGACCACGTGCATTAATTCACGCAAATGCTTGGCACCCCGAGAGGTGACGGCATCGGGAAAGCGCGCCTGCTTGCCCTGCGCTTCCAGAGTGACACTCTTCACTTCGATAAAACACTGGGCCTCACCCTGTTCGAGAAAGATATCGATGCGGCTATTTTCCGCACCGTAGCGCACCTCGGTGCGCAAAGTGTCGTAACCCTGTAGCTCACTGATGACACCACTTTCAATCGCCTCAACCACCAGCTTATTGGGCCGTGCGGTATTTACCCCGGCCATGCGCCCGCCCGTTGTAGTGATGATTTCGAGGGTGCCGGGCAGCTTCCGTTTTGGGTTGTTTGATCGAGAGTACCAGCAGGGCTGGCCAGGGCTCAGGCAGCTCTTCATCGAGCCGGTGTTGGCGCAATGAATCGTTAACTCACTGCCATCGCGCAGCTCAATATCAGCAAAAAAACGCTTATAGCGCTTAATAAAAATTGCCTCTTCAAAGGCGGGGGAAATTTTCATCGACAACTCTTCTTTTTATTCAAGGCGAAAGGCTCAATCAGAGACACCTTAACTCGCCAGTGCCTTACCCAGTCGTTCAACGGCCAGCTCTAGCCTGTCCATCGGCTGGGTGTAGGAAAAGCGCACATGCTGGCGCGCCAGATGCTCTCCGAAGTCGGTGCCCGGCGTAAAAGCCACCCCAGCTCGCTCGAGCATATCCCAGCAAAAGGCTTCGCTATCCTCCGCCAATTTTTCGATACCCGCATAAATATAAAAGGCACCTGCAGGCGTATGGGGAATGCTAAAGCCCAACTCTCGCAAGGCGGGAACAAGATAGTCCCGGCGCTGGCGAAACTCGCCACGGCGGGCTTCCATAATTTCAAGAGTCGCCGGGTCAAAGGCGCCGAGGGCGGCATATTGAGCAATACTGGGCGGCGAGATGTAAAAGTTCTGCGCCATTATATTGACGGCCTCAAGGGCATCTTCCGGCACCACCATCCAGCCAAGACGCCAGCCGGTCATGCCAAAGTATTTTGAAAAGCTGTTAATCACCATGGCGTCGTTATTTATGCCGAGAATGGAGCTCTCTTGCTGGTCATAAACCAGGCCGTGATAGAGCTCATCCATAATCATCACGCCATTGTGGCTCGCCACCACTTCGTTGATACCCCGTTGATTGTCGCGAGACAGCATCTCTCCCGTGGGATTACTCGGTGATGCCACTAGCACACCCACGGTGTTGTCCTGCCAGTGCTCAGCAACGGCCTCGGGCGTTAATTGATAGGCATTGTGCGCATCAACCGGGATCAACTGGGGCTCGCCACCGGCGCGGCGCACAAAATTGGCGTTGCAGGGGTAGCCGGGGTCGGTCAGCTGCAGGGCGTCTCCCGGGTTAATAATGAGATCACAAATCAAGCCCAGTGCCGCACTACTCCCCGTGGTTACCACAATGCGCTGAGCCGGTATGCGCAAGCCGTAGCGGGTTTCATAAAATGCCGCAATGGCTTCGCGCAGTTCGATAATACCCAGTGAGGGGGTATAGAAGGTTTTTTCATTCCGCAGGGCTGCACTTGCCGCTTCGATAATAGCCGGCGCTGTGGGAAAGGCGGGCTCACCGGCCTCCATGCGCACAATATCGCGCCCCTGAGCCTCCATTTTCACCGCAGCTTCAAGAAAATCGACCACTTTAAACGATGTCATACCCTCAATTCGTGAGGCATATTGACGCTGAATCCCACCCGCCATAGTTTATTCTCGCTTCTCTACGGAAAAAATGTCCATTGTAGGCCATGATTAAGCACTGACAATGCAAAATAGACTTGAAAAATTCGTCCAGTGCCACTATAACGTCCTGCTTCGCGAGAGCATTAAAACGGAACACATCCATGCCCAAGAAAAAAGCGGCCAAAGCATCGACTCTTACCCTTCACGGTCAAGCTCCTTATAAGGAGAAAAAGGGTGAGGAGTACATGAATGAAAACCAACGGGAGCACTTCAAAGCACTCCTGCTGGGGTGGAAGCAAGAATTAATGGAAGAGGTCGATCGCACGGTCAGCCACATGAAAGACGAAGCGGCCAACTTCCCCGACCCAGCAGACCGAGCCACACAGGAAGAGGAATTTAGTCTCGAATTACGCACCCGCGACCGAGAGCGCAAGCTGATCAAGAAAATTGACTCCACCATAGAGCTGCTCGACGCCGACGACTACGGCTACTGCGACCAGTGTGGCGTCGATATTGGCATTCGTCGACTTGAAGCCCGCCCCACCGCTACTCTCTGTGTCGACTGTAAAACCCTCGATGAAATTAAGGAGAGGCAGGTTAGCGGCGGCTAAAACCTCCTCGACTGCCAATTGATGGCTGTCAGCTCTTATATTGGCCGGTTTGCACCCTCACCCACCGGCCCCCTCCATAAAGGTTCACTACTCGCCGCCCTGGCAAGCTTTCTCGACGCCCGGGCCAACGGCGGACAATGGCTGTTGCGCATTGAAGACCTTGACCCCCCGCGGGAAGTCCCCGGTGCCGCCGACCTCATCCTCCGGCAACTCGATGAACACGGCTTGCACTGGGATGGCCCCGTGCTTTACCAAAGCTCACGCCTACCTGCCTATAAAGATGCACTACAGCAGCTAAGCCGAGCCGGCCTGTTGTACGCCTGCTACTGCAACCGGGCGCGGCTGCGCACGCTTGGCGGCTGCTACGATGGTGCCTGTCGAATACATAATCTCAATTCCTGCATCAAGATCCCCGATAAACCCCATGCCATTCGCATTCAACTACCCGAACAATGCACAATCATGTTGAACGACTTAGTTCAGGACTCACTGATTTTTGATCTGAGCGCGACTGGCGACTTTATTCTCTGGCGCCGCGATCACCTTCCCGCCTATCAACTGGCCTGCAGTCTGGATGACGGCTATCAAGGTATCAGCCACGTTATTCGCGGCAGTGACCTGCTCGATTCAACACCACGGCAAATGCACCTCTTACACTGTCTAGGCCTTAAAACACCGCAATACGGTCATATCCCAGTACTCAGCAATGCCCAGGGCCAAAAGCTCAGCAAACAAAACCATGCCCCCCAGCTCGATTCAATTAAAGTACTAGCCAATCTCTTTGATTGCCTGAGGCTATTGGGTGTCGGCATTCCCGCAGAACTGCATGAAGCCCCAATACAACAAGTACTTGACTGGGCCATCGAGCATTGGCGGCTCAGCCATATTCCACCCCTCAAGAAGATGGCAGAAAGTGACACGCACCAATAAAGTGTCACAATTAAACATATTTGGCTATAACAACACCCGCCTCTAAGCGTATTTTTTTCTAAGAAAAGCTTTGCACAGCTCACACTTTCTAAGTAATATAATTTCCACTTATAACAATAATGAATTCACAGAATGATAAAAACATAATAACAACAATAGAGAATAATAATAATATTTGATGAGTTGCTATACGTTTTAAGGGTGGGTTAGATCCATAAATACGTGGCATATTTTAAAAAGGGAAGCTTTCGAGCTTCCCTTTTTTACTGTCTGGGGTTTTTATCAGCCAAAGTAATCCACCGAGGTGGCGCAATATCCAAGCGTAAATACCGACTCTGCTTATAGACCACTGCGCCGACAAGAGCTTGTAAAAATAAATTAAAAAAACCTTTGCATAATTTCAGGAGTCTGATTATTATGATTTCAAGTCATCCAAATAATGACTAAAAAGAATAACAATAAACAATAAGAATAAATTGATGAGTTGCTATACGTTTTAGGGTGGGTTAGATCCATAAACACGTGGCGTTTTGAAAAGGGAAGCCCTCGGGCTTCCCTTTTTGCTATCACCTCGAAGCCCCTCTTCATAGCTGAGCCTGTGATAAATTTGCACCATCACTCTAATCCCTTTGCAAAGACGCCATTACCCGGCTGGTTTCCCTGCCATCAGCATCCATCACAGCCTATATGCTAGACTCACGCCCCTATTTCTTTGCACCACAAGGTTTTCAAGTCCACTCCATGCTAAAACGCATCGCCAATACATTAGGCTTCAATAAGAAGCGTAAAACCTCTGGGCCACATATCGTGCCGCCAGGCTCTCACCCCATCGAACCCAGGGATATCAGCCCTGCCGCCTCTGAGGTTGTCAGCGGCCTGGAAGAGGCCGGCTACAAAGCTTATGTGGTGGGTGGCTGTGTGCGCGATCTGATGCTCGGCCTCAAGCCCAAAGACTTTGATGTCGCCACCAATGCCACCCCCGAACAAGTAAAAGCCGTTTTCAGGCGCGCGCAAATCATTGGCCGACGCTTTCGCATCGTCCATGTGCGCTTTGGCCGCGAGGTGATAGAAGTCACCACTTTCCGCGCCCACCACTCCAGCAGCCCGGGTAAGAGTAAGGACAAAAACCTGTCCCGCCAATCTAAAGAGGGCATGCTGCTGCGCGACAATGTCTTTGGCTCGATTGATGAGGACGCCAGCCGGCGCGACTTCAGCATCAACGCCATGTACTACCACCCTACCGACAACACTATTTACGACTATGCTGACGGTCTGCAAGATCTCGAGCAAAAAACCTTGCGCATTATTGGCGATGCGGCCACGCGTTATCGAGAAGATCCGGTGCGCATGCTCCGCGCCGCACGCTTTGCCGCCAAGCTAGACTTCGAACTAGACGATAAAACCTTCGCACCCATTGCTGAATGCGCCTCGTTACTGGGTGATATTTCCTCGGCCCGTTTATTTGATGAAAGCTTAAAATTACTCATGAACGGCGCGGCCTTTGCGGTCTATGAACAACTGTGTCAGTTAGGGCTTTTTGCTCAACTATTCCCACAAACAGCCCACCTTATTGATGATGACTTTTATCAAAGCCTTATCAGCCAGGCGATGCGCAACACCGATGCCAGAATCAATAATCGCCAGCGCGTAACACCGGCCTTTATTTACGCCGCTCTGTTATGGCCGGCCCTGGTCGAGCAGCGCAAAGCGTACAGCGCCAAAGGGGATTCACCTCTCTACGCCCTGCAACAGGCCGGCAGTGACGTTATTCAGCAGCAAATAAAACGCACCGCTATTCCCCGCCGCTTCACCACAATGATGAAAGAGATCTGGGATCTACAGGCCCGTCTCAACAAGCGCAACGGGCAAAACGCCGCGCGCCTGTTCGAGCACCCCCGCTTTCGCGCCGCCTATGACTTTTTATTGCTGCGCGAGCAAGCCGGTGAACAAACCCAGGGCTTAGGGGATTGGTGGACGCTCTATCAGGAAGTGAATGAAGACGAGCGTGAGACCATGGTCGCCGCCCTGCCGAAACAAAAATCAGGCAGCAAACGACGGCGCTCTCGCCGCAAACCCAAAGCGGATCATGCCAGCTAAGGTCTATCTCGGCCTGGGCAGCAATCTCAACTCACCACCCCGGCAGATCAAAGTCGCCCTCAAAGCCATCGCCAAACTACCGGGCACTCAGCTAGAGGGCTGTGCGCCCTGGTACCAAAGCATCGCCATTGGCCCCGGCAGCCAACCCCCTTATATCAACACAGTGGTAGCGATAAACACCGTGCTCAAGCCCCGCACCCTGCTCCAGGCACTACAACAGATAGAAAAACAACAGGGCAGAAAACGTATTGTGCGCTGGGGGCCACGCACACTGGATCTCGATATTCTGCTCTACGCCAAGCAGACTTTAAATACACAACAACTAAAAATCCCCCACCCCCGCCTCGGTGAGCGCAACTTCGTACTCTACCCCCTGGCCGATATCGCCCCCGACTTAAACCTGCCCGATGGCACCCCACTGGCGAGACTATTGGCAAACTGTTCACCAGAGGGTATTGTCCGCCTCAGCGCTGGAGGAAGTGGTGGACGTACTGGCTAAGACTATTAATCTCGACCTGAATATCGGTACGCTGCCCCGTTTTATTGCGGTGGAAGGGCCCGTTGGTGTTGGTAAAACCTCTCTCGCCAAACGCCTGGCTGAGACCTTCAATTATGAGACCTTGCTGGAAAAAACGGACGACAATCCCTTTCTGACACGCTTTTATCAGGATAGAAAAGCCGCTGCACTGCCAACTCAACTGCATTTTTTATTGCAAAGAGCCGAGCAAATTGAGGATCTACGTCAGGGCGATATGTTCCAGCCGCTGCGCATTGCCGACTTTTTAATGGACAAAGACCCCCTCTTCGCTCGCGTCACCCTTGACGCCGACGAGTTGAAAATCTACCAGGCCGTTTATCAACAGCTAATCCTCAACAAGCCCGTACCCGACCTGGTGATTTATTTGCAGGCGCCCGCCGATGTACTCATGGAGCGCATCAGCGCCCGAGGCGTGGCCAGCGAACGCAACATAGACCTGGCCTACCTGACCGAACTCAATGAAGCCTATATGGAATTTTTCCATTACTATGAGGCTGCGCCGTTGTTGATTATTAACGCCGCAGATATTGACCCCATTAACAACGAAGACGACTATCGCCATCTGGTGGACTACCTGCTCAGCATCAAAAGCGGGCGGCACTACTACAACCCCCAGGCACATTTGTAAGGCATTAAATCAGCCACGTATTAGGCATTAATAAGAGACCAGCCGATGAAATCTGTCACTATTAACACCCTTAACAGTCACAAAGCTGCCGGTGACAAATTCCCCGTCATCACCGCCTACGATAGTGCCTTTGCGCGCCAGATTGAACTCGCGGGTATCGACGTGATTCTGGTTGGCGACTCTCTGGGCAATGTCATTCTCGGCTACACCAGCACCGTACCTGTAACTATGGACGATATGCTCCACCACACTGGTGCGGTGAGTCGCGGCAACAGTAAGTCGCTGATTATTGCCGACATGCCCTATATGTCCTACGCCACCGAAGAAGATACCCTCGCCAACGCCGCACTGCTGATGCAGGCCGGCGCGCAAATGGTCAAAGTCGAGGGCGGCGCCTGGTTAGAGGAATCTGTATTCAGTCTCAGCCAGCGCGGGGTGCCAGTCTGTGGTCACCTCGGCCTGACGCCCCAGTCCTTTAATAAACTGGGCGGCTATAAAGTGCAGGGTCGGGATGACGAAGGCGCCGAGCTAATTCTGCGCGACGCCAAGATTTTGCAGGAGGCCGGTGCCGATATGCTGGTGCTGGAATGCGTACCCACTGAACTGGCGACGACTATTACCGAGGCTTTAGATATCCCCGTGGTGGGTATTGGTGCTGGCCCCAACACCGACGCCCAGGTACTGGTGCTCTACGACATGCTCGGCTTTTCACCGCGCATCCCCAAGTTCACCAAAAACTTCCTCGCCGAGACCAACAGCGTGCAACTGGCCTTGCAAGCCTATGCCGATGCCGTACGCAGCGGCGCTTTCCCCCAGGCCGAACACGGTTTTAAATAAAACCAAACCGGCTGTTAAAAGGCCCTATGAGCGCAAGCGTTCTTCAACAATCTTAAGTTGACACCCCACAAAACATCCCGTGTAAAGCCTCGATAATCACGCTCACCTTAGGGTCGTCAAGACGGTAATAAATAGTCTGTGATTGACGCCGCGTGGCCACCATACCGCCGCGACGCAAGGTCGCCAGATGCTGTGACAGCGCCGACTGGCTAAGGGGAACCCGCTCGTTCAACTCAGTCACCGATAACTCACCCTCGCTCAGCGCACAAAGAATCATCAAACGATTGCTGTTTGAAAGCCCCTTTAGCAAACTTTCTGCCTCGCTGGCATGGGCAGCCAATTCAGCCAGATCTCCATCAATTTCCACTCTAAGCACCTCCAAACGCCTTACCCAGCATTTCATACTGGCATTAAACCCTTATACATTATGTATTGCTAAAATAAACTATGCTAATACAATAAATCTATATCAGTCTGTGATTTGCAAATAAACAGGGCCAGCCGGGTCACTTCACAGTAGAAAAAATCAACACTGCGGCACCTCCATGATGAAAGAGCGCCTGCTTAACTTCGCCATCCAGCAGCCCAAACGAGTATTTCTATTAATATTTATCGCGCTTATTGTTTTTGCAGCAATGCTGCCAAAAATCATTATCGATTTGATAGCGACACCTACATTCGCGGCGAACGCTTGAGCTATTTTTCACCCCCGGCCAATAACATTGTCGCCGCCCCACCCCGGCTATCGACCGAGCAACCGGGCAGTAAACTTGATGAGGGCGAGCTGGCGCTGCGGGTGTATAAAAACATTAATGGCAACGAGTGGGCGCTGTATGGCTATCACGGTTATTTCACAACTCCGGTCGCCTTTAACCCTAAAAACGGTTTGAATTATTTTCCAAACTCTTTTCCCTGGGCGCTAGTGTGCGCGGCACGGTACAGGGTGGTATCGCCAACATGGAAGTGGTCTGGTATCAGTCCGAAGATGACCGCGATGGTAGCGACCCTTCTTGGTGGCAAAGGTGACTACACCTTCTTTGCCCAGTTTGAAGAAAACAGTAACTTTTTTGCCCGGCTGCGCTATAGTTTTTAAGCGCCACACGACCCAGTAAATCAAAAGGAAAAAACCATGACCAGTGCAATGCATCTCATTCAGCAAGCCAAAACTAAAGTCCGCTGTATCGACCTCGCCGCAGCCAAAGCGCTGATTAAAGCGGGTGACATTACCCTGCTCGACGTGCGTGAAAAAATCGAAAATGACGCCGGTCATATTGAGGGCTCCGAGCATATTTCTCGCGGCGTGCTCGAGATGCGCATTGAAAACAACCCTGCTTTTGCGGATCGTGGTGCAGCCATCCTCGTCTATTGTAAGTCGGGTGGGCGCTCGGCGCTCGCGGCCGCAACCCTGCAAGATATGGGCTATTCAAACATCTATAGTCTTGAAGGTGGCTTTGATGCCTGGAGTAAAGATCAGGCCATACCCGAAGGCATTAACGATTAAACGGGCTTGGCCGGCTAATGCCCCACTGATTGACACCTCACCGATTAATATCCCGCTAGGGGCGAGCCGTTTTATGGCAAGCGGTAATTCAGGCAGACAGCACAGGCCAGTAATAGAAGAACTGCCATGAAAGGTGTTTTTATATTAGACTTATTTAATATAACAGAATAATATAGTTTATTTATTGCTAATATAAGTGGTGCTAATATAATAAAACCTCATCCAAGCTTGAGGTCTACACCATGGAAGTAAAAACCTATTTCGACCAGGACACCGCAACCTTTACCCATTTAGTTTGGGACAATAATTCCAAACAGGCTGCTATTATCGATCCGGTACTGGATTTCAACTACCGCTCGGGCCGCACGGGAACGAGCTCTGCCGATTCTGTTATCAATGATATCAAGCAGCTCGGCCTCAGCCTCAAATATACTCTGGAAACCCACGCCCACGCCGACCACTTGAGCTCTGCACCCTACATTAAAGAGCAATGCGGCGGGCAAACCGGCATCGGCGCGCATGTACCCATTGTTCAGGATACCTTCAAAGGTGTCTTTAACATGGCCGACTTCGCCACCGATGGCAGCCAGTTTGATCTGCTGCTGAGTGAAGGCGACAGCCTCGAACTGGGCGAGCTAAGCATCAAGGTGATCGAAACACCGGGGCATACCCCCGCCTGCGTGTCCTACCAAATTGGCGATGCCATTTTCATCGGCGATACCTTCCTCGCACCCAGCTACGGCACCGCCCGCGCCGACTTCCCCGGCGGCGATGCCAGCACTCTCTACCAGTCGCTGGAACGTATTCTCGGTTTTCCCGATGAAACGCGCCTGTTTCTGTGCCACGACTACCCCGAGGAAGGTGCGGCCCCCCAGCATGTCTGCACCGTCGCCGACCAGCGCAAGAATATCCATGTACAGGGTTCAGGTGCCGATGACTTTATTAAGCTACGCAAAACCCGTGACGCGCAATTGGAAATGCCGGTGCTGATTTTGCCCTCTATCCAAGTTAACATCCGCGCCGGCGAACTACCGGCCCCGGAAGATAACGGCGTCGCCTACTTAAAAATACCTCTGAACCAAATCGGTAAATAAGGCGATGGCCCACCATCCTATAACTCACCATCAATCGAAACACAGGCAATAAACTATGCACCCATTTGTACTAGCACTTATTGGCGGCGGGCTTGTCGGCCTCGCCGCCGTCATGATGATGGCCCTGAAGGGGCGAATCGCTGGCGTCAGTGGCATTTTAACCGGCTCCTTTTCTGAAAGCGGCGGTGAACGCATGTGGCGCATGCTCTTCATAGCGGGCGTTATCATCGGCGGTGCCATTCCCGTCATGTTCTCCAGCGACTTCAAGCCACCCATACCCCAAAGCGGCACCCTGCTAACCATTATCGGTGGCCTTGCTGTTGGTATTGGCACCGGCCTGGGTAGCGGCTGTACCAGTGGCCACGGCATCTGCGGAATCTCACGCCTATCACTGCGCTCGATAATCGCAACCTGTACATTTATGGCGGCAGGCTTTCTCTGCGTCTATTTACTCAAGCACGTACTTGGAGGCGCATAACATGCCTAAGCAAAAAATTGGACAGCAAGTCTCTGCCTTAGTATCGGGCCTCGTTTTTGGTATCGGCATGGCGATATCGGGTATGACCAACACCGAGCGAGTGCAGGGCTTTCTCGACCTCGCGGGTGCCTGGGATCCCACCTTGGCCTTTGTGATGGGTGGTGGCCTTATCGTTACCTTCATCGGCTATAAATTTGTGCTGAAGAATTCCTCACCGATCTTTGCCGATACCTTCCACCTGCCAACGAAAACCGATATCGACAAAACGCTGTTGATCGGCGCCGTACTTTTTGGTGCCGGTTGGGGTCTGGTCGGCTACTGCCCCGGCCCGGCGATTGCGGGCTTAAGCTATGCCTACCCAACAACCCTGTTATTTGTGGCAACCATGCTTGTAGGCCTATCCCTGGCCCGAGTCATCGGTAAACATATTTAAACCTTTCAAAACCCATCCAGCCGATGGTTTTCCGGAGTTCACTCTAAGTGCGCTCCGGTTTTTTAATTATTCCCACCTATCTCTGTTTTCCTTTAAAGACAATTCAAGCTGAACTATCAGGCTAAAGCCAGAGCCTCTCTATAAATCCTCTACGCCCCTACTCTCTGAACACCCCCAAACTCTCCCTTAAGTATTTTGCCGAAGCGCCCACGGCACGTATGATGTCGGCTCAAATAATCCCAAGTAAAATTATAATATTGATCAATTAATCATTCTTAAGGAACAGAGATAATGAGCGACAAAACAATAGAAGACATCGTTATGCACGGCGCTATCAGGCTGGATTCGCCCCAGTTTGGCGTCATGGATCCGCTGTCTGAAGAAACCCATCCCCAGGAATACTACGACGCCATCAAGCAACGCTTTGCCGAAGAGCGAGAAATACGCATGAATTATCGCCCCGAAGGCGCGGCTCAGTACGACACCGAGCTGCAGGGTGAGCTGGCAAAATACGATGACGACCCCCACGGCGGTGAGATAACCCCACGCGATCCACTCACAGATACCGTTGAGTGTTTGTTTATTGGCGGCGGATTTTCCGCCCTGCTGACCTCGGCCCGGCTGCGCGAAATTGGTGTCGAAAGTATCCGCATTGTCGAGCGCGGTGCCGACGTTGGTGGCACCTGGTATTGGAACCGCTACCCCGGCATCGCCTGTGATGTGCCCTCCTACGACTATCTGCCCCTGCTCGACGAAATGAACTACGTGCCCAAACACCGCTATGCACGGGGCGAAGAAATTTACGCCCACTGTCAGTCCATCGCCGAGAAGTACGACCTCTACAAACTGGCCGTGTTTCAAACCACCGTCACCGCCACCGTGTGGAACAAAGAAGAGCAACTGTGGCACATAAAAACCAATCGTGGCGACCACATGAAAGCGCGTTTTGTGATTTGCGCCAACGGTATTTTGTCGAAGCCCAAACTCACCAAAATCAAAGGCATGAACACCTTCAAGGGCCACTCCTTTCATACCTCTCGCTGGGACTACGACTACACCGGCGACGACCTTAGCAAACTGAAAAACAAACGCGTTGGCATTATCGGCACCGGTGCAACAGCAGTACAAGCCGTGCCCGGACTGGGTGCCAACGCCAAAGAACTGTTTGTTTTTCAACGCACCCCGTCCTCTATTGATGTGCGCGACGACTGGGAAACGGATGACAAGTGGGCAAAAAGCCTGCCCGCCGACTGGCAGGCAAAACGCCGCGAAATATCCCTGCGCCCTCCCCAATTAAGTGCCGAAGGACTGGCCAAAGTGAAAGCCATGCCCCGCGAGGAGAAAATGCGCCGCCAGGAAAATGCCAACATGGATGCGATGATGCGTATTCACCAGCGCATCGAGGAAATCGTCACCGACAAAGACACTGCCGAAGCCCTAAAACCCTGGTACATGATGATGTGTAAGCGCCCCTGCTTTCACGAAGATTACCTGCCCACCTTTAACCGCCCCAACGTCAATCTGGTCGACACCAAAGGCAAAGGCGTTACCGAGATTACTGAAAAGGGTGTGATCGTTGACGGTCAGGAATATGAACTCGACCTGCTGATTTTTGCCACTGGTTTTGAGATACAAAAAACCGGCATTTACAACGAGATTATTGGCGACAATGGCGTCGAGTTAAACGACAAATATACCGATGGTATTCGCACCCTCTTAGGTATCCATTCCAAAGGCTACCCCAACCTGTTCATCATGAATGGCTACCAGGCTTCGTTTCAATTCAACCTCACCGACATGATGCAAAGCCAGGGCGGACATATTGCCGCCTGTATCGACTACGCCCGAAAAAATGATTATCAGTCCCTCGATGTCAAACAGGAATCGGAAGAATTCTGGGTGCAGGAAGTGATTAAATTCCGGGGGAAGACTGACCGCAACAAACAGTGCACACCCGGCTACTACAACTTTGAAGGTGCCGATAACCGCCGGCAGGATGGCACCTACAACGGCGGCTTTGTGCAATACATGGCCGAAATGGACAACGTTGAAAAAGATCTAGAGAAACACTTTAACTTTGCCAAGAGCTAAAGCCCATCGGCAGCGGCTTGTATTTATGCGAGCTGCTGCCAATCCACTCTAAAACAGCCAAACCCATAAACCTCAAGCACGACGCCTCACCCGCAGCATTCAGACCTGAGCGGGCCATTGAAAACGCAAGTGAACAACTGGCGAGTTTTCCCCACGACTCATCCTTTAGTTCCACAGTCTGCCAGCAACTCAAAAACACTGCCGGTACTCGACATAAACGCGCACAACACACCCAGGCTTCAATAAGGCTAAGGCCCATCTCTTGTTGAATGGCGTATAACTTGCTTAGTTTTTAACCATCACCCAATTAGTCATACACCCTGTACTCAATACAACACGCTAACTAAGGCTGTCATTCAGACCCAATATTTCAGATCCAGCCAGAGGAGAGAGGCTCATGAGCAAACACTACCGCTTAATGGTTCCCGGCGCGGACGCTGCGGGGCCACCACTACGTGTCTTTGCGCCCTATGACGATCAACTTCTCGCGGAGGTCGAAACAGTCGACTGGCGTGGTGCCGATACGGCGCTGAACACGGCACACAGCTTGTTCGAAGACCGCGCCAACTGGCTAACGGCGGAACAGCGCATTCGAATATTGCAGACCACCGCCGACCTAATGCGCCGTGACGCGGCCCGCCTGACCGACATTGCAACACGCGAGGGGGGCAAGCCACTGATCGACTCGCGTATTGAAATGGCCCGTGCAATTGACGGCATAAACCTTTGCATACAATGCATTCGCACCGCCCACGGCACAGAAATCCCCATGGGACTCAATGCCGCATCCATGCATCGCCTCGCCTTCACCCAGCATGAACCGATTGGCGTAGTGGTGGCATTTAGCGCGTTTAATCACCCTATTAACCTCATCGTGCACCAAATTGCCCCTGCCATCGCCGCCGGATGCCCGGTTATTGTCAAACCCGCTAATGACACACCCATGTCCTGTTATGAACTGATACAGCTCTTCCGCGAAGCTGGCCTGCCACCGCAGTGGTGCCAGGTGATCTCCACCACCGGGCACGATGTCTCCGAAGCTCTCGCCAGCGACCCCCGTGTCGGATTCTTTAGTTTTATCGGCAGTGCTGAAGTCGGCTGGATGTTGCGCTCAAAGCTCGCACCGGGAACCCGCTGCGCCCTGGAACACGGCGGTGTTGCACCCGTCTTGCTCGCTGCTGATGCCGACCTTGAAGCCGCCATCCCCCTGCTGGCAAAGGGCGGGTTCTACCATGCCGGCCAGGTTTGTATATCGGTACAGCGTGTCTTTGCCCACAGCTCTATTGCCCATAAGGTGGCAACGGGGCTCGCTAGCGCGGGTGCCAGTATGACAGTCGGGGACCCAAGCCTGGAAAGCACCGATATCGGCCCCATGATCCGCCACCAGGAGCTTGAGCGCGTACACCAGAGCGTTGTAAAGGCCATTGATAGCGGCGCCACACTACTGGGCGGTGGTGAGAAAATTTCAGCGAGTTGCTACCCGCCAACCGTGCTGCTAGACCCACCCCCAGGTGCTGATGTGAGTTGCACCGAGGTATTTGGCCCGGTGATTTGCGTCTACAGTTTTGACGACATAGACGATGCCATTAGCCGTGCCAATGCCCTCGATTTTGCCTTTCAGGCCGCAGTGTTCACCCGCAATATCGACACCGCACTGCACGCCTACCGACAGCTTGCCGCCTCTACCGTCGTGGTTAACGATCACACTGCGTTTCGCGTTGACTGGATGCCATTTGCCGGGTTGCGACACTCCGGCCACGGCACGGGTGGCATTCCCCACACCTTTGCCGATATGCAAATTGAAAAAATGCTGGTTATTAAATCACCCAGCCTCTAAATGCGCCGTCAAGCCAAATCCTGTAGAAGCAAAACCACGTTCAATTGGCATACAAATCGCATACGGTAAAAGGTAGGGGCTATAAAACAGGTGCTGTTTTATAGCCCCTGGCGGACACTTTTCCCGAAACCCACACAGGAAGTAGCAACCATGAAAGCGAGCGCTGCCATTCTGCACCAAACCGGTGTTTCATCCCCCTATGCAGAGTCAAAACCACTGGTCATCGAAGAAATTGAAGTTGATGCCCCCGGCCCCGGAGAGGTGCTGGTTAAAATTGCCGCCGCCGGACTCTGTCACTCCGACCTGTCGGTAATTGATGGCAGTCGACCCCGCCCCATGCCGATGGCCCTCGGCCACGAAGCCTCCGGCATTATCGAAGATGTCGGTGCGGGCGTGACACGCTTTTCCCCCGGCGATCATGTGGTGATGGTGTTTGTCCCCAGTTGCGGGCTCTGTGGGTTTTGCGCTCGCGGCCGACCAGCCCTGTGTGAACCCGGTGCCGAATCCAATGCCGCAGGATCGCTGCTCAGCGGCAACTGGCGCATCCACCAGCAGGATCAGACTATTAATCACCACCTGGGCGTTTCCGCCTTCTCAACTTACGCGACCCTGTCTGAACATTCCGTTATCAAAATTGATCCTGAATTTGACCTAAGCACAGCCGCATTATTTGGTTGCGCCGTGCTCACCGGTGTTGGTGCCGTGGTTAACACCGCCAACTTGCCTCCCGGCGCATCTGCAGCGGTTATCGGCCTGGGCGGGGTTGGCCTGTGCGCCCTGTTAGGTGCGCAACTGGCTGGCGCACGTCAAATTCTGGCCATTGATCTGTCCGATGAGAAACTCGCTTTTGCCCGCGAGCTCGGCGCGACCCATACCGTTAATGCAGGCGACGCCAATGCTCTCGAAAAAATAAAGGATTTGACCGGCGGCGGCGTTGAATACGCCTTTGAAATGGCCGGATCAGTACCCGCCCTGGAGCTTGCCTATAGCATTACCGCCCGCGGCGGCACCACGGTGACCTCGGGCCTGCCACACCCGGATCGAAAACTCTCAATCCAGGCCGTTTCCATTGTTGCCGAGGAACGCACATTGAAGGGCAGTTACATTGGCACATCCGTACCCAGTGTTGACCTGCCTCACTATATGTCGCTGTATGAACAGGGCAAATTACCGGTGGATCGCTTACTGACACACACCCTTGCCCTCGACGAAATCAACCTGGGCTTTGACCGCCTGGCATCTGGCCAGGCTATCCGCCAGGTTATTGTCCTCTAATTCGCCCCGTTAGTAGCCCTGCATTAAAACGGCGAGACCGCTTAGTCTCGCCGTTTTATGTTGGCTATTTACCACCCTTTTTCAGTACCAGGGCCAGCGCCTGACTCACATCCTCTTGCCAATTCTACCCAGACGTTCGGTTAATAAAGAATTCTCCCGGTAGTCGACAGGTACGACGACAAGGCTGGGGCCGGCCTCACTTAATGCCTGCTCCAATATTGCTTTAAGTTGCCCGCTTTGGGTGCATAAATGCCCCTTCCAGCCGAACGACTGCGCCAGTTGCAGCCAGTCGGGATTGCCAAAACCGAGTTCGGTGTGCCGTTTAAATTCGGTGTCCTGCTTCCAGGCGATCAAACCGTAACTGTTGTCCTCCCAAACCATAACCACGATATTACTCTGCAGGCGATGTGCCGTTTCCATCTCTTGAACATTCATCAAAAATCCGCCATCGCCAGCTATGGCCAGAATACGGCGCTCAGGGTAAACCAGGCTGCCCGCGATAGCCCCTGGCAGGGCAAAGCCCATTGAGCAATAGCCATTGGGAATCAGGCAGGTATTGGGCTGGTTACAGTGGTAGTGCCGGGCAATCCACATTTTGTGCGCACCAACATCCGACAGCAAAACATCGCTAGCGCCCATTACCTCACGCACATCCCAGAGAATTTTTTGCGGACGAATACTACCGGCGGTGTCATCCTCGGCATATTCCCTAAGCTCAGCACGCATTGCACTGCGCACCTCTTGCTGCACCGAGAAATCGAAAGGCGGGTAGTCACGAGTCTTTAGCAAGCGACTAAACTCGGTCAACATCGCGGTTAAATCACCCACCAGCTCAATCTCGGGGTGATAGCACTGATCAATTTCAGCCGCTAAAAAATCGGCGTGTACAATGTGCTTATCGCGCTGAGCATTCCACAGGGAGGGGTGGTATTCCACCATATCAAAGCCCAGGGTAAGCACCAGATCTGCGTCGTCCAGGGCCAGGTTTGAATGATCTTTAGAACCAAGACCCACTGTGTACAAGCAGTAGGGCGCATCTTGATCGACGCAACCCTTGGCCATAAAGGTGCTAATAACACCAATCCCGGTTTGCTCGCAAAATTGCCTTAGCGCTTCACTGGCACGCCCCCGAATGCAGCCATTACCCGCGAGAATGACCGGTTTTCGGGCACGCATTAATAAATCAAAGGCCTGGCGAATAACGGCGGGCGTTGGCTGAGAACGGAAAAAGCGTCGCGGTGACATGGCTCGTTCATCGGTGTTCTCCTTTGCTATATCTTCCGGCAGCTCGATATGCACAGCCCCCGGTTTTTCCATACGCGATAAACGCACCGCCTTGCGCACAATTTCTGGAATGGTGCCCGGCTGGCGAATCGAAATAGCCCACTTGGTAACCGGTTCAAACATGCCGACCACATCCATTATCTGATGCGACTCCTTGTGCAGGCGCGAGGTCGAGCCCTGCCCGGTCAACACCAGCATCGGCACCCTGTCCATATTGGCATTGGCAACACCGGTAATTAAATTTGAAGCGCCCGGCCCCAAGGTGCCGAGGCAACCCGCCGGATTGCCGGTGAGGCGCCCATACACTTCGGCCATAAATGCCGCACCCTGTTCATGGCGCGTGAGAATAAAACGAATTTTTTTACTGTCGGCCAGGGACAGCATAAAATCGGCATTCTCCTCCCCCGGCACCCCAAAAATATATTCGACACCCTCCTCTTCCAGGCAAGCGACCAGCAGATCAGATGCTTTCATAAATAACCTTATGCCCTTTTCCAATAGCAACAGCGTAAGAAATTCTGTCGATAAAAATAAATTTTCCCCACAAACTTTATTGTGAAAAACCCCGGCAATTGGAGCATACCTATCCAAAGCGACTCACTATTTCGATGCAAAATAGAAGCCAACAAAAAGGCACGCTAACTCAGCTAAGATCGAGCAGAAAAACATAAGCACCACTAATGAAGAATTCAGTCATCCCCAGCACCGGATAAAACAACGGCAACTAAAAAAACAAAAATTAATCGACAAAATATATTCGGAAAAACAAGCCCATAAGGGAGGTCGGAAATTGGCTGCAACACAATAACTTGCCACCTACGCGACAACCCTATCAAGCGAGCCCCTCTTGAAGACTAGGTGGATATGGCGATTTTCGGTGGTGGCATTGCTTGGCTGTTGGTAAGGGCACACGTGCGCGAAGCGGACAGAGAAGATATTCGGGTGATTGAAAAGGCCTCAGGCCACCACAAGTGACCTCCATGTGACCTCCAAGTGACTGGCCAAAGTGAAAGCCATGCCCCGAAAGGAAAAAATGCGCCGCCAGGAGAATACCCACATAGATGCGATGATGCGTCTTCGCCAGCGCATCGAAGAAATTGCCACCGACAAAAGCACTGCTAGAGCCTGAAACATGATGATGTGCAAGCGGCCCTGCTTCCACGAAGATGTTGTACTTATAATTAGAGTCTAAGGCGATGCCAACACCAATACTTTCAGCACAGGGACTTCCCCATTACCGCACTACTTCCGCCCGGCTGTTGCCGCCTTTAGCCTCGCTCTCTTAATCCACACCCAAAATATTGGGATAGGCTACGGTTTCAACAATACTTCCGCTGCTTGTGACGCCATCACTTCATGGACGGTTTTAGTAACATGCAAGCCGTCCCAAAATAAATATTCCTGGGGTTTCTCACAGATATAAGGGGGTAAGTTTGGTGTAACGCAAGGCACAGCTGTTTCTGTCAAACCATAATTGGCCGGATCATCAAGTATTGAATCAAGCAACAAATACAAATCAAATATCCGAATATCCGCACCCGGTAAATTATTCAACGCCGTCTGAAGTTGTAATAAGCCCTGATTAAAGCCACTCGCTAACTGATTGGCAATGACAGGGAAATTAAACTGCGGGTATATTTGATCGAGAATTTGCACCGAGGGTACCTGACCAAAATCAGCGACATTAACCAGTAAAAACTGTCGTGCACCATGTGCATATAAAGTGGCGATTGCCCCTGCGATATTACTGATAATTATCGGAACCTGATCAGGCTCTACAGCACCAACAATGATATCGCGAAGATCATTACCCCCTATATCGATAACAAATAAGGTATTGGGGGAGGATGCCGAAAAATCATCCAAGTACATCGCAAGTTGATCTGATAGATTAAAACGACAGTCAAACTCAAGTGCCCGGGCGCCACCGACCGCATAGTTTTTTGCCTGGGTGCCGACGTTTCGCAATGCCGGTTTTACTGAACCGGATAAACCAGTACCTTTGACTAAGGTTTCTACCCAGGTCGCACCATTGGTGTAGTTGTGTCCGCCAATACTATAGGGCGTCTCAGGGACAAACAATTCATCCACACCGTCATAAGGAGGAACATTCGCACTAGCCCCCAGCTCACAATTTTCATCAACACCAAACATCTCAGGATTCGACATCAACAC
>CAYWXW010000064.1:0-19941 GCA_964462265.1 uncultured Porticoccaceae bacterium | reverse complement strand
TACGGTGTTTGGCCAGGTGATTTCCGGCATGGATGTGGTGCAAAATATTGCCAGCAGTAAAGTTGAAAAATTTGATCATCAATTTGTTCACAAGCCCGTAGAAGACATTGAAATCATCAGCATTCAACGCAGCCCGATCCCTTGATAGCCCTCAGTGTTAACGTCAATAAAATCGCCCTGATTCGCAACTCGCGGGAGGGTAATTACCCGAGTGTCGTCGACTATGCCGCTACCTGCATTGCTGCCGGCGCCGATGGTATTACCGTCCACCCGCGCCCCGATCAGCGGCATATTCGCCCCGGCGATGTCAGTGAACTCAGTGAGCTCTGTCGCTCTAGTACCACGGCTAGCGGAGCCGCTCTGGAGTTCAATATTGAGGGCAACCCCTTCGCCGAGCCTCTACACGAATACCCCGGGCTACTGGCCCTGGTCGAACAAACCCGCCCCCAGCAATGCACGCTAGTGCCCGATAGCAGCGAGCAACTCACCTCCGATCACGGCTTTGACCTCAGCACTTCAGGCGAAAAACTCAAGCCTCTGATCGCCGCTTTGCAGGCACTCAATGTGCGGGTCAGCCTGTTTATGGACCCCGATAAAAAGCAGCTGGATCTGGCGCGTGAATTGGGTGTTGAGCGTATCGAACTCTACACCGGCCCCTACGCAGCGGCGCCAGATAAGCTGGCGCTGTTCAACAACTATTGCGCAGCCTCTCGCCACGCCACCGATATCGGCCTCGGCGTCAATGCCGGTCACGATTTAAACCTGCACAACCTCGGCCAATTTGCCACCGCGCCCGGTTTACTCGAGGTTTCCATCGGCCACGCCCTGATTGTCGATGCCATTGAAATGGGCCTCGCCCCAGCAGTGAAAGCCTATAAAGCCCTGTTAGAGCAGCACCGCAGTTAGTCGTGAGCCTGCATGAATCTGTCGAAAGGAAGCGTCTCAAACACCCCGCCATCAAGACTCAATGTTATCGGCGCTGGCAAACTCGGTCGCACCCTGGCCCGACTATTTAGTGACGCGGGTCTAGTCACTATTGGCGCTATCTATAACCGTAACAGCGAACACAGCCACTCAGCCCAGGCCTTTATCGGCGCGGGGCGCGTCATTACAAACCTTGGACAACTATCCAATGCACCTGCCCAATTCTGGATGGTCGCCACCCCGGACGATGCTATTGGCGACTGCGCAAAACAACTCGCCGCGCTAGCCGGTATTAGCTGGCAAAAAACCACTGTATTTCACAGCAGTGGCCTGAAAACATCGGCAGAACTGTCAGCGCTGCAAAAACTCGGCAGCTCGATCGCCAGCGCCCACCCGGCCCACAGCTTTGCCAGCCCAGAGCGTTCGCTGACGAGTTTCGTTTCTACAGTCTGTACGTTGGAGGGTGACGAACAGGCTATCAACACTCTCGATTCGCTGTTCAGTGCCATTGGTGGACAAACGACAACGATTGAACCTGAGGCCAAGCCCCTCTATCACGCCGCAACGGTGATGGCATCGAATTATCTTATTGCGCTGCTCGGCGCCAGTGAAGCACTGCTTGAAAAAGCCGGTATCGAAGAGAGCCTTGCCAGCGCCATCCTCTCACCATTGATGCGCCAAAGTCTGGAAAACGGGCTCACAGAGCGAGCCATTAACGCCCTCACCGGGCCGATTGCTCGCGGCGATATCAAGACACTACAGACACACCTCAACGCTATCGAACAGCAGGCTCCCGACCTTCGCAGCATCTATACAGCCCTGGGCGCACAGGCCTTGAAACTGGTGCTGCAAAAGAACACATTGCATGAGAAAGAACTCGCCGCCATGGAAAAACTCTTATTCGACGAGTAGAAATAGCCTACTCAAATAGGTGCTTTATGGCCTCAATACCCGGTTTTTGCTGTAGCAACTCTGCTTGATTGAGACCACAAAGCTCGTGGGGAAAGACCAACCAGGCATCGCTTGTGTGTAAAAAATAATCGGGTTTATAGGTCGTCAAATTGTTTCCCGGCTTGTACCACGGCACCGCGACCCGGCATTCCAGCTTTTTTTTAGCGGCCAACGAATCAATATCAGCCAGGATTTGAGCCATGCTCAAACCGCTGTCAAAGACATCATCAACAATCAAAATGCGCTGAATTTGATCCAGATGTGCCGCCACATAATCCAGGCCATAAACTTGCACCGTCTTATCACGCTCGCCAATGCCTTTATAAAGCTTACTGCGAATGGGAATATGGTCAGCCTCAACACCCTGACACTGCAGTAGCTCGTGAACCGCTATGGCAATAGGCGTGCCGCCGCGCCAAACGCCAATAATCAGATCCGGCAGAAAACCGCTCTGCAAAACTTTTGCACCAAGAAGATAGGCGTCGGCCAATGTTTGTTCGGCGCTGAGGTAGATTTTTTCACTCAAGATAGAGTTCTTCCCTGTGTCATTGAGGAGGCACTGACTTCGTAGTATCTCAATATTAAGCCGGGGATAAATACTTAAATATCCCCGGCCAATAATACGCCATCTCATTGGCACAATAAGCTTTAAAAAGAAGAGTCATCAAAACCCGTAAAATGTAGCACGGCACTTTAGGCAAAGCCCATAAAAAAACCGCAGCTGCCTAGCTCTGCGGTTTTTAAATTTGTCATCTTTTTTGTGACAGATTGACTAGCGAATACCCCTGCGCCGTACTGCTGCCGAGGTGAAGTGTTTATCCTCAGCGCGCCAGGTAAAGTCGGGCGCCTTACTCTTATCCATCATCAAAGCCAGCATACGGTGGGCGTTGAAGTCATATTGTAACTCCGCAGCACGGTTGGGAAAGCCAATATCGTAGAACATGATGTGATGATCCTCCCAATGGCGCCAGAGCTCGCCACGTCTATCATAGTTATCCGCCAGCATGACCTCCCAGGAATCTTCATCGAGGTAATAAACCCGCTTACTGTAGTCGTGACTGGTACCCTCTTTGAGATTGGATTCAACAATCCAGACACGGTGCAACTCATAACGCGCATAGTCCTGATTAAAACGCCCTGAATCGTTTATCAATTTCCCCGGTGTAGCATCCTGTGCAAATAGCTTATAGGGGTTGTAGGGCACATAAATCTCACGCTTACCTAAAAGTTTGTAGCTAAAGCGGTCATTGGGGCCATTAAAACCGTAGGCCTGATCCGTGGTTCCCAAGCCATCACCTGCTGTAATGGGATTATCGTAAACGATCTGCGGTGCGCGCTTAACTCGGCGCTGACCAGGGCTATAGGCCCACGCTTTACGGAAGTTTTCTGTAAAGGTGATGGGTTCCAGAGCGAGAACTACCTGCCCAGCCACTTTAGCCGGGCCCGTTAATGTCTGCTGATAGAGAAGAATATTTTCAGTGGGCAGTACTTCGGGGTCATCTTCATCAACCTCCGGATCACTCCACTTATAATGGAACTCCACATCCAGGTTACTCGTCTCAAAGCTGCCATTACTGGCGACGGCGATGGTGACTTCGCGAGACTTATTCCAAACCAACTTGGGCCGCGATTGCTGATTGAGGAAAGCTTCGTCAGCATTGCGGGGAATGGGGAAGGCCCAGGCTCTTCTGGCACCCGTAAAGCCGATCATACCCATGTGGCTATCGTTGCTCACAAACACCGCCCGGTCGAGATTTTCCAGGGCCGCTTCATAAATGAAGTTGTTGTAAACCATTGAGCGCCGAGTGGGGTAGATATTCATAAAGTAATCGTCATAGGTCTGGAACATCATTTTCTGACCTTCTGACAACTTGTCGGCATGCTCCTTATAATTCTGTGACGTAATCTTTAAACGCACCTTATCATCGGCAAAGGGATCGAGGTGAAAGGTACCCGGCTTAAAGCCATCGGGTATCGGTATCGGCTCGTTTTTCCACTCGGGAATAGTACCTTCTGCATTGCCCGCACGGATTGCACCACTGGGCGTGAGTTTAGTACCTTCAAGGCCAATTGACGCTCGCTCTTCAGGCGTAACAGCCGCCATCGCGACGCTACTACTTAACACACAAGCAGCGAGCAAGGTTTTATGGAGTCCAGGCTTTCTTATCACAGACATAGAGTTACCCTCTTTCTTCATTAGTTATACTTTTTATTCGAATAAAGAACTTTGCTAGTAGTGGAATAAAATCATGCGCTACTAAAACTCACAAAAGTCACCACTGCCTCAAAGATGGCAGCATTTTTAGCATGAGTCAAGATAATAGATGGCATAATTTTTAGTTATTATTGGGGTGGGATCAGTGGTTTGGTAGCGGATATTTGAAACTGGCACTGACCACGGCTTGTGCCGGGCATTAACAGCCCCTATTTTATAAAGAAGATAACCGTATGTTTTCCAGAAGCCGTGGAAAACGTCTATAATACGCGCCATTCTCGCCAAGCTACTGTGACTAATGGAGTCCACTTTATGAAAAACCTGAAACTTTTTGCTCTTTGTACAGTATTTTTATCGCTGCTAACTCTCGGTGCCTGTAGCGAAGAAAAAAGCGAAGTTAAACTCGGCGTTGAACAGGAAAAAGCCATGTCAGAGCGCCTGGCGCCCGCTGGTGAAGTCAGCATGGTCGGAGAGGTTGCCAGCGCACCTGCTACAGGCAGCGGCGGTGGCAGCCGTAGCGGCGATGATGTCTACAACACCAGCTGTAAAACCTGCCACGATGCTGGCATGGGGGGCGCACCCAAGTTCGGCGCCCCTGAGCAGTGGACTGCACGTATCGACAAGGGCATGGACACCATGTATACCAATGCTATTAACGGTTTTCAGGGCATGCCCCCTAAAGGCCTGTGCATGGATTGCTCAGACGACGAGCTGAAAGCGGCTGTTGACTACATGCTTGACGGTAGCAAATAAAGCATCGTTCGCGGTGGCCCTCTCTTCGGCCACTCGCACAATTTAAGAATGCCCGTTTCTAGCGACACGGGCATTTTTTATGGCTGTCTCATTCTAGCCGCCCTATCTTAAAAGAGGCCCGCATGCCTCAAGCTATAGCGCCATTTCCTCGAACAGCGTTACACTCAACAGCCTGTAAAGCTCATCATAATAAAGATATTCAGAGGCATACCCCACTGTGAGTAAGATCAAAACCCAGGCTCAGCCGGCCATCAATAGCAATAAAGATGAGGTCATTAGGCACTTTGAAGAGCGCTTAAAATCCACCCTCGACGAGGGACGCAAAGAGCTGATCGCCAAGCGTCACCAGCGAGGTTATCGCAGTGCCCGAGAAAACCTCAACGACCTCTGCGATAAAGACTCCTTTCTCGAGTACGGCCAATTGGCAGTCGCCGCCCAGCGCCGGCGCAGAGATATTGACGACCTTAAAAAGCATACCGCCGCCGATGGCATTATCACCGGCCTCGCCACGATTAATGCCGCCCTGTTTGACGAGCAGGCCAGCCGTGCCGTAGTTATCGTCAACGACTAC
The DNA here is from genome assembly GCA_964462265.1 of uncultured Porticoccaceae bacterium. Taxonomy (GTDB): domain Bacteria; phylum Pseudomonadota; class Gammaproteobacteria; order Pseudomonadales; family Porticoccaceae; genus Reddybacter. Next base: position 14,527 of record CAYWXW010000064.1, on the reverse strand, counting down.
ACCGTACTCGCCGGCACCCAGGGGGTTTTCCATCATAAGAAGCTCGACCGTGCTCTCGAACTCGCTGCAGAATTAAAGCTACCCGTCATGATGTATGCCGAGGGTGGCGGCGGCAGACCCGGCGACACGGACTATGAATTAAGCTTGAATTTAGGTTCTTTCGCCGCCTGGGCTGGTTTGCGCTCGCAAGTGCCAATGATCGCCGTCAACAATGGTTACTGTTTTGCCGGTAACGCCGCCCTGTTTGGCTGTGCCGATATCACCATCGCCACCAAAAGCTCGTGGATTGGCATGGCTGGCCCTGCCATGATTGAAGGCGGCGGCATGGGCAGCTATAAACCCACAGACATCGGCCCCATTGAAACCCAGAGTAAAAATGGTGTGGTGGATATTGTCGCCGACGATGAAGCCGACGCCACCCGCATTGCCCGCCAGGTGCTCTCCTATTTTCAGGGCAGCACAGACAACTGGAGCTGTGCTGACCAACGCAAACTGTGGCCCCTGTTGCCCGCCGACCGCCGTTTTGTCTACAAAGTACGGGACATTATCACCACATTGGCCGATACCGACTCCTTTACCGAACTACGCAGCGACTACGGTTGCGGCATTATCACCGGCTTTGTGCGTATTGGAGGCAAACCTTTCGGCCTGATGTGCAACGACTGCCAGTTCCTCGGTGGTGCCATTGATGCCGAAGCCGCGTTAAAAGCAACCCGCTTTTTAGAACTCTGCAATAATTTCAAATTACCCCTGCTCTCCCTGTGCGACACCCCCGGCTTTATGGTCGGACCGGAGAGTGAAACCGAAGGCGCTGTACGCAAGATGTCCGATATGTTTGTCGCCGGCTCCCGCCTCGAATCGCCCATGGTGGCGATCTTTCTGCGCAAAGGTTATGGCCTCGGCGCCATCGCCATGACGGGTGGCAGCTTCTCTCGCCCGGTCTACAGCGCCTCCTGGCCAAGCGGTGAATTCGGCGCCATGGGCTTAGAAGGGGCGGTGCATCTGGGCTTTAAAAAGGAGCTGGAAGCTATCAAAACGGAGGATGAGCGAGAGATTCTCTTCAACAAATTACTCAATGCGATGTATGAACGCGGCAAGGCGACAGAGGCCGCGAGCTATCTTGAAATTGATGCAGTGATTGACCCTGCTGATACGCGCAAGGTCATTATTCAGGCCCTGGGTATAACAAGCGGCAAGTTCTAGACATAAAAAACCGGGATAACTTATCCCGGTTTTTTTGGCCAATATTATATTCTTAAAACTTGTAACCTACACCGACCATATAAACCCAAGGATCAATATCCACATCCGCTTGGATTCTAACAGCGTCAAACTGAAAATCCGCTTCTGTATCAATGTCGATATACCAAACAGAGGCATTTAATAGCCAGTGTTCGTCAATGGCATAGTCAAAGCCCACCTGAGCTGCCAGACCAATAGAGTCATCAAGCTCTAAATCACCACTACCATAAGCACTTTCAAGATCACTGCTGACACCCTCGTCAAAGAAGGCCGTGTAGTTAACACCAATACCCACATAGGGCTGAAATACAGAAGAAGATTCCATCGGGAAATACTGCAGAGTCAAAGTAGGCGGTAGCTGTTTTGTATCGCCAGCATCAACACCCAAGCCGTTGGCCGTAATATCATGCTCAAAAGGCGTAGCCGCCAACAAGCCGATACCAATTTTCGATGTCAGCATATAAGTGCCGGTCAGGCCCAACTGCTCGTCGCCATCGACTCCCGCACCAGTACCTGCTAAATCTCCGCCATTAACATTCAAATCCGAGCTGCTCTCATCCGGCTGCACCGAAGCAATACCCGCGCGAAGAATAATATCCCCCGCCTCATAGGCCATCGCACTACCTGCGCCAGAAACCAAACCAGTGGCCAATAAAGAACCTGCAACTAATGAATTGATTTTTTGATTTCCCATACTGTTTATCCCTCTCTAAAAAAATGACCCGGTAATTAGAGCATTAGAGGAATAAGCTGGAATTGATCTAGGTTAAGAGAACTATCTTTGCAGGCTAGCTTTATAAAGCTATTTTACGAAAACCCAGCAAGCCATAAACCAGCAACCTATAAAAAGGGCTTTTATAGGTTACTCACCACCGAGACATTCAGGTGGGGCTGGCACCTCAGTACTCTGCGCCCATTTTTCGGGCGTAAAGGCATGAATAGCCAGGGCGTGAACACCCGAGGATAACTCTTCGGCAAGCAGTTGATAGACTCGCTGATGGCATTGCACCGCACGCAGGCCTTCAAAAACGTCAGAGACGACAACGACATCAAAATGGGTTTCAGCATTTGCCGGCACAGCATGCATATGGCTGATGTTGTCGACTTGTAAGTGCGAAGGCGATAAAGCCTCACGTAATTTATTGACGATAGTTTCCTGTACGTTCATTTATGAACTCCCGATACCGAAAATCAAAATCCGGAAACCATGGAAATCATCACACCTGCCGCAACGGCGGAGCCGATAACACCGGCCACATTAGGCCCCATGGCGTGCATCAACAAAAAGTTCTGGGGATTGGCTTCAAGGCCAATTTTATTCGACACTCGCGCCGCCATCGGTACAGCCGACACTCCGGCGGAGCCGATTAAAGGGTTAATCGGTGTCTCGCTAAAGCGATTCATTAGCTTCGCCATCAGTACACCGGCCGCCGTGCCAATGCAGAATGCCAGAGCACCGAGGGCAAGAATACCCAGGGTTTCCCAATTGAGAAATTTATCGGCGCTCATTTTAGAACCAACCGCAAGACCGAGAAAAATGGTGACGATGTTGATCAAGGCATTTTGCGTGGTATCGCTCAAACGATCGACGACACCACATTCACGCATTAAGTTACCGAAGCAGAACATGCCCAACAGCGGCGCAGCACTGGGCAACAACATGGCGACCAGGCCGAGCAACAGCATGGGAAAAACAATTTTTTCCCGGGTCGATACGGGGCGCAACTGCACCATTTCTATCTTTCGTTCAGCCTCAGTGGTCAAGGCGCGCATAATCGGTGGCTGAATAATCGGCACCAGTGCCATATAAGAATAAGCGGCAACCGCGACGGCACCGAGTAAATCTGGCGACAGTTTACTGGTCACAAAGATAGCGGTCGGCCCATCGGCACCACCGATAATACCGATCGATGCGGCATCGCGAATGGAGAAGTCGAGAATACCGAGGCTACTCAAACCCACTGCACCCATTACCGTGACAAAAATACCCACCTGGGCTGCAGCACCGAGCAACAATGTCTTTGGATTAGCCAGCAAGGGGCCAAAATCGGTCATCGCACCGACCCCCATAAAGATAATCAGCGGGAACATGCCCGAGGCAATACCAACGTTATAGATGTAGTACATCAGGCCGCCGGGGGATTCGAGATGGCCCAACGCATCGTAGATGGGTGCCGCCTCAAAACCGGCACCGGGAATATTAACCAGGACGGTTCCGAAGCCGATGGGCACCAGTAACAGGGGTTCAAAGCCCTTGCGAATAGCCAGAAACAGCAGGGTAAAGCCCACTGCCATCATCACTACTGTGCCCGCTTCGACTTGTGCCAGACCGGATTCGGTCCAGAGCTTTAACAGTTGTTCCATGATTTGCTCCGCAGGCTAGATGAGTGTGACGAGAGGATCGCCAACGCTAATCGCATCGCCCTCTTTCACCAACACATCACCGATACTGCCTGCTCGCACAGCACTCACGGCGGTTTCCATCTTCATAGCCTCGAGAATAATCAGGTTGTCACCCTCGGCCACCTGCTGACCGGGACTAACCAGCACCTTGAAGATATTGCCTGCCAACGGTGCCGCAACAGGTTCGCCACCACCGACTGGCCCTGCGCCACCGGCGGTGGGAGCAGCCCCGCCCATGGGCACAATGGCCGAAACATCGCCGCCGTTGCTCACGGCGACAGTGTAGTCACGACCTTCAACGTTCACGGTATAAATTTCTTCGCCACTATCGTTAGTAACAACACCACCTTCTTTACCCGTTGGTACTGGCTCGAAGGCAGAGGGATTATCGCGGTTTTGAAGAAACTTCAAACCAACTTGCGGGAACAGTGCGTAGGTCAGTACGTCGTCAATCTTTTGCTCACCCTGTTTTAAGGTGATATTTTTATCTTTCGCTTCACCATCCAGCTCAGCAATCAGCTTATCCAGCTCTGGGGGAATTAAATCGGCGGGGCGCACGGTAATAACTTCTGCGCCATCAAGTACACGGGCTTGCAGCTCGGCGTTTACCGGCGCTGGCGTGGCCCCGTATTCACCTTTTAGGACGCCTGCGGTCTCTTTGGTAATGGATTTATAGCGCTCGCCGGTGAGTATATTGATCACCGACTGGGTGCCGACAATTTGCGAGGTTGGAGTCACCAGCGGCAAGAAACCAAGGTCTTCTCTAACACGCGGGATTTCAGCCAGCACATCGTCAAACTTATCAATAGCGCCCTGCTCGTGTAACTGGCCCTCCATATTGGTGAGCATGCCACCGGGCACCTGAGCGACGAGAATACGCGAATCGACGCCTTTTAAAGAACCTTCGAATTTAGCGTATTTCTTTCTGACTTCACGAAAATACGCAGCGATCTCTTCCAGCAAGCCCATATCGAGGCCGGTATCGCGCTCGGTGCCATCGAGAATAGCCACCAGCGCCTCGGTGGGCGAATGGCCGTAAGTCATCGACATTGATGAAATGGCCGTATCGACATTATCGATACCGGCTTCAATGCATTTCAAATAGGTCGCCGTCGACATGCCGGTCGTGGCATGGCTTTGAATATGTATGGGAATATTGACCGCTTTTTTGAGCCTACTGACCAGCTCAAAACCGGTATAGGGCGCCAGTAAACCGGCCATATCTTTTATACAAATAGAGTCCGCCTGCATATCTTCCAGCTTGCGGGCCATATCCACCCACAGGTCGATGCTGTGCACCGGGCTGACGGTATAAGAGATCGTACCCTGGGCATGTTTGCCGACATTCTTTACGGCCTGCAGGGCGGTGCTTAAATTACGCACATCGTTCATGGCATCAAAGACGCGGAAGACATCAACGCCATTAGTAGCTGCACGCTCAACGAATTTAGTCACCACATCATCGGCATAGTGGCGGTAACCGAGAATATTTTGCCCTCTGAAGAGCATTTGCTGAGGCGTATTGGGCATCGCCTTTTTCAACTCACGAATGCGATCCCAGGGATCCTCACCCAGATAGCGGATGCAGGCATCAAAGGTTGCCCCACCCCAGGTTTCCAGTGACCAGAAGCCGACCTGGTCGAGCTTCTCGGCAATCGGCAACATATCGTCGATGCGTAAACGTGTGGCGAAAAGAGATTGATGCGCATCGCGCAGTACTACATCGGTAATCCCAAGGGCTTTTTTCTGCTCTACCATTAAATCACTCTCAACTGTTTAAACGATGGGGGCTTATTTGAACTGTTTGCACTACCGGCCGAAGCCTGGTCTTTAAGACGGCTAACGACTGCGGTGTTTATCGATTGCCGCCTGAATCACTGCCTGTATGCGTGGTTCAACAGCGGTAACTGGCGCCAACTGCACGGCCACCTCGGGCTGCAAGGGCTCGGGGAAAAAACGTGTAATCACCCAGGACATCAGATAACTGGCGCCGACCAATAAGATCAGAAACGTAAAAACAGTACCCATGCCAAAGAGCATCAGATCGACACCCTGTTGAAATAAATCGACTTCCATAAACCTGCCCTTTGCTACTTCGGTATCCGAGCCCTACAACAAATTGCCAAACCATCAAGCCTGGCCGGGTACTATACACCAGCCAAAAGCGCGCCATGGCCCGATCGACGCGGGTATCGATAGAACTCTGTATAGAACTCTAAAAAGACTCTCAGAACGAAACGAATTGTATGCGATCCTTCACCGCGAAACAAAGTACCCTAACAAAGTACCTTTATGAGGCTTGCATATTGTTGCCAGCAATATGCAAGCCTCATAAATTAAAACCAATGTCAACATACAGTCATTTTTTCTGGCTTCCTTCGCAGATTGTTCTAATGCTATAGTGAATTGAAATTGACAGGGGGCACAGACAGCAATCGCTCGTTTTTCTCATGCGCTGCTATCTAAAGACAGACCGCCCATAAAATTATAAATCAGATACGATCAATTTGAATAACAACGGCCTACTTACACCACCATTATAAAAGCCCGTAGCCCGCCGTATTTTATTCCTTGAACGCTATCTCACCGTTTCTACCTTAGGAGAGTTAAGCATGTCAGAAGTTTACGATATTCAAATCAAAGGTGGCACTGTTGTCGACGGCACCCGTGCCCCGCGACGCATCGCCGATGTCTGGATCAAAGATGGCAAAATTGCTCAAATCGGCGGTGAAGCCCCCGGTGCGGCTAAAGAGGTCATCGACGCCACAGGCAAGATTGTCTGCCCTGGCTTTGTCGATCTGCACACCCACTACGATGCGCAAATCCACTGGGATCCCTACTGCACAATTTCTGGCTGGCACGGTGTAACTACCGTGGTACTGGGCAACTGTGGTTTTGGTTTTGCTCCGGTCAAGCCCGAGTATCAGGAGCGCTCGCTGCTGACCATGACCCGCACCGAAGCTATCCCCTACGACTGCATGAAAGAAGGCATGCCCTTCACCTGGGAGACTATCCCTGAGTACCTTGACTCCCTCGACGCACGACCCAAGGGCGTCAACTGTGTGCACTATATGCCTACCGCATCATTATTGACCTATGTTATGGGCTTGGAAGCGGCCAAAACCCGTGAGGCAACCGCCGATGAGCGCAAAGAACTAAGACACCTGCTCGACGAAGGCATGGAAGCCGGTTTGATGGGCTTCTCCATTCAGCGGCTAGGCGAAAACTCCACCCAGGCCGACTTCGACGGCACCCCCATGGTCACCGACACCATGAGTGATGCTGAAGTCCTCAACCTTGCCCAAGTTCTGCACGACCGTGGCGAAGGCAATGTACAGATCACCCAGGCTACCGGCGATATTAAAACCGATATGCAGTTCCTCGAAACATTGGCTGAAGCCACTGGTCGCCCGGTGCTGCACAATGCCATTGCTCCGACCCGTAAAAATGCTCGTGTTCACCGCCGCAGCCTCGACTGGCTCAACAACGCGCGCGATAAGGGCCTACAAATTTACGGACAGGCTGGCACCGTGCGCACTGGCTTTTGCTTCACCCTCGAGCACTGGAATCTTTACGATGCCAGCCCCGCCTGGCGCAAGCTGACCACCGGCACGAAAGCAGAAAAACTCGAAAAACTGAAAGACTACGAACTACGCAAAGCCATCATCGAAGAAACCGAAGAAGCTGACAGACGCCTACAGGTTATTCAAGCCGGTGTCGGTGGCGCAGTTCCTCAGCTACAAGTGCAGGATGTTCACGGCACCAAATCACTGGAGAAGTACGTCGGTAAAACCCTCGCCCAAATTGGCGAAGAAGAGGGCAAACACCCGATTCACGTGATGCTCGATCTATCCCTCGAAGGTGATCTTAACGTCCACTTCCTCGGGCCAGACCGTGGCTTTAACGCCGACTTTATGGCGGAAATCATCAATGACAACAGCTACACCATTCCCGGTGTTTCCGACGGCGGCGCGCACACCAAGTTCTTCACCGGCGGTGCTTACACCACCGATTTCCTCAAGTGGCTAGTGCGCGATGAAGAGAAAATCACCCTCGAAGAAGCCCACTACCGCCTCGCCGCCCTGCCCGCTCAAGCGGCGGGTTTAAAAGAGCGCGGCGTACTGCGTGAAGGTTGGGCCGCCGATGTTGTGGTTTACGACATCAATGCCCTCGGTGATGGTGACGAGTGGATTGGCGAAATCGTCCACGATCTACCCGCTGGCGAATGGCGTCGCATTAAACGCGCCGAAGGCTATCAGGCCATCATCGTCAATGGTGAAGTAACCTTTGATAACGGTGAATGTACCGGTGCCACTCCTGGTGAGCTACTGCGTAATGGCCGCGGTAAAAGCTCCGCCAAGATTGCTAAAGAAAGAGCCGCATAAGCACTCTTCCTCATAGCTAACAACAAACCCACGCCTCGGTGTGGGTTTGTTGGTTTTGGGCTATCGTTAAGTGCCCATTAACCCTATATATAGCCGCCCGACAATTCCGCTAGAATAAAGACATGCCACTTTCTCTAAGCCCGCCGTCCATCAAGCGCTGTTTTAATCTCTACGATTTTCGCCAGCAAGCGAAACGCAAACTACCCGCCCCGCTGTTTCATTACATTGATGGCGGCGCTGACGACGAGCTAACCCGCACCAACAATACCCAGGCTTTTAATAACTACGAAATAGTGCCCCGCTGTCTTGAAGATGTCACCACCATCAATATGAAAACCAAGGTGCTGGGCTGTGAACTCGACTGGCCGGTGCTGATGTCACCGACGGGCATGTCGCGTTTTTTTCACCACGAAGGTGAGCGCGCAGTAGCTCGTGCAGCGGCACAATCTGGCACGATGTATTCGCTCTCAACAGTGGGCACTACCACTATCGAAGATGTCGCCGCCTCAACCAGCGGCCCAAAAATGTTCCAGCTCTACGTGCTGCGTGACAACGCCATTAATGAAGAGTTGATCGACCGCTGCCGCGCCGCCAAATACGACGCCCTGTGCCTGACCGTCGACACCGTAGTACAGGGCAACCGCGAGCGCGACCTGCGCACCGGCATGACAATCCCCCCACAACTAACCCTGCAAAGTCTCGCCAGTTTCGCCCTGCACCCTGCCTGGTGCTACCACTACTTAACAACACCGGCACTGGAAATGGCCAACTTGAGCCACCACATTGCCGAGGGTAGCTCGCAGGTCAGCTCCCTGGGTAAATACATTAACGAACAGTTTGATCGAGCCCTGAACTGGGCCTACGCCGAAAAAGTCGCCGCCCGCTGGCAGGGGCCCTTTGCTATTAAAGGTATTTTGTCTGTTGAAGATGCCCGCCGCGCTGCCGACATTGGCGCCAGCGCGGTGATTATTTCCAACCACGGTGGCCGTCAGCTCGACACCGTGGCTGCACCTATTGATCTCGTCACCGAAATTGCCGATGCCGTGGGCGACAAGCTAGAAATTATTCTCGATGGCGGCGTGCGCCGTGGCAGCCATGTATTAAAAGCACTGGCCATGGGCGCCACCGCCTGCATGATGGGGCGGCCTTATCTTTACGGGCTGGCCGCAGGCGGACAAGCCGGGGTTGAACGAGTATTGAGCTTGCTAAAGGATGAAATAGAGCGAGATATGATTTTGTCGGGCCGTCCCGACATCAAGCAACTAGACCGCAGTTTTATTCGTGGCCTGCTTTAACCGAGCCAGAGGCAAGGGTCTAGCGCTACTGTACTTCTCCTACTGTAATAGGCGTATCAAGCCAGATGCTTATCGAGGGTTTCTTTAACCTCTTCCTCAATGGTGCCGCGAAATACCGAAGCGACAAAATTCAGCTTTATATCGATCAGCACATCGCTCTCATCACAGTCGATGCGCGCCTTCACACCGGTGTAGGTGTAGTGCACAGTATCACCCTGCCAGCGATACCTACCGCCGATGCGCTGAGTTAAATTCTGCGCCAGCTGCTCCGCTTTTTGCTTGATCTCATCCAGCGGCAGCTGGTGCGAGCGTTGTATATTAATCGTCGCCAAAACCCATTCTCCCCGGCATTAAACCCAACACCTTTCAACAAACACTATTATTACAGCATAAGCCGACATAGCAACCACCATCGCTGCGAAGCTTTGACAAAGCCCTTATAATTAGCGCCCAAACCACCCCTATTTCATCAGGCTTTTTAGACGAGCCACCCGGAGCCACCCTTGCCTGCCAAAGACCAAGCCCCAAAGCCCGATAGCACCACGCTCTCAGAAATGACTGATTCCAGCCCCCAGGCACTGCCAATTGCCCGCCCCCTCCGACGCACCGCCGCATTGGTGTACGATATTTTTCTATTGGCGGCCATTAGTCTCGCTTACGCAGCGGTGTTCTTTGTTATTCAGATTTTCATCGGCGGCAGTGCCGCAGCGCAAATATTAGCGGAGGGCCAGGAAAACACACGACTGGAATACGAAGGCCCCCTGCGCTATCTCTTCCTGCTTGGCTGGTGGTTTTCTCTGGCCCTGTTTTACAGCTGGTGCTGGCGACGCAGCGGTCAAACCCTGGGCATGAAAACCTGGCATATCTGTCTCGAACAGCTCGATGGCTCAGTGCCTGGCACAAGCCCATTCGCCAGCTGGCAGCAGTGCTGGATACGCAGCCTGGTAGCACCACCCGCTCTGTTATGTGGCGGACTTTCTTATTTCTATTGCCTCTTCAATCGCGAAGGCCACTGCCTGCACGATATTTGGAGCCAGACTCGGGTTGTGGTTTTGCCAAAAGAAAAGACGCGCAGACAGCTCAATAAAGAAGCTGCCGAGGCAAGAAATATAAGGTAATAGCGGCTTAAGCCGCCCGCCGCAACAAAACCAGACCGATACCAACACACACGATAGCCGGGGTAAATACCGCCCAAAACGGCGAGAAGCCAAACACTACGCTCGATGGCCCGAGTAATTGCTGGCTGGTTTGAAAGGCAATGCCAGCGATCACCCCTGCGAAGATTTTAAAGCCCATGGTCGCGGATCGTAGCGGACCAAACACGAAGGAGGTGGCGATTAACACCAGGCTCAGTACCGAGAGCGGCTGTAGAGCCTTACTCCAAAAAGCCAGCCAGTATTTCGACGATTTCTGCTCCTGCTCATCGAGGTATTGAGCGTAGTTATACAGGCTGCCCATCGATAGCGAGTCAGCTGGCATAACCATCAGTGTTAACAAGTCGGGCGATAAATGGGAATCCCAGTGGCGGGTTAAAAATTCACTGGTTTGCGTTCTACCCTCTTCAAAATGTGTAACAACGCCCTCTTCTTCCAGCCAATAGTCTTTAAAGAAAGTGGCCCGCGCGGCAAAGCTGACCTCTTCGATTTCGCGCTGCTCATTAAAACGATAGCGGGTCACACCAAACAATTTGCCGTTGGGATAGACCCCATTAAAGTGAATAAACTCATTGCCCTCTCGATTCCAAACGCCGCTGGTGGCGGATAAATTCTCCTGCTCACCGCGCAACAACATACGCCGGCTGGTTGCCAGTTGGTCGGTATAGGGCACGACGTATTCGCCAATGAGCACACCACAAACAATGACCAGCAACACGGGGCGCAGTACAAAGCCGGTAATGCGCAGCAACGAAACCCCGGCGGCGCGCATAATCACCAATTCACTGTTACCCGCTAATATGCCGAGGCCAATCAAACAGCCGATTAAAGAGGCGAAGGCAATATTGCTGTAGATTCGCGCCGGCAGGGTTAACCAGACGTTGTAGAGCACGTCGCTAAATTGATAGTCATTGCGCACATCGCCCAGGCCATCGACCACGGCGGCAATCACGTCAATACTCAATAGCACCAGTAAAACCAGAATGATGGCACCGAAAACAAAACGCATTACATAGCGGGATAAATAGCTCATTGCTCGCCCCCTGCCACTGTCGCAGTCGTCGCTGCCCGCTTGCCTCGCCAGCCGCTATCCCAGAGCAGGAGCCCACCGGCAATCACTAAAAACACCCCATGTACCCACCACAGTCCGAGAGTGGCCGAAAGCTCGCCGTCTTCGAGAGCACCGCGAGCGGCGTTAAGGCCGACTAAATAAAAGATATAAAGCAACACGGCGGGAAAGACCTTAACAAAGCGACCCTGGCGAGGATTAGTACGACTCAAGGGCACGGCCATCAGCGATACCACCAGGACTAAAATAGGCACCGAGTAGCGCCATTGCAGTGCGGCGATGTGCTCGGGTAAATCCGATGCCCGCAGTTCGGCGGTGGACATAATTTCAGCTTTTTCACGATGGCGGCGAACATTGTTGTTCTTTTCCAGACGCTGGCCATATTCCTCAAAGGCGGTAATTTGAAAGTCGGCCCGCCCTGGTGTGCCCTCAATACGGTAGCCCTTGTTCAGCACTAAATAGCGCTCGCCGTTTTCCTCGGCGCGTTTCGGGCGGCCACTTTCCGCCAACACCACCACCTGCCGTACGCCGCTACTATCAACACTCGACTGCGATAAAAACACCTCGTGCATGGTGCCACCTTCATCCATCGACTCGGTGTAAGTCACACCACGCCCGCCCCGCAGGGGGTAAAACTTACCGCCCTCCAGAGACTCAAATTCGCCCCGAGATTTCTGCGCACTGAGCAAGGCCTCTGCCTTGGCCAGCCCACCGGGGCTGACAGAAAAACTCAGCCACGCCACCACACCCGCCACTAATACGGCAACCGCCATGGTGTAGGCGATTAATTTGCCGGGGCTCATGCCGCAGGCGTAGAGCACCGTCATTTCACTGTCGACATAGAGCCGACCGTAGACCAGTAAAATACCGAGGAAAAAGGCCAGGGGTAAAATTAATTCGAGAAAACCGGGCAGGCGATAGCCGATCACCGCAAAGAGGATATTCGCATCGAGCATCCCAGCAGCGGCCTCGGCGAGATACTTCACAAAGCGTCCACTGATAATAACCAGCATCAGCACAGCGCAAACGGCAGCCGTGGTGGCGAGTAAATCTCGAGCGATGTAGCGAAAAATAATCACAAAAAGTGGCACAACCTTCGGTTAGTTAATCAGCTCGTTAACGGGTTTGTTAAAAAGCATTATTTTAAGGCCCGAGCGTTTGGTCTCAACTGAGCCATGGCATACACTAGCGACCGTAAAGAATTATCCTGCATTACACCACCTTTGTCTCGGGAGACACCATGGAGATTGTCGCACGTTCCACTAATCCACTCACACTGAAAACCGATTGTTTGATTGTCGCCGTGCCCGCTGACAAAAAGCTCAGCGCAGCAAGCGCCGCCATCGACAAAGCCACCGACGGGCTGATCAGCCGCAGGCTTGAGGGCAAGGATATTAGTGGCAAGTGCGCATCGACCTTGATGCTGCACGAACCCAGCGGCATTGTTGCCAAGCGTCTGTTATTGGTGGGCACCGGTACTGGAGCAGTCTCAAGCAAGGATTTTTTGAAGATTGCCCGCACGGTCGCCAAACAAACCAAGGGCGATGCCATCGCCTCTGTGGCAACAACCCTGGCTGAAGTCGAGGTGACGGGGCAGGATGTACGCTGGGCCGCGCAACAACTGGCTCAGCAATTTGGTGAAGCCAGCTATGCCTTTAACGGCGGCAAGCCCCCGGCCGCCAGTAAGCTTAAATTGAAAAAAGTCACCCTGCTTTGCAGCGATAAAAAGGCACAAAGCGCAGCGCAGACGGGTCTCAGCTACGGTCAGTCAGTTGCCGTCGGTGTTAATCAGGCGCGCTTACTGGGCGATTTAGCAGCGAACACTTGCACGCCCAGTTATCTGGCGAAGTACAGCCGCGCTCTGGCTCGCAAACAAGCCAAACTAAGCTGTCAGGTTTTATCAGAAAAACAAATGGCCGAACTGGGCATGGGTTCACTGTTGTCGGTTACCGCTGGCACTGAAGAGCCCGCCCACTTAATCGCCCTCGATTACAAGGGCGGTAAAAAAGGCGCCAAGCCCATCGTGCTCGTGGGTAAAGGCGTGACCTTCGACTCCGGCGGCATCAGCCTCAAGCCCGGCGGCAAGATGGATGAAATGAAATACGACATGTGCGGCGCTGCCAGCGTGCTCGGCGTGATGGAGGCGCTGGCCACATCCGCCCTGCCGATTAATGTCATCGGCGTTATTCCCGCCGTGGAAAATATGCCCAGCGGCAAGGCGACCAAACCCGGTGATGTGGTGACATCCATGTCGGGGCAAACCATTGAAGTGCTCAACACCGATGCCGAGGGCCGTTTGATACTTTGCGACGCCCTCACCTACGTGGCGCGCTACAAACCCGACACGGTGATTGATATTGCCACCCTCACTGGCGCCTGCATTGTCGCCCTTGGCGCCCATGCCTCCGGCCTGTACAGCAACGATGATGAGCTGGCGCAAGACTTGCTCGACGCCGGCCAAAGCTCTGGCGATCGCGCCTGGCAAATGCCCCTTTGGGATGAATACAACCAGCAACTGAAAAGTAACTTTGCCGACATGGGCAATATTGGCGGCGCCGGTGGTGGCAGTATTACCGCCGCCTGCTTTCTCTCGCGCTTTACCAAAGACTACCGCTGGGCGCACCTCGACATCGCCGGCACCGCCTGGTTATCGGCTGGCCCCAAAGGCGCAACCGGCCGCCCGGTGCCTTTATTAATGGAATATTTGCGCAAGCGTGCGTCGGCATAGTGCGTAAAAATAGCCACCTATGACCTATTCCTTATGACCCCTTCATTATGACAAATGTGCATTTCCACCAATTGCAGGGCGCTAGCGAAGACACCATCGCCCGCGCCCTGCAATTAGTTTGCGAGCTCGCTAATGAGGCCGGTAAAAAGCAGCACAGCGTGCTGGTCTACTGTCGCGATGGCGAGCTGGTAAAAAACCTTGAGCAAAACCTCTGGCAACATATCCCCAGTAGTTTTCTCGCCCACAGCACG
>CAYWXW010000063.1:0-20105 GCA_964462265.1 uncultured Porticoccaceae bacterium | reverse complement strand
TAGCGCCCAGAGTTAACAACGCTGACCTTGTCGCCACAATCGACCAAAATCAAATAGGCATCGTGGGTGCCAGTGTCGCCGTCAACTTCAACGATGGCATCAGTGGTGCAATGCTTTACTTTCATGGTGGGGATCATCTTTTTCGCGAAAGCCAGCAAGTCAGTGCTACCAGCGGCGAGTGTCTTGCTACCCATTTCAAAACTACCGTCTTCAGTAAAACATTCAACCCAGGCTTCGGGGTTGCCGTAGTCGAAAGCGCGGTTGTAACGGGCGGCCAGTTCACGAATGGCGAGATGATCTTCTACTTTACTCATGATGAGATTCCTTTTGGTAGTTGGTGGGGTATTCGTTAGCGAAGGGATTGTATTGCATGCGGCTCTGGCCGAACAGTCAGACGGTAGGCCTATTCCTGACTATTGAGGGGGTTTTCGCTCAGGTACAACTGACCATCGACAACCGTGTGGGCCACAGGACTGAGCCGGGTGCCGGGGCAGGGGCCGGAAATACAGTCACCACTGTCGATTTCAAACAAGGCACCATGGGCGGCACACAAGATGTAGTCGCGACTTCTGTCGAGAAAACGGTCGGGCATCCAGTTGAGTTCAAGGCGGGCGTGGGGGCAGCGGTTGCGATAGAGATAAAGTTCGCCGTCTTTACGCACGGCGAAAATACTGTTGAATTTGTCGAGCTGAAAGCCCTTTGCGCCGTCAGTGGGAATGTCGTTGACGGCGCAAAGTCGCAGTGGATAGCCCTTTTCTGAGCTCTTCTCTGAGGTGTTCTCTGAGTCCTTTTCTGGGGTCAAAGAAGACAAATTTAGACGCCCCGACGCAGTGCTTCGATGCGTTCTTCCAGCGGCGGGTGTGTCATAAATAGTTTGCTGGCGTGCTCTTTCCAGCCACCGGAGATGCCTAGTGCTGTCATGGTGTCGGGCATTTCACTGGGCACATGAGCCTGGGTTTCAGCCTGCAGTTTTTGCAGCGCAGCAATCATTGCACCGCGTGTTGCGAGGTGGGCACCGGCCGCGTCGGCACGGTACTCACGCCAGCGTGAAAAGGCCATAACAATGGTGGAGGCAAGAATACCGAGCACCACTTGCAGCACCATAACAGTGACAAAATAACCAATGCCGGGGCGGTCATTTTTAAACACCGCCTTGTCGATAATCGAGCCGATGATGCGTGCAAAAAACATCACGAAGGTATTCACGACACCCTGAATCAGGGTCAGGGTGATCATGTCGCCGTTGGCTACGTGGCCGATTTCGTGGGCTAGAACAGCTTTGATTTCATCTTTGTTGAAACGGCTGAATAGCCCGGTGCTGACAGCGACCAGCGCATTGTTTTTGTTCCAGCCAGTGGCAAAGGCGTTAGATTGCTGGGCCTGAAAAATACCGACCTCGGGCATGCCGATATCGGCTTTGCGCGCTAGCTCGGCAACCGTTTCGAGCAACCAGCGCTCGTCGGCGTTAGAGGGCTCGGTGATGATTTGGGTACCGGTACCCCTCTTTGCCATCCATTTAGACATAAATAGTGAAATCAGCGAGCCGGCAAAGCCGAACACTGCACACATCAGCAATAGAGCGCCGAGGTTGGTATGTACACCTTGGGTGGATAGGTACTGCTGGAGACCGAAAATTTCAAAAATGGCGGTGACCAGCATGAGTACGGCGATGTTCGTCGCGAGAAATAGGCCGATGCGTAACACGTGAAACTCCTTTTGATGATGGCGTGAAGAGCCTTGAGTCTATTAAGATGCGCCCTGTTGTCAAAAATTCAATGGTTGAAGTGTTTATGTCTCAGGGTGCGGATTCGATGAAGAGCATATTCTATGCCTTATTTGCCAACGGTGCAGTTGCCGTCGCGAAGGGCTTAGCCGCGTGGGTTACCGGTTCTGGCGCCATGCTGGCGGAGGCTATCCACTCCCTTGCCGACTGTAGTAACCAATTGCTACTACTGCTCGGCCTTAAAAAAGCCAAACGCCCCCCTTCCTCCGATTACCCTCTGGGTTACGGCAAGGAAATCTATTTTTGGTCATTTTTGGTAGCTTTGGTGCTATTTATCCTTGGCGGCGTGTTTTCAATTTACGAGGGCTGGCACAAATTGCATCAGCCTGAGGCACTGAATGCACCCTGGTTGGCCGTTGGTGTATTGGTCTTTGCTATGGTGGCCGAGGGCTTGGCACTTCTCGGTTGTATGGGCCAGATTAAGAAAATTCGTCCCCCGGGGCAAAATTATTGGCGCTGGTTTCGCGAGACTCGTCGCAGTGAGCTAATGGTGATATTTGGTGAAGATCTAGCGGCATTGCTGGGTCTTAGCCTGGCCTTGTGCGCTTTGCTGGCAGCCATTGTTACGGGCAATCCCATTTACGACGCCTGGGGCAGCATAGCTATTGGCCTGTTGTTGATTGTGGTTGCACTGTTGATTGGTATTGAGATCAAGGCCTTGTTAATAGGGCAGGGTGTTGAAACTCATACTCGTGAGGAGATGATCGCCTTTCTCGAAAATGAATCGAGCATCGAGAAGGTGTTTAATTTGCTGACCCTGCAAATGGGTAGCGATGTCATGGTGGCCGTTAAGGCGAAAATGGCGGTGATGGATGGGGCGAAAGAATTGGTGGCCGATATTAATTGTACAGAGGGTCTATTTCGACAGCGTTTTCCCCAGGTGCAGTGGCTTTTCTTCGAGCCCGATGTGGAGGATTAGCCGAATGAACTACTTTGGTGGGGCTTTTGGCAGGAGTACTCTCCGCTTAAGCATACTCGTATTGTTAGCTGCACTGCTGTCGTCCTGTGCGCTGCTCGATCCGGCCTATGAAAAGCCGGCGGTGCATCTGGTGAAAATAGAGCCCCTATCCTCCCGAGGCCTTGAGCAACGTTTTCGCGTTGACCTCAAAATCATTAACCCTAACCGTTCGGGGCTGAGTGTCTCGGGTATGTCCTATACCTTGAAGCTCAATGGTGAAAAGGTTGTCAAAGGTGTAGCGGGGCAAATATCGAAGATCCCCCCCTACTCAGAAACAGTTGTGCAAGTTGAGGCGTCGACCAACATACTGGCAGGCCTGCGCTTGATTTCTTCTTTGTTAAACAAGCCCGGCCGTGAATTGCACTATGAGTTGGCAACAAAACTGCGCTCTGGTTGGTGGCCGGTGCCTATCAATATTGTTGAAAGTGGCGATATAAGGTTACCGCAGTGAGCTCCCCAGTTTTCAACGAACAGTCTTTACCAACGAGCAGCCTTCGAACGGATAAGTAAGTTATGAGCGATCAACGCTGTACTGAACTGGAAATTAAACTCGCCTATCAGGAGGATATCGTTAAAGCCCTCAATGATGTGGTGTGTAGCCAGCAAGAGAGTATCGATAGACTTGAGCAGACCTGCCGGTATCTTATGCAACGGCTGCAGGAAGTTACTCAGGGGCCGTTATCTGATGTGTCTGATCAGGAAAGACCGCCCCATTACTAATCAAGGTTCGCAGCTAATCCGAGTCTGTGAGCGATATCTGTGACACTGGCTTTCCCCGAAAAAAAGCTTACCGCAAGCACAGAGGCCATCATCCCTGATGCGACTGTGAACTAGAGCACTGATAAAAGCAGGTTTTGCCACTAGTCTATGCGCCTGAGAGCTTGGCGCAGATTGGGATGATTATGCCGCCGAATACTAATAATAAGGAACATAGCGTTTGTTCAAATAGATGACTGGAAAGTCTTCGGGGTATAAATGTCTAATAATGTAGAGGCAATTCTGGGCCAACTACGCGATGTGGTTGCCAGCGGCGATGGCGAAGGCGTTGGCGTCTGGCTAACGGATCTGGTTAATGAGTCCAATAAAGAAGCTGTCAACGATGCGATCCGTGAGTTGGGTCGGATGGACGCCAACTTAATTGTCTACCTGGCACGTTTTATTGCCAGGAACAGGGGTGTCGCGACGACATACCCCTTACTCGAAGACTTGTTATTTGAACAAGTACTCGCCAGCCCAGATATGCTGGTAGAGATACTGGCCAATAGCAATGATGTTGCCGAAATTGCCTACTATATTCATTGCATTGAAGCCCTTGCCCTGGAATCTGCGACACTGGGTCTGGAGACGAAACTCGCTGCGGTGTCGGATGAGGGCCTGCTGATCAGTATGCTGGGAGCCATTGCCAAAATCGGTTTTTGTCATAATCCACAAAATCTTGCCGATTACCTTTATTCTTCTAATCGCGACATCATAGCCGCCGCCATTATGGCTCTGGGCAGTATCGGTTCCCATGACGCGGTGCAGTTATTGAGTGGCAGAATGGGCACGGACAGTGATTTTGATCGATTAATTCTCGATCAGTTTGCTGAAATTCAGGACCAGTTCTGCATTGAACAACTCAGTGAAACACTGGCCTCGCACATTACCCATGTCAGGAATTACGGTAAAGCTAAGCTCGCTGAATTGGGCGGAAAAGCTATTCCAGTGATTATTGAAAATTTGAACAGCGATGATGTCGATCTCGTTGTACACACTTTAAATGTACTCGGCGATATCTTCGATGAAAGTGCTGTAAAGCCGATAAAAAATTTACTCCACAGTCACCCTGCCGATGCCAATATTCGTTTTGCCGCCTATGAAACGCTGGGCCGATTACCCAGTCAAAAGATTGCTCTCGCCCTTGCCGAGGGCCTGAATGACCAGGACGACAATGTTCGTCTGGCAGCTTCACGAGCCATTAATAACAACTACTCACGCATGCTGGGTGTGGGTGTAAAAAACCTGCTCCATTCGACGGTATTTGATAGTGGCAAAATTATTGCCGCTATTGTGGAGTCGGAATCGGATAATATTTTCCTCGATTTATTGGACGAAGAAACGATAAGAGATGCTCTGTTTGCCTATATTCGAGAGCAGGCACACAGTGATGTGGTTAAATTTTTCAATGTTATTTTGGCGAAGAATGATAGAGGTGATCTGCTGAGTTTTATTCAACCCGAGCAGCAGCAAGAGGAGAAAACCAAAATACTGGTGTATGCGATTGATGATTCGCGGATGATTTTGAATATCTATCGCAGTGCTTTACACAAACTGGGTTATGAATTTAAGCTTTTTGAATTTCCAGAAACAGCGTTGAAAAACATCGAGAAAGATGCCCCAGAGTTTGTCTTTACCGATATGAATATGCCGCTTATTTCCGGAATCGACCTGACCCGGAAAATACGTGAGACTCACTCCGCCGATGAGTTGCCCATTGTGATGGTGACAACGCAGAGTGAAAGTGACTCTAAAAATGATGCCCTCGCCGCTGGTGTTAGCGAAGTTATTGGTAAGCCCTTCGGTGCAGAGGTTTTAAAACAGGCGATAGAGCGAAATTACAAGCCGAAGTGAGCGCGTTTCCTGGGCTACTCAACGTAGCCCGTTTTCTCAAAACATCATGTCTAAAATAAGACGACCTGGAAGTATTCGGGCTCAGATTTGTCAGGTAGTTGAACAACGGAGTAATGGGTGCGAACCTCGTCTTGATCGAGGCGGCTTATGCTCCCTTGCTCAGTTTTATGACTCAAACTAGACATGCCTACTTGCACGCCGCTGCGATCAAATAAGAGGATTTTTAACGCCGGCTGCAAAGCGGCGTTATGATTTTCCAGTACCACTTTATATTCATATAAGTGGTGGCCTTTCTTGCCAGTACGAGTGAAAACAATGTTTTTCACATAATGCTTGTCGACTTCAATAACCTCGTCGAAGTTCAGATTAATTAGGCCGGGTAGTCGATTAAGTGTTAGCGCCTGTATTTCACTTTCAAGCGTTTTTATACGCTTGGTTTTGTGTTCGGATTGCTCGGTGATGTTGGCAATTTCTAAGCGTAAGCCGCTGCCAATACCTGATAAAAGGCTCGCTTTGCGGGCATAGCTAGCCAGAGCGATAGCCATAAGCAGGCTGATCAGTAGAGATAGAGCCAATGCGATGCCTAATATCTGGATTAAGCGAGTTCTTTTCTGGTGGGCGCCTGAGGCTCTGGATGAAGAGCTGCGACGGGAAGAACGGCGGGTTTCCGAGACTGCATTTGTTATCATGTTCATTGCTGAGTTTGTTTTTCGAAGGAGTCACCCTTGCCGGAATTCAGCAGGCGTATTTCCCGCTGTGGGAAGGGTATTTCAATACCGGCAAGGTGTAAGGCTTTAAAGAGTTCGTCATTGACGCGAAAACGCAGCTGGTGGTATTTGTCAGTTGGCACCCAAAAGCGGATGCCGAAATTAATGCTGCTGTCGCCAAATTCATCGATGCCGACCTGCGGTGGCCGGTTTGTATCGACACCCAGTTCGTGAAGCACAGCCTTAATTGTGGTGGTGACCAGGTCGATGTCGCTGCTATAGGCGACGCCCAATGTGCTCTCAACAACCTTAAAATCGTTTGAGTTGTGAATAATCTCGCCAACGATATGGCGGTTGGGGATGAGGATGGTGACTTCATCTTCGTCACTAAGGATGGTTTGGGCTAGGCGCACCTCTTGAACAATGCCGGTGACGCCCTGCACGATAATGGTGTCGCCGACCACGAAGGGGCGGGTGATAATAATGTTTAGGCCGGCAGCGTAGTTCGACAGCAAGCCCTGCATTGCCAGACCGGCACCCAGTGAAAGTGCGCCGATGGCCGCGACGAAAGGGGTGATGCTAATGCCAATTTTCCCCAGACAAATAACGGCAACCGCAACGATAATAATGATTTTCGTACAGCTGGCCAGAAAGCGGCTTAGCGTGACATCGAGTCCGTGTTTGTCGCAGGTTCGGCTAACCAGCCTTGCCACCCGGTTTGAAACCAGCAGGCCGATCAGCAATATAATCAACGCACCAATTAGCTGGAAACTATAGGTGACGAAAAAAGTGACAATGAGGTCGTATATGGCTTTGAACTGGTCGATTTCTTCTTTCATAACGTTTTATCGTATTGGTAGCTTTCGATGACAAGTATAAAGCTAAGGAGCCTCTGAACAAGTCATGAACTCGTATCTGACGGCTAAAATATTCAGCTTCTTCGTTGCAAAGCTTCGCAATAGCTTGCTATTACGTGCTCTTTGCGCCTCGCCTAAAGCGCCTACGGTTGGTGAATCTAAAAATTTTAGCTCGCCATCTACTTCGTCCAGACTTAACCAGAGGCTCCCTAATTGCCCGCTAAGGCTCATGCCGTGTATTGTTATTGACCGCCAGAGCTTGCTTGCAGGTGCTCAGTGCCAGTGCTGCATCCAGTAAATTCTGGTTTGACACGTAAATCTCTCGATTAATATTAAACAGGGTGGGCAGAGTGATTTCGCTGTGCTGGCTGTGTGAATAGTCGATCATCTGCTGGTGAAGAGAGTCATGGGAGTGTGCTAGCGCTGACTTGATAGTGCTAACAGCGTCATCTGCCCAGTCGTTTGCGGGTTTTTCCAGAAGCTCAGTAATTTTGGGATAAATGCCTAATATGTCGGTATCTATCCCCCTAAGGAGTTGGTGAGTACCGGCCTGATGGCGTAAGTTTATTAAATTGTCTTTGATATCTTTCAGGCTTTTGGTGCTATAGCTGGCGTCGCGCGCGGCATCCAGCAGTTCTGACAATATGGTTTCTTCCGTTTCGCCGAGGCTCTCGGCGGGTAGTTTGTGGCTATAATTTTGCAGTTGTGCCTCGTGGGTCTTGATGTCGGCGTATTGCTCGTCAAACGTCAGGGGCTCACTGAGCAGACGATTGTTTATACGCTTGACTTCTTCGCCGTCCAACAGCGTTTCGCTGGGTAACTTTAAAACACGCAGATTGATCAGCAAGGCTTTAAGGATCAGCTCGTGGGTATCCTGTGCAATGGCGCGCAGTGCCGCCTCCGGTACGGTGGGTGGCACCAGGGTGATATGACGACAACCAAGGGTACTGGTTGAAGTGAAGCGCTGTTCAAGCCAGTGAGCAAAGGGTTTAGTGAAGGGCAGAAAAAGCGCGATGCCCAGCAAGTTGAATAGCGAGTGGAAACACACCAGTGCATACATGGTGTCTTCGACTCCTAGCGTTACGGTGATAAACGCCAGCAGGGGAGTGAGTAACAAAAAGGCGCTGAGGTCGGTGCCCAGGTTAAAAATAAAATGACTCAGGGCCACGCGTTTTGCATTTGTTGAGCTTTTTAATGCACCCAATAACACCGTGCTCGTGGTGCCGAGGTCGGCGCCAATGGCAATTGCAGCGGCATTTGACAGCGGTATTATGTCGGCGTGAACGGCGCTGAGAATAATCACCATGGTGGCAGAGCTGGATTGTACTAGCGCGGTAAATACGATGCCGCCGATAAAATAAATGACCAGGGGGTAGTCACGAAACCAGGATTCATCAACTTGCGCGCCGAGAAAAGACATACTGTCTTTCATCCAGGTCAAGCCCAATAAGAGCAGGCCGAGGCCGAATATCAAAGAGGCCTGGTGGTAGCGGGTGGATTCGTTTTTAAAGGTGACGTAAGTGAGTGAGCCGATGGCAATGAGTACCAGAGCATAGTCACTGATGTTTAATTTGAAGCCAATGGCGGTGACTAGCCAGCCCGTCAGCGTGGTACCCAGGTTGGCGCCAAAAATAATGCCCAGGGCATTGCGCAGGGGCAAAATGCCAGAGCCGACAAAGGCCAGCACAAACAGGCCGACCAGTGAGCTGCTTTGCAAAAACGCTGTGCTAACAGTGCCCACTAGCACGCCCTGCAGGGGTGAGTGAGTGTGGTTGCGTAATAGATTGCGCAGCCGGCGAGTGCTTAAACCGCGCAAACCCTGCTCGAGTATTTTCATGGCGAAAATAAAAACGCCAAGCCCTGCGAGCAACTGCCAGAATTGAAACATCACAATGTCCGTTGGTACCTGCCGGGGATTTTAGCAACTATTATCGGCTTGTCGATGTGGCTAGGCGTAGGCGGCAGCGAGCTGGCTTGCGAGCGATGTGTCGGGTATTGCGCTATTCTTCTGTTTCAACGGCCAGACAATTGTGAGTATCAATGAAGCCCGTGTCACCCTATCCTGTATCAGATAAGCCCGCATCAGATAAGCCCACGCCGCTAGCCATGGCACACTTAACTATGGCGCAATTAACCGGCCAGTCGCAAAGCCATTTGCAGGAGGTTTTCCCCGGTCATTTTTTACATCGCGATGTGGTGGCCGCTTATCTTGTCTTAGTTGAACAGGCGGCTGAAGAAGGTATCGCACTGCGTCTGGCCAGTGGTTTTCGCTCCTTCGATCGACAGTTAGCCATCTGGAATGCCAAGGCGCGGGGTGAGCGGCCGGTTGTCGATAGCGATGGTGAGCCAGTGGCAATGGCCGCGCTGAGTGAGCGCGATCAGGTATTGGCGATACTGCGCTGGTCGGCTTTACCGGGGGCATCTCGCCATCACTGGGGCAGCGATATGGACATCTGGGACTGCGCTGCGGTGAGTGACAATTACCAACTGCAGCTAACCCCGGATGAATATGTTGAGGGCGGGCCTTTTTATGCCTGTTCCCGCTGGCTGGATGAGTTGATCAGTGGCGGCAAAACAGCGTTCTTCCGCCCCTATGCGCAGGCTGATAACGATGCTAAAGCAGACGGTGTGGCTGCAGAACCCTGGCACTTAAGTTTCCGTCCCCTCGCCACTATTTGCGAAAAAGCGTTGACCCCGGATGTGTTGCGCGAGCTGATCGAAAAGACCGATATCTGTCTGCAAGGGGCAATTCTCGAAAATCTCGATGAAATTTATTCACGCTTTATTCGTCCGCAGTATTGAATCTACTGCGCCTTTCGGCCATATTCCGCCCCCTGTAACTATTGCTACTGATGCCCCGAGCGCTATCTGCTTATGTCTCCCGAGCCCACTACCCTATGGCTGGAAATTCTCGACGAAGCCCGTGACTTTTCGAAAGACGAGCCGGTGCTGGCGAGCTTTTTTCATTCGGCAATACTGAGTCACGACTCTCTCGAAACAGCCCTCGGTTATAACCTGGCTGAAATGCTCGGCAATATGGCGCTGTCAAAACTGGCCATTCGTCAGGTCTTTGCCGAGGCGCTTGAAAACGATGGCAGTATCGGCGAAAAAATGCGCCGTGACCTGCTTGCCTACCGGGAGCGCGACCCGGCCTGTGACAAATACGCCATGCCGCTTTTGTATTTCAAGGGTTTTCACGCCCTGCAGATACATCGTGTCGCCCATTACCTATGGCTGAATAATCGACAGGCTCTGGCGATTCATCTGCAAAGTCTCTGTGCGGAGGTGTTCTCCGTTGATATTCACCCCGGCGCACAAATTGGTGGTGGGATTATGGTTGATCACGCCACGGGTCTGGTTATCGGCGAAACCGCTGTTGTTGAGGATAATGTGTCGATGCTCCACGCGGTAACACTCGGGGGTATTGGCAATGAGAGTGGCGATCGCCACCCGAAAATCCGCAGCGGCGTGCTGATCGCTGCAGGGGCAAAAATTCTCGGTAATATCGAAGTTGGCGAGGGCGCGAAAGTTGGCGCCGGTACTTTGGTGCTTGAGTCGGTGAGTCCGCACACCACCGTGGCTGGTGTGCCGGCGCGGGTGGTCGGTAGACCGCGAGAGGCGTCACCCGCTCTGGAGATGGATCAGCGCATCAATTCGCCACCCTAAATTCAGCACCCTGGCTTATAGTCAGCTTTTAACGCAACACGCACGCGAGCCAGTTTTTATGCATAAAACCGAAGGTGGGCTTATCTCTTTGTTGTACCGGCGTTTGGTGGGTGCAACGGGCTTCTCTATACAGGGCTTAAAGTCCTGCTTTCGTTATGAAGAAGCCTTTCGCGTCGAAGTGTTTCTGCTTGTCATCCTGTCGCCACTGGCCTTTTATATCGCCGCTTCGCCAGTGGACCTGGCCCTCTTATTTGGCGCCATGTTTATCGTCTTGATAGCGGAATTACTCAACTCTGCAATTGAGGCTGTGGTTGACCTCGTGTCGCCCGAAAAGGCCGAGTTGGCAGGGCGCGCCAAAGACCAGGCATCGGCGGCGGTAATGCTCAGTATGTTGCTGTTTGTGGTGGTTTGGACTGCGCTCGCCTGGCAAAATTTCGCCGCTGTGGCCGGGAAGTGAGAACCGAGTGGCTGAAATACCCCTTGCGCTAATAAATAATATAGCGCTTGTTGGCTTGGTGCGGAGTAGAAAAAATGAGTGATCAACAGTTTGATGTTTTTTTTCGTGGTGACATCGTTGCCGGGCAGGCCGTCGTTGAGGTGAAAGAGCGTCTGGCGGGCCTGTTTAAGCTTGAGGCAGCGCAGGTTGAGCAGTTGTTTTCGGGTCGCCCGACAGCCATTCGTCGCAATCTGGATGAGGCCAGCGCCAAGAAGTACGAGCAGGCCCTGTTGAAAATTGGCGCGCTTGCCGAGTTGCGCCCGGTAAAGGTGGAAGAGGCGCCAGCTGCTCAGGCTGTAGCAGAAACTTCTTCCGTCAAGCCTCCCGCCGAGCCAGCGAATAGCGACGACGGCCTGTCGCTGGCTCCGGCGGGCAGTGATGTGCTGCGCCCCGATGAGCGTTCAACTGTTGCAGCGGTAGAGGTTGATGTCAGTGCGCTGGCTTTGGAGCCCGGTGGCGGTGAGCTTTTGCACGATGAGGAAAAGCGCTCGGTTGAGGCAGCAGAGGTCGATACTTCTCATCTCGAGGTCTTACCGCCTCGTTAGTTCCCGGCCCGCCCCTTTCTGTTAGCCCTTTCCAGTTAAGCCCTCTCCCTTTAAGCCCTGCTTGATTCAGCTAGCAGGGTGTTATTCCCACCCGCCAGGGCTATGTTTTAGCCTGTTGAGTCAATCGTTTCTCGCCACCGCAATAGCAATACCATGTAAGTCCCTTGCTATACTTCTACCCTTTCAATCAATTGTCGGTTATTGAGCACCTGCGGTTACACTTCGTGGCTGTAAATATCTGCTGATGACACAGTAATAGGAGAGCGCGACCTTGACCGTATCGCTAGATGACAAATATACCTGCACCACGGGCAGGGCCTACCTGACCGGCATTGAAGCGCTGGTGCGTTTGCCGATACTGCAAAGTCAGCGCGATAAGGCCAAAGGTCTGGCAACGGCGGGGTTTATTTCCGGTTATCGCGGTTCGCCAATTGGCGGTTATGACAATGCCCTGTGGCGGGCTGATACTTTTCTTAAAGAATACAACATCCATTTTCAGCCCGGCGTTAACGAAGAGTTGGCCGCCACGGCGCTGATGGGTAGTCAGCAGGTTAATCTCTTCCCCGAGGCAAAATACGACGGCGTGTTTGGTCTTTGGTACGGCAAGGGGCCGGGCCTCGATCGGGCGATGGATGCCATCAAACACGCCAATAATACCGGGGCCAGTCAATTCGGCGGTGTGCTGGCAGTGGTGGGTGACGACCACATGGCCAAGTCGTCGACTTTGGCCTATCAAAGTGAGCCTATGTTTATCGGCGCCTCGGTGCCCGTCTTGAATCCGGCCGGGGTGCAGGATGTGCTCGACTTCGGCTTAATTGGTTGGGCCATGTCCCGTTACAGCGGCTGCTGGGTGGGCATGAAGGTCACCGCCGAAAATATGGACGCGGCCATTGCCGCCGATATGAACCCCGAGCGCCTGCAGCTCATTGAGCCGAACGACTTTGCTATGCCCGAAAGTGGCGTGCACAGTCGCTGGCCAGACCCTTTTCTTGAGCAGGAAGAACGCCTGCAGCAGCATAAAATCCGCGCTGCCCTGGCCTTTGCTCGCGCTAATCGTATCGACAAAGTAACACTCGATTGCAGCCAGCCGCGTTTTGGCATCGTCGCCACCGGCAAAGCCTATTTTGAAGTGTTACATGCGCTGGCTGATCTTGGCATTGATGCGGCAAAACGCGAGGCCATTGGCCTGCAGGTTTACAAAGTCGCCATGAGCTGGCCCCTTGAGCCCCTGAGTATTGGCGAGTTCGCAGTGGGTTTGGAGGAAATCCTTGTGGTGGAGGAAAAGCGGCCACTTGTTGAAGATCAGCTGAAAAGCCTGCTCTACTCACTGGCAGATGATCAGCGTCCACGCGTCGTTGGTAAGCAGGATGAGGCTGGAGGCGCACTGCTGAGCACAATCGCCGAACTGAGTGCCAGTGATGTTGCCAAAGCGATTGCCTCACGGCTGGAAAAGCTCGCGTCACCGACCTCGCTGGTGCTACCCGGCTCAGTGTTGCCAAACAGCGCTTTACCCACTGCGCTCACAGCCAGCTTGCCCCAACGCAAGCCCTGGTTTTGTGCCGGTTGCCCCCACAACACCTCGACCAAAGTGCCCGAAGGCAGCCGCGCCCTGGCCGGTATCGGTTGCCACTTTATGGTCACCTGGATGGATCGCGATACCGAGACCTTCACCCAAATGGGCGGTGAGGGGGCCTCGTGGATAGGTCAGGCGCCGTTTACCAATACTCGGCACGTTTTCCAGAATATTGGCGACGGCACCTATTTCCATTCGGGAATTCTCGCCATCCGTGCGGCCATCGCCTCCGGTGCCAATATCACCTACAAAATCCTCTACAACGATGCCGTGGCAATGACTGGCGGCCAGCATGTCGACGGCAGTTTGACGGTCGAGCAAATGGTTTATCAGCTCAAGGGCGAGGGCGTTAAGCGCATCGCCGTGGTCAGTGATCTGCCGGAAAAATATGCGCGAGACTTCCCCAAATTCGAAGGGCTGAGTGTCGACCATCGCGACAACTTTACGGCGATACAAAAGGCCCTGCGCGAGCTGGATGGCACCAGCGTGATTATTTACGAACAAACCTGTGCCACCGAAAAGCGCCGCCGTCGCAAGCGCGGCCTGTTGGAAGACCCCGATAAACGCGTCTTTATTAATGCCGGTGTGTGTGAGGGTTGTGGCGATTGCGGCGTGCAGTCGAACTGCCTCGCCGTGGCACCGAAAGAAACAGAACTTGGCCGCAAGCGGGTGATTGATCAAAACGCCTGCAATAAAGATTACTCCTGTTTGAAAGGCTTTTGCCCGAGCTTTGTGACGGTGACGGGCGCGACTTTACACAAGGCATTGGCCGTGTCGACCGAGCAAAACTTCCCCGAACTGCCTGCGCCGCCAAGCTGTGGCGATGAACTCAGCGAGCCTTACAATATTCTGCTCACCGGTGTTGGCGGCATGGGGGTGTTAACCATCGGCTCGATTATTGGCATGGCGGCTCATATCGAGGGCAAGGGCGTTGCTGTTTTGACCCAAACTGGGCTGGCGCAAAAATTTGGCGCGGTGAGCAGTCATGTGCGCATCGCCAAAAAACAGGCTGACATTCATGGGGTGAGAGTGCCCGCAGGTAAGGGGCAGTTAATGCTCGGAGCCGACATGGTGGTGTCTTCGGCTCAGGCTTCACTGGCCTGTCTCAATAGCTCAGCAGCGGTGGCGATCGTTAATAATCACGGTTCGCCCACGGCTGACTTTACCCAAGACCCCGATGCGCCTTTTCCTGAGCAGGCCATGGAGCAAGTGATCGGCGCGGCGACCCGTGACGCTCATTTCTTTGATGCCTCGGTACTGGGTACGGCTTTGCTGGGTGATGCCATGACCAGCAATCTTATTTTACTCGGTTTTGCCTGGCAGAAAGGCTTGCTGCCCCTCGGTAAAGATGCCCTGGAGCAGGCGATTACTTTGAACGGTGTTGCCATTGAGGCGAATTTGCAGGCCTTCTTATGGGGCCGACGTTTGGCCGAGCAACCTGACAAAGTGAAAGACCTTGCGGGGCTGGATACGCTGACAGCGGCAGAGCAAAACGCGGAAGCTGAAACATTGGAAGACATCGTTGCCTATCGCGCCAGCGAATTACGCAAGTATCAGAATCGGGCCTATGCTCGGCGTTATCAAGCGCTGGTCGATAAAGTGAAGACGGTAGAGCAAAAGCTCGGTGCCGCAGAGCTGGCGCTGACAAAAAGTGTGGCGCGCAATTACCACAAATTGCTGGCTTACAAAGATGAGTACGAAGTGGCGCGACTCTACAGCGATGGCGAGTTTGGTGAATCGCTAAAACAACAGTTTGATGGCGACTATAAACTGACCTTTCATTTGGCACCGCCACTGATATCCAAGCGAGACCCCGAGACGGGACACTTGATTAAACGCGAGTTCGGCCCGTGGATGCTACCGGCCTTTCGTGTGCTGGCTAAATTAAAGTTTTTACGCGGTACGGCGCTGGATGTCTTCGGCCGCAGCGAGGAGCGCAAGCTGGAACGCTCGCTGATTGGCGATTACGAACAGCAGGTCGAGCAGCTATTGTCCGTATTGTCTGGACAAAACGCGTCGCCAGAGAAGTTGGCTATCGCCGTTGAAATAGCGGGTTTGCCCTATTTTATGCGGGGCTTTGGTCACGTCAAAGAAGCCAATATCACCACTGCACAGCGCCGAGGCAGCGCTTTGTTTAAACAGTTGAAAGGTGAGCCAGAAGATCTGGAGCAAGTACAAGTGGTTAACATTCAAGAGCCAGAGCTGTTTGAAAAGGAGCCACTTGAAAAATAGCGGCTTGAATATAGCTTGTCGATGGGTTTCTGCGATTGTTTTGAGAATGGAAGACCATGAATAACAGTGTAGAAACCCTGTCACTGGCTAGCTTGTCACTGGCATTTATCCCTGTCGCAGTGGTGCTGGTGATGATGTTCAAGTGGTCACTGGGACCGGGCAATGCTCTTTATGCTGTCATCCGCATGCTCGGGCAGCTGCTTTTAGTGGGTTACTTTCTCAGCTTTATTTTCGAATCGGATAGTAGCTGGGTTGTGGTGGCGGTACTGGCAGTGATGGTCTTTGCCTCTAGCTGGATAGGCCTGGGCAGTATTAAAGAACACCGGCACTTGCTCTATCGGCGCGCTCTACTGGCTATTGGGCTGGGCGGAGGACTGGTGCTGATACTCGTTACTCAGGGGGTGCTCAGGCTTGACCCCTGGTACAGCGCGCGTTATCTCATCCCCCTGGCGGGCATGATCTTTGCCAATGCTATGAATGCAGTCAGTCTGGCTGCTGAGCGTCTGTACGCCGAAACCGGGCGCGGTGTCCAATGGCTGGAGGCGCGCAATATCGCCTGCCGGGCGGCGTTTATTCCCATTATTAATTCTCTGTTCGCGGTCGGCCTGGTATCCCTGCCGGGCATGATGACCGGGCAAATACTGTCGGGGGTTTCACCGCTGGTGGCGGCGCGCTATCAAATACTGGTGATGTGCATGATCTTTGGTGCCTCGGGGATCGCTACCCTGTGTTTTATCGCGTGGTCGCGGCCGGTGCTTGAAAAAACGCAGCACTGAAAAGCCTGATCAGGCTTTTATTCTTGCCGGTAAAGCTGAGTATGATTGTCGGATATGGAGGGGGTTGCTACACTGGCCCACTGTTTCTTTCACTATGATAGGGCATCGTCATGCTGAACAGGTGAGCAGTACTATGCTATTTTTCAGCGTGATATTTTTTATTATTTCAGCATTCACACTTATAGGAGAATACTTATGCAAGCCTTTCTTACCCTCGGAAAATACCTCACACTCGGCTTTTGGGCTCTGCCCTTGTTGGCTTTATTTGGCGCGCTGGGCGAGCCGTGGAGCCAATATATGCTGTGGGCCGGCGTCTTTGTTTTCTTCGCCCATCTCGGTGAATTGTTATTGGTGCAGGGTAAGTTACGCGCTTGTGGGAAAGCGGGAATCATGGATGCGGTAATGGTGATTTTGGTGGGCTTTTTCTACTGGCTGCCAATCTTTCAGCAAGAAAAAAGCTAGCGCTATGTATGCCGGGGTTGGTAAGCAGCCTCGGCATAGTTACACTAAAGTTAGTGTAACTGATATTCAAAAATCAAGTGCAGGACTCCACTTTGCAGGATGCGTAATAATGACAATATCAGGCATCTGTGATCATGAAGACAACAATAAATACAAACAAGCTATCGACGGCAATTGAAGAAATTGAAACCCAGGGCTACACGGTAATCAGCGACTTCTTACAGCCCGCACAACTACGGTCCATTAAAACTTTATTACCCCGTATTAATGGCCAGTTTTTAGGCCGCAATAATTTCGAGGGTGATAAAACCGAACGTATTTACTCCCTGCTCGCCTACGATAAAGTGATTCAGGATATTATTGAAGATTCGCGCATTATGGCTATTTGCGAGGCGTTTCTCGAAGCCAATTTTTTACTCACCACTAGCCAGTCGATTTGCATTCACCCGGGTGAAACGCCCCAGCCCTGGCATGCCGATGATGTCTTTTACAGTATTCCCCGCCCACGGCCGATGGTGGGCTTGTCGACGGTGGTTGCTATCGATGACTTTAGTGCAGAGAACGGCGGCACAGAAATTATTCCCGGTAGTCATTTGTGGAGCGATGACGAGATTGGTGGCGATTACCGTGACGGTGGCAGTGAGCGTGATTCGACCTTCGCTGAGCGCATGGCAAGCCAATCGATAGCACTGGAAATGCCCGCTGGTGCCTGCGTGGTTTTTGCGGGTAATACCTTGCATCGCGGTGGTGAGAATAACAGTACGGGGCCGCGCCAGGCCCTCTCCAATCAATACTGCCAACCCTGGGCGCGAACCATCGAGAATTTCTTTTTGTCGGTGCCCCGTGAGTTGGTGCGGGAAATGAGCCCAAAATTGCAATCTTTACTCGGTTACTCCGTGCTGTCGCCCTTTATGGGGCAGGTCTCTGGCTCGCATCCCCTCAAAGCACTTGAACCCGGTTATCTGCCGCCAGTATCACATTTAAATCAGCATTTATAATAATTTAATAAAGGAAGGGCTGCTTTCTTCCGGGCTTTATCCGGTGGCAAGGCTGTGATAATCAAACATGATATTAAAATACAGTCTGTTGTACAGGCGGGGTTTTGCCCTGTGTCTGGTGTTATTACTTGCGGGTGTGTGTTCGCCACTTAGTGCGGATATTTACAAGGGCGACCGGTTAAATATTGACGGTGATGCTCGCCTTAAACTCATTGCTATTGACGAGCTGCCCCTTGAAACGGGTACGAAATTACCCGAGTTGAATTATTCCGAGACCATACTCGGCCTATGGGGAAGCTGGCAGCAGTCTGAAAATGTTCGCTACAAAGCCTGGCTAAAAACGGAATTTCGTAATTATGCGACCAATAAGCAGGTCAATAGCTATCGTTTTGTCGATGAATTTATTTTTCACGAATTGTCGGTGCAATACAGTAATTTATTCGACGGTTTTGTCGATATCACCGTGGGCCGTTTTCCCCTGTATTACGGTCACGGTTTATTGATTCTGGAAAGTAGCCCGCTGGATGCGGAGCGCAGCTACGGCTTTAATGGTATAAAAACGCGGCTTAAGTTTGATCGCTTTAATATTGATTTAATCGGTATTTATTTGCCGGAAGAAGATGAGCTTGCCATCAATAACAAGCACAAAAAAATGATTGAAAGTGATGAAGAAGGTTTCGTCGCTTACATGACCAACCAATCACAGGCCTGGCTGCCAAAAGATTTGTACTACATGTACAAGCACGAAGAGCCGCGCTTTGGCCGGGGTGATGTTTATTTTCATACACTGGGTTTTATTATTGAAGAAGCGATTAATGATTCCTTGACCGTCTATTGGGAACTGGCGGGCCAGAAGGGGCATCGTAGCGGCGGGGGTGATGCTAATAGTGATACCAAGGGCTGGTTGAGCGATATTAATTTTACCTATGCCTGGCGGGAGCACGCCTGGCGCCCCGAAATTTTCGCCAGTAACTATTACTTGTCCGGTGACGACCCCTCGACACAAACTGAAGAGGGCTGGCATGGCCTGTGGGCACGCTGGCCGCAATACTCTTATTTATTGGTGTGGTCGTTTATTCCCAAGATCGGTGAGTGGAGCAACCTCAACTGGTCGCGTATTGGTGCCCGTATTTATCCCGATGCAGCGAGTAGTTTTGAGTTCAGCTTTGGCCCGGTAAAGGCGCCGCAGAAAGGCCCGGGTGGTGGCAATGACCGGGGCGACTTGTTGATCTTGTTGTACAAACACAAATTTGACGAAAAGCTCTCGGTGGCACTGCGCGGTGAATTTCTTGAATCTGGAGATTACTACCCCGAAACCGACAACCTTTCCTGGGAGACGCGGGTCGATTTCAAATACAGTTTTTAGGATTATTTGTTAGCGGCGTAAATCAGGGTAGACCGGCGGCACTACTTAATTATGGCGCGGCTGTTAAAATGCCGCTTTGAATCGCCAGTCCCTCTGCTATGTCTGCTGTTACTCCGCTCTTCTCCTATACCAAATACTGGGCCGAATGCTTCGGCACAGCACCCTTTCTGCCCACCAGCCGTGAAGAAATGGATCAGCTCGGCTGGGATAGCTGCGATGTGGTCGTCGTCACCGGCGACGCCTATGTCGACCACCCCAGTTTTGGCATGGCGGTGATCGGTCGGCTGCTCGAAGCCCAGGGCTTTCGCGTCGGTATTATCGACCAGCCCGACTGGCGCAATAAGCAGGACTTTATGCGCCTCGGCAAGCCCAACCTGTTCTTCGGTGTTGCCGCTGGCAATATGGATTCGATGATCAATCGCTATACCGCCGATAAGCGCGTGCGCAGCGACGATGCCTACTCCCCCGATGACGAGGGCGGTAAGCGCCCCGACCGCGCGGTGATTGTCTACAGCCAGCGCTGCCGCGAGGCCTGGAAAGACGTGCCCATCGTGCTCGGCAGTATCGAGGCCAGCCTGCGGCGCATAGCCCACTACGATTACTGGTCGGACGAGGTGCGGCGCTCTATTTTGGTCGATGCTCAGGCGGATATTCTACTTTACGGTAATGCCGAGCGAGCCATCGCCGAGGTTGCACAGCGTTTATCTCGCGGTCAGGACATTTGCCAGGTGACCGATATTCGCGGCACCGCTGTGCTGCGCAAAGACTTGCCCGAGGGCTGGACGCTGATTGATTCGACCCGAGTGGATACCCCCGGCAGAGTCGATACCCCGCTCAACCCCTATGACAGTGTTGAGGAGCAGGCGGCCTCGACCGGCGGCAAGTGCTCCGTGGGCCGCGATGAAGACAGCGGCGAACAAGTGCTGCATTTTGTGCCCTATCGAGAGAAGGTCGATCGCGCCACATCGGTGATTCGCCTGCCGGCCTATCACAAAGTCAAGACGGATCCGGTGCTCTACGCCCACGCCTCGCGGGTGCTGCACCTGGAGACCAACCCCGGCAATGCCCGTGCGTTG
>CAYWXW010000062.1:13994-20106 GCA_964462265.1 uncultured Porticoccaceae bacterium | reverse complement strand
GCAACCGAATGGCACTAAGTTAAGCCTCTTTAGCGCATAATTTACTGGGGCCGAATAGGCCGTCCATGCGATAATTTCGCATGGATAATCACTCGCTTTACCTCCCAGGGTTTCACCTCCAAACACTGCGCCGAACACCCCGTTCCGCACGCCAAATTCTGGCCGACAAAGCCACTCAGTTAAAGCAAAAGTCATTAAGCCAACTCAGTGAATGTTTTGGTCAGTTTATCCCTAAACACTGCTTAAGACCGTCCGAATCAGGTGCTTTAAGTCGACAACGATTGTTCAGTAAAGAAAATACCTTTTGGTCTTTCTTATCCCAAGTATTAGATGCTGATGGCGGATGCCAGGAAGTGGTTCGCAAGCTTCAAGCCTTTAGCGCAATGAAATCTACAGCCTTACCCTCTTCATCTACGGCGGCTTACTGCCAAGCTCGAAAGAAGTTAAAAATAAACGAACTGGAGGCAATACTCCAACATACGTCAAGCCAGTTTAGGCCAACAAACAGCAGAGGCTCGATTAATGGTCGTCGCGTCATTGTCGTGGATGGAACAGGTTTAAGCATGCCCGATACAGCGGTTAATCAACAGATATGGCCGCAGCAGAAAAACCTAAGCCCTGGCTGTAGCTTCCCACAAGCGGCGCTATGCGCCTGCTTTTGCCTACAAACCGGTGGCTTGCTCAGTTATGAGTTAGGCAATAAAAAGAGTCATGAACTGCCGTTACTGCGAAAACAATGGGACACGTTTCATGCTGGTGATGTCTTTCTTGGGGATAAGGGTTTTTGTAGCTTTTTTGACGTGTATCGTTTCAAAGAAAAAGCCGTTGATTCGGTCATTACACTGGCCAGACGTAAGCCTGTAACAGCAACCGAAGCAGATAAGGTGTTGGGTAAAGACGACCTTCTAATCCGCTGGAAAAAACCTGTTAGAACCAAGGCATCAAGCTACTCTCAGGAGGACTGGGAAGACTTGCCAGAGACCTTGCCGCTTAGGCAGATAAAGGTCACCGTTGATCGCCCAGGCTTTAGGGTTAGTCAGTTCCACATCATCACCACACTAACCGATGCTGACACTTACCCTGCCAGTGAAATAGCCCAGCTTTACTTTCAGCGCTGGGAGGTTGAGTTATATTTTCGGGATATTAAAACAACGATGGGCATGGATATCTTGCGGTGTAAAACCCCTGACATGATACGCAAAGAGATACTGATGTACTTGATTGCTTACAACTGTATTCGCTGTCTCATACAGGACATCGCCGAGAAACAAAAAACAGAGCCCCACCCGATTAGTTTTAAAGGCAGTATTCAGGCATTACGCCAATGGGAACCTTACTTAAATCAGAACAATATCAGCCGTCAAAAACAGCATGATTTAATCCAGCTTCTTTATGAATCAATTGCTGGGAAAATTGTACCCTTTCGACCGGGAAGACGGGAACCTAGAGCAGTCAAACGACGGCCTAAAAATTATCAATTATTAACTGTTCACAGGCATGAAATGATAGAGATAAAACACAAAAGCAAATATACCGCTAAGGTGGCTTAACTTAGTGCCATTCGGGATGCAACCCTTTAGTGCACCAGGCGTGCAACACGACAAGGGAGTTTAGGGTTTTAAAAAACCCTTCTAATCAATGGGCTGTGCATGCCATTGCGGTCTTGCATAGCCCCAGTGATTATTCATTGATCGCCACATAATTCTTGTCTGTTCAGCACTGACCAGAGCCTCGCTACTTGGCCTGGTAAAGCCTGTCCTTCGGATTGGCTTTGGCCCTTACAGGCAACTTCCGTTTACCTCATTTTTGTCCCCCACTTCTGTCTCTCGTTTTTTCTGTGATCAAGCGCCTGTTGAGCAGGTCTGGTACTGATCATTTTGGCATATAGTAAAAAGCTATTAGTATATAATAATATTATATAAGCGGGTTCGGCTTGTGTACTATCTTTCGAGTGGGTAGTGGCGACATGGCGAACTGCCCGAATGTGAGAGAAAGGGCTATTTAAATGGCAGTTGCCGAAAGTAATGCTCTA
This sequence comes from uncultured Porticoccaceae bacterium, assembly GCA_964462265.1. Classification (GTDB taxonomy): domain Bacteria; phylum Pseudomonadota; class Gammaproteobacteria; order Pseudomonadales; family Porticoccaceae; genus Reddybacter. The sequence goes on along the minus strand of CAYWXW010000062.1, from coordinate 18,074 downwards.
TTAATCCATAGACCGACGAGAGAGTAGGGAAAATGAAAAAATTCAAGAAACATGCTGTAGGTGTTTACGTTTCCGAACAACTGACAGTTGATGATATTAGCCATGCCAAGGCTGGCGGTATTATGACAATAGTTTGCAACCGTCCCGATGGTGAGGGCGGTAATCAAACAAGTTCTGCAACCCTGGCTACCGTTGCCGGTGAAAAGGGTATGGAGTTTGTCTATATGCCAATGACCTCGCCTAGTGAGGCGGATGATCTCGTCTGCCAGGTAGCGCCTATTTTGCAGGCTCAGGGTGATGTTCTGCTGTATTGCCGCTCAGGTCGCCGTTCGACGGCACTTTGTACAGCAGCCCTCAAATAAAACAAGGATAGTTTAATGAGTAGTGTACAAAGGATTGTCATAGTTGGTGGTGGCGCAGGTGGTATTTCTATGGCGGCGAGTTTGCTAAAGCGCGATGCTGGCCTGGATATCACCATTATTGAGCCCTCCGATAAACACTATTATCAGGCGGCATTCACTCTGGTGGGTGGTGGTTGTTTTTCACCGGATTCGGCCATACGCGAAGCGGCGAAGATTATGCCGCGCGGTGTTAGGTGGCTGAAGGCGGCTGTCAGTGAGTTGCAACCCGCGCGTAATAGCCTGCTGCTCGACAATGGTGGGCAAGTCAATTATGACTACCTGGTGATTTGTCCCGGTTTACAACTGAACTGGGCGGGTATTGAGGGTCTTGAAGAAACCCTCGGCCGTAATGGTGTCAGCAGTAATTATTTGCTGCCCTATGCGCGCTACACCTGGCAGTGCCTGCAAAACATGAAGTCGGGTCGAGCACTGTTTACCCAGCCGCCAATGCCCATAAAATGTGCCGGCGCACCGCAAAAAGCGATGTATTTGTCGGCTCACCACTGGGAAAAAAATAATCAGCTGAAAGATATTGATATTGAGTTTCATACAGCCACTCCCGCACTATTTGGTGTTGCGGCATTTGTACCAGCGCTTGAAAAATACATTGATCGCTACAACGTTGACCTTAATTTTCAATCGACTCTACTGGCCGTGGATGGCAGCGCAAAAACCGCGCGCTTTAAACAGGGCGATGGTGAAATGGTTAAAGAGTTTGATTTTATTCATGTCGTGCCCCCTCAAATAGCCCCGGATTTTATTCGTACCAGTGAGTTAGCAGACGATGCGGGCTGGCTCGCTGTGCAGCCAGATACCCTGCGTCATGTGAAGTACGAAAATATCTTTGGCGTGGGTGATGTGATTAATGCACCCAACGCCAAAACCGCTGCTGCGGTACGTAAGCAGGTGCCGGTGGTGGCCGATAACTTAATGGCCATGATAGCGGGTAAATCGCTGGTCGCTTCCTACAACGGTTATGGCGCTTGTCCACTCACCGTCGAGAAGGGCAAGGTGGTGCTGGCTGAGTTTGGTTATGGCGGTAAATTACTGCCGTCATTCCCGATGGATTGCACAAAGCCCAGTCGTTTTGGCTGGGTATTTAAGCGCTATATGCTGCCCGGTATCTACTGGGACTTCATGCTTAAAGGGCGAGAGGTCATGGCTAAACCGGATCCCCTGGCACCCCTTGAATAAACGGTATTTAGGGTGGCGATTTAAAATATTATTAGAATCTGTGGAGTTTTAACGGAGAGAAAATGAAAAATAGTGGCGTAGGTAGTGGAATCGGTAGTGGGGTAGATAGTGCAGTTGAAAGTGCAATTGAAAGTGCAATTGAAAGCGCGATAGATATCTCATTGAAAGAAGGCAGCGATGAGAAAAAGCCACTCAGCTTTTTAGAAATTCTCGGCAGTACCTTCGCGGCGGCCATTGGTGTGCAATCAAAAGCCAATAAAAAGCGAGATTTTAGTCAGGGCAAGCCCACGCAGTTTATTTTTGCGGGGCTGATCTTTGCCGCTATTTTTGTCGTTAGTGTTGTCGCTGTGGTTCGCACTGTACTTTCTTCAGTAACGTAGCACCGATTAAACCTATTCATTGTTCAGAGGCGCATAAGCACCGGCATAACAAGGTGTTTTGCCTGTGCTAACAATAAAGTAAGGCCTGAAGTATTAATAATTTGCGGCGATAAAACCCTTCCACTCTTCCCAGCGTTCGGCATTGTAGGGAAACTTTTCGTGATCATAGGCCGAGGCGTGAAATGTTTTGCCATCAATTTTACCCGACACATAGCCGATAAATTTCATCTGCTCGACATACATAGGCTTGTGCTCAGCGGGCACCGTTTTTGCCGCATCATTTGACCACAGGCCGCCAGTACGCATCGTCTCAATAATCGCCTGAGCACCACTATCGCCTACGGTAGAGTCAATACAGAGGTAGAGGCTGGCGTTGGTCATATCGGTGCCATCAAAATACATTTCGAAGTTGTTAATGAGGTCAGTTGAAGAAAGCGACATGGTGAAAACTCCTTAAAGCAGTGGGTTACAGCTAGTTGCAGTTGTTTGGGGTTTATAAACTCGACAGTAAAGCTTGGCTGCTAGTGTAGCGGACTGGCAATAATATGGCAGCCCGCTTGTGTGGGTGAGTCCTGGGTGAGTAGGCGCTTTGGTGCACAGATGAGTGCCAAGCGAAAGTATGGCAGAATCACGGAACCATATTTATTTATCAAATCCACTAACTAAAAAAATAGGAGAAGTACTATGGATGTTGGCGTCGTTATGGCCTTTCAAAGTAGTCACAACCAACCCTTGTCCGATCTGGACGTTTATCAAAATGAGATTGCCATCGCCCGGCTCGCTGAGCCTCTGGGCTATGACTCAATCTGGGGTGTTGAGCACCATTTTACCAATTACACCATGTGCCCCAACACCATGCAGTTTTTGAGCTTTATGGCGGGACAGACCAGTACCATTAAGGTCGGTACTGCGGCAATTATTTTGCCCTGGCACAAAGACCCTCTGCGGGTCGCCACCGATATGTCGATGCTCGACAATATGTCTAACGGTCGTGCGCTGATCGGCATGGGTCGCGGTTTGGCTCGCGTTGAATACGATGGTTTTGGCATCGATATGGACACCTCCCGCGAGCGCTTTAACGAGTCGGCACAGATGATTCTTGATGCTCTTGAGAGCGGCACTATGGAAGCCCACGATGGTGAGTTCTTTAAACAGGCGCGTCGTGATATTCGCCCCGCCCCCTTCAAGAGCTTTAAAGACAGAACCTACATTGTTTCCATGTCGCCCGACACCGTGCCCCATGCAGCGCGCCTCGGTGGTCGTTTTATGACCTTCGCCGTTGGTCCCTGGGCTCAGCGGGCAAAAGATATTGAACTCTACCGCGAGCTCTACCAGGAAAATCACGGCACGGTGGCACCGCCGGTTTCAGCCAATATTTTTACCGTCTGCGATAAAGACCCCGGTCGTGCGAAAGACATGGCCTATAAATACATGGGCGATTATTGGGAGTCGGCGATGCGTCACTACGAAATGAAGGGCGAGCATTTTGATGATATTAAAGGCTATGAGCACTACGCCCAGTCATCGGTTGCCATGCGCGCTGATGCGGACCGTGTCACCGAGCAATATGTTGAACAGCAGATTTATGGCACACCCGATCAGTGCCTTGAAAAACTGAAGGGCATTGAGGACATCATCGGTAACTTCGAGCTTAACTGCTTCTTCACCTATGCCGGCATGGATTACGACTACTGCAAGCAAAGTATTACGACTTTCGCCGAAGGTGCTTTGCCAGCACTAAAGAAATGGGATAACAGCGCCAAGGTGGCTTAATTCCAGCATTGCAATAATGCCACTTGCACGTAGCGAGTGGCATAAAAAAGCCCCTGCCGCATTTTGCGAGCAGGGGCTTTTTTTATCCGGGTATGCGCGTTAGCGATTACCGGATTGTATAACGCGTTCTTGTTCTATCAGGTTGCCCGAGCTCGCTTGCTGGGGTCGGCGCTGACTATTGCCATCGTTGTTTGAGCGCTGGTTGTTGCTACTTGCGCTTCTGGGATTAGAGTTGCTACTGGCGTTTCTGGGGTTAGAATTGCCATTGCCACTACTGGTACGTTGCGGGGTTGAGCGTCGGCGCTGTCCACCATTACCTGCGGGTTTGTTTT
>CAYWXW010000062.1:8559-13984 GCA_964462265.1 uncultured Porticoccaceae bacterium | reverse complement strand
TGGGATTAGAATTGCCATTGCCATTGCCGTTTCCGCTATTGGAACGTTGCTGACTTGAGTGTCGGCGCTGTCCACCATTGCCCGCAGGCTTGTTTTCTGCACTACGCTGATTGCGTCCCTGGCCATTGCGATTGCTCGGTGAGCTGCGGCGTGGCTGAGCACTGCGCGTCGGCTGGTGGCCAGAGCGCGACTCGCCCAGAGCGTGCTCGGGTTCAAAGCCTTCAACCTCTTCACGGGGGATTTTGTTTTTAATCAGACGCTCAATATCACTCAGCTGCTTGATCTCATCGGCGCTAACTAAAGACACAGCATGTCCACTGGAACCTGCGCGAGCGGTGCGGCCAATTCTATGCACGTAATCCTCGGGCACATTCGGCAGGTCGAAGTTGACCACCTGGGGCAGCTGGTCGATATCAATGCCGCGTGCGGCGATATCGGTGGCGACCAATATTTGAGTTTTGCCGTTTTTAAACTCGGCCAATGCTTTGGTGCGTTGCGCCTGGCTCTTATTACCGTGAATTGCGGCGGCCTGGATGTTGTCGCGCTCGAGCAATTTCACCAGCTTATTGGCGCCATGTTTGGTGCGGCTAAAGACTAAAGCCTGATGCCAGCCCTCGTTGCGAATCAAGTGGCTGAGCAACGCGGCTTTGCGGCCCTTATCGACCGGGTGAATCTTTTGCTCCACCTTGGTGGCCGTGGTGTTTTGTGGCGCGACATCGATCTCTATCGGGTTATTCAGCAAGCCCCGAGCGAGGTGGCGAATATCATTGGAAAAGGTCGCGGAAAACAGCAAATTTTGGCGCTTTTTAGGCATCAGCGAAATAATGCGTTTGATGTCGTGAATAAAGCCCATGTCGAGCATGCGATCGGCTTCATCGAGTACGAGTACCTCAACATCGTTAAAGCTGATGGCGTTTTGCTTGTGCAGGTCGAGCAGGCGACCGGGCGTGGCGACCAGTATCTCGACACCACGACGCAGCTTCATCATTTGTGGGTTGATTTTTACACCACCGAAAACCACGGTGGAACGCAGGTTGAGGTGCTTGCCGTAGTCGAGCACGCTCTCGTGTATTTGTGCGGCCAGTTCACGGGTGGGGGTGACCACTAATGCCAGCGTGCGGTTGCTGTTGGCAGCGGGCTTGTCTGCCAGCAGGTGGAGTAGGGGCAGGGTGAAACCAGCAGTTTTACCGGTGCCGGTTTGCGCGCTCGCCATCAGGTCGTGACCTTCGAGAACGGCGGGAATAGCTTTCGCTTGAATCGGTGAGGGTGTGTCGTAGCCTTTTTCAGCAACGGCACGAAGTAGGGGTTCGGATAGACCCAGGGTGTCAAATGTCATGAATTTTCCTATCTGTTTTACTGTCAATAGAGCCATAGCCAAAATTATTGGGCGCTGCAAACAAATGCTCAGCGGCCATAAATTCGGCTGGCGTCGGTGTTTTGTGGTAAATACCGTTCGTTGTAAATCAAGAGGTATTTATCTGGGACGCTTGACAGAGGATGGAAAAGGCACTGATCTTTCTGATTAGGCCTCTTGATTCAAGCGTTTTAACAAGGTCTTACAGCTGCTTTGGCAGCCAGTACGATTCAGTGCTGGACCGTACTTGGGGCGGGATTATACGCATATGGCCGGGTTTTAGATAGCCGGGCAACTGTTTTTGCTATGGCAATTAGTGATGGTGGCCACAACCGCCAGCATTATGGGGGTGGCCGTGGGTGAGTTCTTCCATGGTTGCCTCGCGGATACTGTCGACGGTGACATCAAAACTGATCGTTTTACCGGCTAGCGGGTGGTTGCCATTGAGCACGGCCTGGTCGCCGTCAATGGCTGTGACCAGTACTGAAAGGGGGCCGTTGGGGGTCTCGGCATTAAAGCGCATACCCACTTCGGGTTTATCTTCGTCGCCAAACACCGATAGCGGCACATGCTGCACCAGCTCGCTGATAAATTCTCCGTAGCCATCTTCCGGGGCAATCGTCGCTTGTACCCTGTCGCCCACCTCTTTGCCGAGTAGGGCGAGTTCTAGCCCTTTAATAATATTACCTGCACCGTGCAGATAGACCAGGGGCTCGCGCTCGGTAGAGGCATCGAGTTCTTCACCGTCTTCGCCGGTGAGGGTGTAATGGATGGAAACGACAGATTTAATTGCAATACTCATAAGGGCGCCAAGTAAGAGTGGTGTTGCTGGAGGAGAAAAAGCAGAAGAATAAATACGCTTTAACTCGCGCTAGCCGACAATTATGTCGCAAGCTACCGAGGGCCACAAGTCGCAGGGCTGTGAATCTGAGGGTGGTAAGTTCGGGTGATTAATCGCTGTTAAATTTTAGCCATTTCACTAATACTTGGGCTTGCTTTAGATGATAAATGGCCGGTCTAACTGGCTGAAAAATAACAGTAGGGAAGCACTTTTATGAAAATTGGGTTTATTGGTCTGGGCCGCATGGGCAACCCCATGGTGGTCAATTTACTGGCGGCAGGCTCGAAGATGGTGATTCATGATCTGGCGCGTGACGATGCCAGCAATCTCGAGTTACAGGGCGCTAAGTGGGTCGATACGGTCAAAGAAGTGGGTGAACTCTGCGATGTGGTGATTACCTGTCTGCCCGGCCAGCAGCAAGTTGAAGAGCTGGTGCTGGGTGAAGAGGGTTTGTTCAATAATCTGGCGGAAGGTTCTATTTATATTGATATGTCGACCACCTCGGCGGCGGCAATACAGCATCTTGGGCAGGAGGGCGCCAAGCGCGGGGTGCGGGTTATGGAGGCACCACTTGAGGGCCGCATTGCCAATGCCCGTGAGGCCAGTCTAATTTTGCACGCTGGCGGTGACGACGAGCTGGTGGGCGAAATGGAGGCGACTCTGCAACCCCTCGGTGAAGTGCGCAACGAAGGGGCTTTGGGCAGCGGCAATGATTGTCTGGCGGCTTAATCCCCTGTTAGTGAATGACGCTTGTTGTCTTGCTGCGTTAGTGTCGGGCTATGTTTAAAAAAGTGAGCGAAAAAGGAATCAAGAGGCGATATGTATAACGATGAAGACCTGGCTTCGGCAATTGAGGCTGGCGTGTTTAGCGATGAAGCCGTCGCTGCCTTCCGTCAACACGTCGACGAACTGAGGCAATCGTCTGCTGTTGATGACGAGCACTTTCGCTTTATTACCGGTTTTAACGATATTTTCGTGGTTATTGCCTGCGCCTTGTTACTCGTTTCCGTTAACTGGATTGGTGCTGCCATTGCGCCGTGGGTGGGTGCTGTTTTGCAGGCGGCGAGTGCCTGGGGCCTGGCGGAATATTTCGCTCGCGTACGACGCATGGGCCTGCCTTCCATTGTGCTACTGCTGGCTTTTGTCGGTGGCGTGGTGGCTGGTGGCATTATGTTGGCCAAAAGTACTGGTTTTGCCGAAGAGGCTGGTATTGGTGTTGGCTGTGCTTTGGGCGCAGGGGCGGCATGGCTACACTGGCTTCGCTTCAAAGTGCCGATTACCGTGGCAGTGGGGATGGCGGTTTTGGTCTTCGCTCTGGTTGCACTATTTTCTGGGGTTTTTCCGGCCGCTAAAGACTGGTGGGGCTTAATTGTATTTCTGGGTGGGGTGATGGTTTTTATCAGCGGCATGCGTTGGGATGCCTCTGACACGCAGCGCCAGACTCGCCGCGCCTATGTTGCCTTTTGGCTCCACCTCGTTGCCGCTCCGCTGATGGTGCATCCCGTTTTTTTATTATTGGGTGCTTTTGATCAAAGTATGGGCTTGGGTTCAGCATTAGTGATCGCCGTGCTTTATGCCTGTATTGCATTGGTGTCTATTAGCATAGATCGTCGGGCGATGATGGTGTCAGCACTCGCTTATGTGCTCTACGCCTTCAATACCCTGCTACAGGAATACGGCGTTATCAGCCTGAGCTTCGCTTTTGCGGCATTGATGATTGGTGGTGCACTCTTGCTGATGTCGGCTTTTTGGCACACTTGCAGGAAGTATGTCGTGGGCTTTTATCCCGATACTGTGCGTGAGCACCTGCCGCCGCTGCACTAGTTCTTCGGTGAAATTTCTTAGGTGGAATAGTGACCGATCAAGCGCTTAAAGCTTTTTCATCTTCGCTTCCATGGCATTCAAATCGACCAAACGTTGGTCGATAACCGCTGTCAGCTTGAAGTCCTGGCGTACCAGCTTTTTGGCGTAGCGCAATTGTTCCCGCGCTTTACCAAAAACCCCGGTCAGTATGTAGTACTCCGCTCGGGCGATATGCACACCCGGTATATCCCCCGCCAGGCCACTGGTTTCGGCCAGTTCGAACCACACGTTCGGATCGTTGGGTCGTTGTTGGGCAAGCGCCTCTAACACTTGTTCCGACTTCGAGTACTGGCGGTTTTGCAGCAAGGTTTCGGCCAATTCGGTTTGTAGTGGGTAGCTATTGGGGTGGTCTCTGCTGAGCTTGTTGATGCCGGCAAAGGCCTGGTCAAAATCTTCACTGGCGCGGTCTAATTCGATAGCGGCGAACTGGTAAATAAACCGTTGCGGTGAATTGTCGAGCAGGGTCTGCAGGTTTTTACGGGCTTTTTGGTGTCGACCGGCGCCAGATTGTGCCAGTGCGAGGCCATAGGTTGCCGCTTCGGTTGATAGCGAGTGGCCCTGAAGTTCATTGTTAAAACGGTTGATGGAGCGCTGGGCATTACCGTCGATGGCGATTAAAGCGCGGGCGCGAATCAAATGGTAGTCGAGATTGTCGGGGTAGTAGCGAGCGGGCAGTTTGCTGGTGCGGCCACGGGCATCGGCAACACGTTTTTCTGACAGTGGGTGAGTCAGCAGGAACTCCGGCGGGCGGCGACCAATATAGCGTGTCGCGGCAAGCATGCGTTCAAACATAGCGGGCACGGCATTGGGGTCCATATCGGCGCGGTACAGGGTGTCAATGCCCAGACGGTCGGCCTCTTGCTCGTACTGGCGAGAAAAGCGCAGGCCGCTGTCGATGGCGGAGGCCTGAGTCATTGTCATGGCTGCCATGCCGGCATCGCCGCCCACCGTTGCGGCGAGAATAAGCCCGACTAACATGCCGGCCATGGTGGTGTAGGAGCTGGCTTTACGGTTGGCCAGGTTGCGGGCAAAGTGTCGCTGGCTAAGGTGAGCGAGTTCGTGGGCCAGTACCGAAGACAGTTGCGCTTCATTTTCGGCGTACAGAAACAAGCCGGTGTGTACGCCGACGACGCCGCCAGGTACGGCAAAGGCGTTCATGGTTGGGTTGTTGATGACGATGAGTTCGAGCCGCCGATCCATGAGTTCGCTATGACTGGCCAAACGGTAAATCAGATTCTCGATATAGTCCTGCATTAATGGATCGTTGAGCGTGGCGACGCGGCTGCGAAACATCTTCAGCCAGGCGCGGCCCAGTTCGTGCTCCTGCTGCAGGGAAACAATACCCGAGGTGGTATCACCCAGCATCG
>CAYWXW010000062.1:0-8549 GCA_964462265.1 uncultured Porticoccaceae bacterium | reverse complement strand
TCTGTTGGCTCGTGGTGAGGGGAAATAGGGCGAGGCTGACAAAGCAGATAAGGCCGAGGCAAGATTTTTTAAAAGAAGAAAAGGGCACGATATTCGAACGTCCATGGCAGTGAGCTTAGCTCCCCCGTTCTTTATTGAACAAAGTTGAGCAAAGTCGAACAAATTTTGCTTATTTGCAGTTTAACGTATCGCTAGTCAATGCTTCGACCCTTATTATGTGCCCCAGTTCAGTCGCTACTGGCAAGGGCCTGTGTGCGACGTTGTGAAGGGTGAATAAAAGGATAGGGTATGTGGAAGGTCGTTGATAGCTGGATAAACCGCTATTTTGCTGATGAAGAGGCAGTGCTACTGGTGCTGCTGATGGCTGTCACACTACTGGTCATTGTTACCATGGGCCAGGTGCTGGCGCCCTTTTTGGCAGCCCTGGTACTGGCTTTTTTATTACAGGGCGTGGTGAACTTGCTCAAGCGCTGGCGTGTGCCCCATTTGCTGGCAGTGGGGCTGGTGTTCTGCGCCTTTATCAGCTTGTTTTTTGTGGTGGTGATTTTTCTCTTTCCCATTGTTATCGAGCAATTGAGCCGTTTGTTGCGAGAGGTGCCGGGGATGATTAAACACTGGCAGGAAGTGGTGGTGCTGTTACCCGAGCGCTACCCGAATTTAATTTCCGAAGCCCGCTTAGACGAGTTTATTGCCTATGCCCAGCAAGAATCCGCCCAGTTCGCCGAGGCGGCACTGAGTTTCTCAATGGGTATATTCCCCGGTGTGATGATGGTGCTGGTCTATTTGGTGCTAGTGCCTCTGTTGGTTTTCTTTATGCTCAAAGATCGCGATCAACTAATGCAGAGTGCCGCTTCTTTATTGCCCGAACGGCGCCCGGTAATGAAACTGGTGTGGAGTGAAATGACCATTCAAATCGCCAACTATGTGCGTGGCAAGGCCATAGAAGTGACCTTGGTGGGTGCGGCTACGTATATCTTGTTTGTGCTGCTGGGTGTTAATTACGCGGCATTGCTGGCATTAATGGTTGGCCTGTCGGTGGTGATTCCCTATATCGGCGCGGCAGTGGTAACGGTGCCAGTGGTATTGGTGGGTTTATTTCAGTGGGGCTGGGGCGGCGATTTTTTCTGGCTCTTCTTTGCCTATAGCGTGATTCAATTTATTGACGGCAACGTGCTCGTGCCCCTGCTGTTTTCAGAGGCGGTTAATCTTCACCCCATTTTGATTATTCTCGCCGTACTGGTGTTTGGTGGTTTGTGGGGTTTATGGGGGGTGTTCTTCGCCATTCCTTTGGCGACGCTAGTCAAGGCGCTTTACAACGCCTGGCCGCGCAATGAAACGCCAGAGCTGTTGTCTGACTAATTCTATGTCTTAATTTATGGCTGCTAAGCCTGGGTAAGCCTCTTGCTAACAGGCAATAGCCTGACTTTGGAAATGTTCTATGCCACTTATTCCTATGCCACGAATTAAAACCGTACGTTTATTTTTTGTCGCCGCAATTCTGCTGATTAGCGCATTGGCTCAGGCCCAGGCTGGGCCAGATAAAGCGCCTTGGTGGCAAGCGGGCAGTGCTAGCGAGGGCGGCGAGGTGGCGGTGCTGCGCAGCCCCAATGATGAGCGTCAATACCGTTATTTTCAGCTCGACAATAAAATGAAGGTGCTGCTGGTTTCCGATGCCAGGGCGGAAAAGAGTGCCGCTTCACTCAATGTCTATGTGGGTAGTTTTCAAAACCCCATTGAGCGTGAAGGGCTGGCCCACTTCCTTGAGCACATGCTATTTCTGGGCACCGATAAATACCCCGAGGCCGGTGAATACCAGGCCTATATTAGTGAGCACGGTGGCCAGCACAACGCCTATACCAGCCTTGAGCAGACCAACTATTTCTTTAATGTTGACTCGGCTTATCTGCTCGACACCCTCGACCGCTTTGCTCAGTTTTTTGTCGCGCCACGTTTTGATGCCAAATATGTCGACCGCGAGCGCCATGCGGTGGATTCGGAATACCAGCTAAAAATTAAGGACGACAGCCGCCGCGAATGGGACGTTCTGTCTGAGCTGCTCAACCCCAGGCATCCACTGGCGAAGTTCTCTGTCGGCAATTTGCAGACCCTGGTTAATGATGATGAGCGGCCGATAAGGCCCGATTTACTCGCCTTCTATCAACGCTATTATTCGGCTAATTTGATGACCCTGGTGGTGCTTGGCAACGAGTCGCTAGACCAGCTTGAGGCCGCGGTAAAAACCCGTTTCAGTGCGGTGGTCAATCGCAATACGGTGGTTGAAGTATCGGGCGAGCCGCTATTTGCCGGTGACCTACCCTTGCAGGTGGCGATTACACCGGAAAAAGAAAAGCGTGAATTAAACCTGTTATTTCCCATGCCTTCGGCCAAAGCATATTGGCGCCAGGGGCCACTGACGTTTCTTGGTCATTTGTTGGGTGGCGAGAGCGAGGGTAGTTTTCTCGCCGTCATGAAGGCGCAGGGTTTGGTTGAAAGCTTAAGTGCAGGCCCGGCCTTTGATTCCCGCGAAGGCGCGGCTTTTGCTATCACCATTGGGCTTACGCCTCAGGGTTTGGCGCAACGCCAGCAGGTGCTCGACCTTTTTTATCAGTGGCTGCGGTTGACCACCGAACAGGGCATAGAAGCCTGGCGCTATGATGAATTGACCGAGCTGCAGCACAGTGCTTTTCGCTTTCTGGACAAGAGCGCAGCGTCATCTTATGTGCAGGGCCTGAGCGTCGCCCTGCAGGAATATCCGCCGCAGGAGGTGCTGCGCGGCCATTTTTTATACGACGATTTTGATGCGGCTTTAATCAAAAAGTTTGCCGGCTATTTGCGCCCCGACAATGCGCTGGTGAGCTGGGTGGCACCAGAGCTGGAGCCTGGCGATAAAGCTTCTCGACGGTATAGCGCGCCTTATAAGGTGTTGCCTGGGGGTGAGAGTACGTCGTCATCACCTCTGGTCGGTGAGTTGAGTCTGCCGCAGGCTAATATTTTCTTACCGGCCCGTTATCCCCTCAGTGGCAAGGGTGGTGAACAGGTGAAGCCTGTGCGGCTCCCGCTAGAAGGGGCTGACAATGCCGAGCTTTGGTATTACGCCGATACTCAATTTGCCAGCCCACGGGCGAGTTATTCCGCACAACTGGCCATCCCCGTGATGTCGAGTTGCCGGTCGGAGGCTATGGCCGAATTGTATATCGCCCTGGTCGAAGACCAGCTCGATGCCGGTTTGTACGCTGCCCGCCTCGCTGGCCTCAACTATGGTCTGGCGCGCTGGAGTAATGGCATCGCTATTTCTATTGCCGGTTACGCCGATAAGCAGCCGGTGTTACTGGATCGTATGCTCAAAGTGATGGCCAGGCCCGATTGGGATGAGACGCGCTTTCAGCGAGTTAGAGAGCAGTTGGTACGCGAGGGCCGCAACAGCCTAAAGCAGTGGCCCATACGCCAGGTATTAGCTGAGCTTGACCCACTGCTGCGCGGCAATTGTCGTGTTGTTGATATGGCCGAAGAGCTGGAAACGGTTGCCATTGGTGATATGAAGACTTTCTCTGGCGTGCTGTTCAATAAGGGCCATGCCTTATTTTATGCCGGTGGCGTGCTGAGCGCCGAGGTGGCGAAGGAGATGGCATCGAACACTCTCAATCGTTTGAAGCTGGGCAGAGGTGGTGATGTCGAGCTCGACTATTCTGTACTTAAATTAAAGCCTGCAAAAGCGACAGCGTTGCGCCAGATTCCGGTTGAGCACGATGATAGTAGTGCCGTGCTCTATATTCAGGGCGACACTGACAGCCTGCATGAGCGCGCCCAGATGGCAGTGTTAGACGGCATGATGTCGGCGCCGTTTTACAGTGAACTGCGCACTGAGAAAAAGCTCGGCTATGTGGTGGGTAGTCGCTTAGCACATCGTCAGCGCGTGCCGGGCCTGATGTTTTATATTCAATCGCCGGTTGTTAGTGCGCAACAATTACGGGCTGAAATAGACGGCTTTATCGCCGACTTTGGCAAGGTGATTGAGGCTTTGAGTGAGGAAGAGCTGGAGCGCTACCGTCGCTCTGTGCTGGTCAATATTGAAGAAACGCCAAAAAGTCTGGCAGAGCTAAGTGCGCGTCACTGGGAGTCACTGCAACTGGATTTTGAACACTTTGATTTCAGGCCACAGCTGGCAGAGCAGGTGCGGGCGGTTAGCAAAGCGGGCTTGCTTGACACTTATCAGCGCTTGTTGGCGGCAAGTAACAGGGCGTTGTGGGTGACAACACTTGATGATGGCGATAAAAAAGCTGTCGCCGTAGGTGTTGATTACGAGAAGTTGAAGACAGCGAGCGAGGGGCTTTATCGCTACCCTCAATGAACTGTAAATAATTTATCTCCAGCTAATTCTTTTTAAACAGTAGCTTGCAGTATTGTTGCTTGTTTTGCTCAGGCTGCATGCAGTGCTTGTTGAGCTATTTCTGTAAATTTACTACAATCTGGTTTTACGGCGAATCGAAGCTAATACTCACTGATTGCTGTATCTTCGATTCGTGATGTTGCGATTGAGCCGTGCCAATAGGCGATACTAGAGAAACCCTACTATGAGTGAGCTGGATCAGAGCCTGGTGACAATAAGGGAGTGGGTTGATGAAGATCCCCTTGAAACAAAGGAATGGCTTGACGCTCTCGATGCTGTCATTAAAAACCAGGGTGAGGAGCGCGCGGTTTTCCTTCTCAAGCAGCTAATCGACCAGGCCTACGACTACGACCTGCCCCTGCCGCGAGCCATTACCACGCCCTTTCGAAATACCCTGCCCCTCAATCGTGAAAAACACATGCCCGGCGATTTGTTTATGGAGCGGCGCATTCGCTCCCTCATCCGCTGGAACGCCCTTGCTATGGTGATGCGGGCCAATAAAGGCGATGAGGGCCTGGGCGGGCATATTGCGACTTTTTTGTCGGCGGCGACGCTCTACGACATCGGTTTCAACTACTTCTTCCGCGCGAATACAGAAAAACAGTTGGGCGATTTAATTTATTTTCAGGGCCACTGTGCACCGGGTATTTATGCCCGTTCTTTTCTTGAGGGCCGCTTTGACGAGAGCCAGCTCGACAACTTTCGTCGCGAGATCGACGGCAAGGGTTTGTCGTCCTACCCCCATCCCTGGTTGATGCCGGACTACTGGCAGTTCCCCACGGTGTCGATGGGCCTGGGACCAATACAGGCGATTTATCAGGCTCACGTGATGCGCTACCTGTCGGCGCGGGGTTTAGCACCTCGGGGCGACCGGCAGGTTTGGGCCTTCCTCGGTGATGGTGAATGTGATGAGCCGGAATCGCTGGGTGCCATTTCGCTGGCCGGACGGGAGAACCTCGAAAACCTCACCTTTGTGGTGAACTGTAATTTACAGCGCCTCGATGGCCCGGTCCGTGGCAATGGCAAAATTATTCAAGAACTCGAAGGTGTGTTCCGTGGTGCGGGCTGGCATGTTATTAAAGTTGTGTGGGGGCGCCACTGGGATCCCCTGTTTGAAAAAGACACTACCGGCCTGCTGCAAAAACGCATGGACGAAGTTTGTGACGGCGAATTACAGAACTATAAATACGAGGGCGGGGCCTACACGCGGGAGCATTTCTTCGGTAAATATCCCGAGCTGCTAGAGCTGGTGGCCGACCTCACTGATGACGAGATTATGTATCTCAATCGCGGTGGCCACGACCCCTATAAGGTCTATGCCGCCTACGCCGAGGCCGCCGAAAACAAGGGCCAGCCGACGGTAATTCTGGCGATGACCGTCAAGGGTTACGGTATGGGCGAGTCGGGTGAGGCGGCCAATGACACCCACTCTATTAAAAAGCTCGACCTGCAGAGTTTGAAAAACTTTCGCGACCGTTACGGTCTGCCGATCAGTGATGAAGAGCTGGTCGACGTACCTTATTATCGCCCCCCAGAAGATAGTCCCGAGCTGACCTATATGCGCAAACAGCGCGAGGCCCTCGGCGGTTATTTACCCTCGCGACAGACAGAGTTTGGCGCCCTGCAGGTGCCACCTTTAACAGCTTTCGCCAAACAATTGCAAAGCACCGGCAAGCGTTCCATCTCAACCACTATGGCCTTCGTTAGAATATTGTCGACGCTGGTGAAAGACAAAGAAATTGGCCAGCGCATTGTGCCCATCGTGCCCGATGAAGCGCGCACCTTCGGCATGGAAGGTATGTTTCGTCAATTGGGCATTTACTCCTCTGCCGGTCAGCGTTACGAGCCCCACGACGCCGACCAAATGCTCTATTACAAAGAGGACAAAAAAGGCCAAATTATGGAGGAGGGCCTGACCGAGGCCGGCGCCATGTCGGCGTGGATTGCCCATGCCACCGCCTACAGTAATTACGACTGCCCGGTCATACCCTTCTATATTTTTTACTCCATGTTTGGTTTTCAGCGCATTGGTGACCTGGCCTGGGCGGCGGGTGATATTCAGGCGCGGGGCTTTTTGATCGGTGCCACTGCCGGACGCACCACACTTAATGGCGAAGGCTTACAGCATCAGGACGGCCACAGCCACTTGATGGCCAATACCATTCCCAACTGCCGCAGTTACGATCCAACCTACGGCTATGAGTTGGCTGTTATTATTCAGAATGGCCTGCAGCGTATGTTCGAGGACAAAGAAAACTGTTTTTACTACATCACCACCATGACCGAAAACTACGCCCACCCGGAAATGCCGGCTGGAGCAGAAGAGGGCATTATCCAGGGCATGTATTTATTGGAAGAGGTGACGGCCAAAAAAGTGGCGAGAAAGGCTGCCAAAAAAGTCCAGTTGATGGGTTCGGGTACTATTTTAAATGAGCTTAGAGCCGCCGCCGAAATGCTTCGCGATAACTTTGGCATCAGCAGTGATGTATGGAGCTTGCCCAGTATTAATCAACTGACCCGTGAGGGGCAGAGCTGCCAGCGCTGGAATGTGTTAAATCCGGAAGCCGAGCCAAAAGTGCCCTACATCACCGAGCAGTTGGCCGGGCATGATGGCCCTGTAGTAGCGGCAACGGATTATTTGAAAGCCTATAGCGAGCAACTGCGCGCCTTTATACCAACGGATTACTACACCCTGGGTACTGATGGCTTTGGTCGTAGTGACACCCGAGCGAAGCTGCGCGACTTCTTTGAGGTCGACCGTCGTTACATCGTGGTCGCGGCTCTCCATGGCTTGTTGAAACAGGGTCAGCTAAAGGCGGAAGTGGTCAGCGAGGCAATTCAGACCTTGGGAATAGATCCCGAAAAAATTGATCCGCTACTTTTATAATTGATTGTCGTTGTCACAAAGTATATTTAATGACCCACTAATATCAGTCGTCAAAAAAATCAGCGAGAGGTAAGGCGTGGCTAGCGAGATAATTGTTGTTCCCGATCTGGGCGGTGCCGAAGAAGTTGAGGTCATCGAAATTTCTGTGGCCGTTGGCGATAGCATTGAGCTCGAACAGACCCTCGTGGTGCTGGAATCCGATAAGGCGACGATGGAAATTCCCGCGCCACTGGCCGGTAAAGTAATAAAATTACTGGTTAAGGAAGGTGACAAAATTGAGGTCGAAGGTGTGCCGCTGGTGGAGCTGGAAGTTGCTGCAGGCAGCGATGCTACAGCGGAAACTGAGCTGCAGAGTGATGAATTAAAGTCCTCTGAGCCCGCCGCCGAGCCAAAAGAGCCCAATCCTGCGGCGTCCTCTTCAGCTCCTGAAGTGACTTTAGCTCAGCCAAAAGACGCTAGCCCTCAGATAAAAGCAAGCACTATTGGCAGCGCACCTCCAGAAGGAGCAGCGCTTGCAGTGTTGACTAAAGGAGATGAAAGCGTCGTTTATGCTGGCCCGCTAGTGCGAAAGCTGGCCCGCGAGATGGGCGTCGATTTTGCCAATGTGAAAGGCACCGGCCCCCGTGGCCGCATTCTGAAAGAAGATATTCAGGCCTATGTCAAAAGCCTTACTCAACAAAGCTCTTCAGCAACTGTAGCAGGGGGCTCAGGTATTCCCGCTGTGCCCGATACAGACTTCAGCCAGTTTGGTGATTGCGAAGTGCTGGCAATGACCAAAATCGAAAAGCTTACCGCCAGCAATATGCACCGTAGCTGGCTCAATGTGCCACACGTCACCCAGTTTGACGATGCCGATATCACTGAGCTGGAAAGCTTTCGCAAATCCCTTAAAGCCGAGGGCGCGGCGCGCCAGGTTAAGCTAACCCCCGTAGCCTTCATCCTCAAAGCCTGCGCAGTGGCGCTTGCCCACAACCCCGTATTAAACCGCTCCATTCACAGTGACGGTACGAACTACACGCAAAAACACTATCTACACATAGGCATGGCGGTCGATACACCTCGGGGCTTGATGGTGCCAGTGATTCGCGATGTCGAAAAAAAAAGCCTCTGGCAGCTAGCTGAAGAAATTGCCATGCTGGCAACAAGAGCCCGCGATGGAAAGTTAACGGTTAATGAAATGCAGGGTGGCTGTTTTACCGTTTCAAGCCTAGGCGCAATGGGCGGGCAGGGCTTTACGCCCATTGTGAATACGCCTCAAGTGGCGATATTGGGCGT
>CAYWXW010000061.1:18135-20350 GCA_964462265.1 uncultured Porticoccaceae bacterium | reverse complement strand
TCCGCCATTTTATTGCCGTGGGGCGGAAAACCGCGGATCGTTCTTTCCAAGCCGGGCCGTAAATTATTTGTCTTTGAACAGGGCTGTACTCTGGGCTTAAACCTGTAAAAAATACGAGTATTAATGTCTATCCCGGCCTCATAATATTGAAAGGCACATTGCATACTTGGACGCTATTTTGGTGTAAACCTTAATTGATAATAAAAATGTGGAGAGATACATGGATAGTACAAAATTCGGACACTCAGTGCGCTTGAGATCGATCAGGTTTTCGGCGCTTCTGGTGGACATTTTTCCTTTAATGACTCGCTGAGCATAAGCGCATAGACACATGCTGGCGGTCGAGGGTTGTATTTTTCCACGGTATTGGATAACGAGGGGGCAACTTTTCAAGGTGAGCCACAGACACTAGGTGAGCAGGTAGCACGGCTTTTCGTTAGTTTTTTTCACGGTATATTAACTTGAGCTGAAATTGCATGAAAGAACGGTAAATAAGGGCTTTTTACCTTGGCCAAGCTTGTTTAATTGGCGGGTCAGCTAGAGTATGAAAGTACCACCTCTAGCGACCCGCGCTGTCAATCGGACAGTTTAGCCTTCCAGTGCAAAACCTGCGGTCAAACCACCATCGGCAATCGATAGCGCCTATGGGTCTTGTGCGCCTGAGTTATAGATTGGCCAGTGGGCTTGCTTTCGACGTACTATTGATAGGCTAGGATTGTGCGCAAATCTGACATTTAACTTTCATCAAATGTCAATAATTACCCTCTATATTCGTGCCTCGACACCCTATTTAACGATTGTTAGAGCGAGGCAAAGGCGATGAAGTTAAAACAATTGGTCTGTACGGCTATGTTTTTAGCCGGTTCAGTTAATGCAGTAGCGGAGGTCAACCTCCTCGAAAACAGCCAGCTCCATGAGGATGACCATGGTCAGGCGGAAATGGCTCTATGTGGCCACACAATAGATGACAGCGTTGAATTACGAATCCGAGCGGCACACCCTACTCACTGGCGCGACTCCTATGCGGGAGAAAATCTCGATTGGCGGCGTTTTAAAATTCTGGGTTTTAATGATTTTCATGGTCAGCTTGAATCACGTTCGCTGGGCGGCCGTCCGGTGGGTGGTGCCGCCGTACTGGCTTCCTACCTGGAACAGGAAGGTAGCGAGGTGAATGGTTATTCTGTGATCGTTCATGCAGGCGACCATGTTGGTGCTTCACCACCGGTATCAGCTTTATTGCAAGATGAGCCTTCAATTACCTTTTTGAATATGCTGGCAAATAAGCACTGCCGTGCTCATACAGTAGCAAATTTGTTGACAAAACCAGTAGCAAGTTTGTTAACAAAACGTGGGGGCCAAGTGAACTTGTTCAGTCATTCACAGGCTGGGATAAGTACTTATAATCCACTGTGTAATGTTGTGGGTACCCTCGGCAATCACGAATTTGACGAAGGCGTGGCAGAGTTAGAGCGCCTGCTAGACGGCGGTAATCATCAGGACGGGCCATTTTTGCAAGACGTCTATCAGGGTTCAGCAGTGCCCTACGTCAATGCCAATGTTATCGATATTGAAACGGGGGAAACGCTACTAGCACCCTATGTGATCAAGCAAATAAGGGGTGTTCGCGTTGCCTTTATTGGTGCTGTGCTGCAAGAGACGCCGACTATTGTGACCCCGTCGGGTGTTGCGGGAGTTTCGTTTATCGACGAGGCTGATGCGATTAACCAGCAGGTGGTCGAATTGCAGCGTAAGGGTGTGCGTGCAATCGTGGTGACTATTCATCAGGGTTCTCGACAGCGCTTTTATAATGGCCCGACGGAAGGAGAGCAGTTGGCCTTAAGCGGCCCCATCAGCGATATAATCGACAGACTTGATAGCGAAGTTGATATTGTTATTTCCGGCCACGCCCATGGCTTTACTAACCAGTTGGTTAGCAACGCCGAGGGTAAGGAAATACTGATTACCCAGGCCTTTTCCCGAGGTACCGCCTATGCAGATATCGACGTGGCGGTCGACCCGAAGACGGGCGACATTGTCGAAAAATCTGCTAGTATTATCACCACCTGGGCCGATGAAGAACCTGGGCTGAGTCCCAATCAATCCATTGCAAGCATGACTGATCAGGCTGTAAAGTCTGTCGAGGTGCTGGTCAATGAGGTGATTGGCAATGCGGCTGAGGCTATTACCCGCAGCGAAAGCGATGCGGGAGAGTCGG
>CAYWXW010000061.1:5907-18125 GCA_964462265.1 uncultured Porticoccaceae bacterium | reverse complement strand
GCTGGGCAATCTTATTGCCGATGCCCAGCGCAACGCCATGGCCACCGATGTGGCATTTATGAACCCGGGTGGAATTCGCGCCGACGTGGCTGCCGGCGATATTACCTGGGGCGAGCTATTTACCGTACAGCCCTTCAATAACGACCTGATAAAAATGGATTTGACCGGAGCGCAAATTATAGATCTGCTTGAACAGCAGTGGCTCGGGCAGTCGCGAGCGCGAATTCTCAAAACATCAGGTCTCAATTATAGCTGGGATGCCAATGCAGCCGATGGTAGCAAAGTGAGTGACGTTACCTTGGCCAGTGGTGCGGTACTCGAATTAGCGACGACCTATTCAGTCACAGTGAATAGCTTTATCGCTTCAGGTGGTGATAACTTTAGTGTCTTGCGCGATGGTACTAATCGGGTCATTGGGCCGGTTGACCTTGATGCTCTCGTTACTTATATCGAAAGTCTTGAGCAACCCTTTGGCGCACTAATTGAAGGCCGAATACATCGTCTTAATTAACGGATAATTCCCGTAATAACGCGGCGGACAAAACGCTCGGTAAGTTATTTGCCGGGGGTTTTGTCCGCCTATTGTTTGTTGCCGTTGCCTCTCCCAATCATCGACTATCTTGGCTGGTCGCTTAGCCTTCCAATGCAAAGCCAGCCGTCAAACCACCATCGGCAACAAATTCAGAGCCGGTGGAGTAGGAGCTGTCGTCAGAGGCCAGATAAACAGCGAGAGTTGCCATTTCTTCAGGCTGGCCAATGCGGCCAACAGGGGCTTTGGAAAACAGCGCATCGGCAGTTTCACCATCGAGACCCGCGTCGGTGAGCATGCGGGTCATAATGCCGCCGGGGTGAATGGAGTTAACGCGGATGCCGTCGGGGCCGAGCTCCATGGCGGCGACCTTGGTCATGCCGCGCACGGCAAACTTGCTGGCACAGTAGGCCACACCACCAACAGCACCACCGAGACCAGCAATCGATGAGATGTTAATAATTGAACCACCCGCGTCTTTCATCGCGCCAGCAACACTTTTCATGCCGAGAAAAACACCGACCTGGTTGATGTTGATAGTCTTCATGTACTTATCGATGCTCATCTCCTTGAGCATGCCCAAATCGCCAATACCGGCATTATTGACCAGCACATTAAGCTTGCCAAACTTGGCAACGGTGGCGGCAACAGCGGCCTGCCAGTCGCTTTCGCTGGTGACGTCGAGATGCACATAAGCGGCGGAATCACCAATGTCGGCAGCGGTTTGCTCGCCTTCTGCATCGAGCACATCGCAGAGCATGACCTTGGCGCCGCGCTCAACAAAAATACGCGCTTCGGCAGCACCCTGACCACGGGCAGCACCACTAATGAGTGCAACTTTTCCTTCGAGATTTTTCATTGTTTGTCTCCATTTATCATTATTAGTGTTTGTAGTGAGTAAATTTGCCAGGGCAGTGTAGCGCTTATTACAGGGTCATTTCGAACTATTCGCGACTGATTTCAATATGGCTTTGGAGCATTAAGAGTCACTGAGGTAGAGTTGGATGGCACGGCGGAGTAAAGACGTTTATCATTCCGCGCGACGTTTTATTTTTCTAGTATCCCCTTAAATACAGTGAATATTTTTATTATGGAATCCTGGCTGGCCTACGTTCTTCCCCCCCTTATTGGCGCACTCATCGGTGCGGTGACCAACGACGTGGCGATTCGCATGTTGTTTCGCCCCTATGCACCGCTGTATCTCGGTAAGTGGCAACTGCCTTTTACGCCGGGTTTGATTCCCCGTGAGCGCCATCATATTGCCGAGTCCATTGCCGACACCTTCGTCGCCCATGTTTTTGGCAATAACGATGTGGCTGAATTATTTCTCACCGAAAAAGTAAAGACAGATCTAAAAGAGAAAGTCGATGAGTTGATCGGCAAGCTGGGTGGCATGCTCAATATTACCGAGCCGATGTTGGGTATGGCGCGCAGCATGGCGGGCAATTATTTGATCACGGAAATTACCAGGGTTGCTGAACAGACTGGCGAAGACAGTGAGCAAATTAAGCTGCGTATTCAAGCCAAAATAGACAACCTAGATGTTGCCACGCTCGAAGAGCTGGTGATGGGCTTCTCGCGTAAACAGTTCCGCCACATTACCTGGTTTGGTGCCTTACTGGGCGCTATGATCGGGGTGGTGCAGGTGATTTTGTATCAGGTTTTACCCATGGTTTGATGATTATCAAGTAGTGCTTAAATACATCGAACTTACCCTAGTTGGGCGACATCGGTGTTTGAAAAATGCAAGGCTAAAGAGTAGGATCACTTGTTCTTTACTGCTTAAATAAAAGGATACCAAGAAATGGGGAAGTTCAACGTAAGTAAAATCGCAGGTGTCGTTGTCTTGGCAGCATTACCCTCTTTGGGCTTTGCTGAAGCGCCAGGCGGCCCAAACTGTGGCTGGGGTAATATGCTGTTTAAAGGTAACGCTGGACTCGGCCCCCACCTCGGTGCCAGTTTGACCAATGGTACGACGGGCAATGCCACTTTCGGCATGAGTAGTGGCACCAATGGCTGTGCTGTTGATGGCAAGCTTACCTATGGTGGTATTAGCCTGCTGGCTCAGGTGATGGATGAGTTCTCCGAAGATGTAGCGCGGGGTGAAGGTGATGCAATGCATGCCGTCGCGCTGACCCTTGGCATTGCAGTAAAAGATAGAGCCGCTTTTGCTCGCCTGACACACGCTAACTTTAGCGCTTTGTTTCCCAATGAAAATGTTACAGCTGAGGAAGTAATGGCTTCCATCCATCAGCTGATGAAAAACGACGCACAGCTGTCTAAATACGCAGCCTAAGTGCTCGCGAAATACCCTGTGCCGTGAGCGGTACAGGGTATTTTTTTGCCAGTAATTTTAGTTATCTCCATACCTCTTTATTGGTTATCCCTTCCCGCTAGTAGATCCAAAATATTCAGTGTTTAATTTGGGCGCAAAAATGAAATTTCTTGTCACCTTAATGCTGGTTTTATTCGGTGCAGCCCAGGGCTTACAGGCCGATGGTGTATCAAAACATCGGCTATCTACCGAGGCTTATGTCGAGGCTTTGCATGCGCAGGCAATAGAAAAAGATCTATGGCGCGATCGAGGCTGGATAAACTTGGTGCATTACAAGCCAGCTAAGCTGCCCTTTCAGTCAGAGACTTACTCAAGCTACGTCAATGATGAAAAGTTCTTTCTGTCTGATAAAGGTGTCACTCAGCCTAAGGCCGAATTACTTGCAACGCTAACGGCACTTTTTGGCGATGGTGACGGTGATGGGCACGCCCAGTGCCGATTTCCCGCGCGGCTTGACTGGCTCGATAAACAATTAAATATTGATCGCCAGTATTTACCCAGGGTGAAGTGCCCGCTCTATCGCCAGTGGCAGGCAATGGTCAATGTTGACAGTGTGGTGCTGGTTTTTCCGGCCCACCATCTCAATAGTCCGTCTTCCATGTTTGGTCACACTTTGTTGAGGCTCGATCCAGCCTCTGGGCGAGAGCACTCCGACTGGCTGGCCTATGGTGTAAATTTTGGCGCGAATATTCCCCAGGGCGACAATTCTCTACTCTACGCTTACAAGGGTTTGAGTGGTGGTTATCCCGGGCAGTTTATTGTTGAACCTTATTTTAAAAAAATTCAGGAATATAATCGGGTTGAAAATAGAGATATCTGGGAATACCCGCTAAATTTAACGCCGACTGAAGCCCGTCGCTTGGGCACCCATTTGTGGGAATTAAAAGATATAAACTTTGCCTATTACTTTTTTACGGAGAACTGTTCTTATCGTTTGCTGGAGTTACTTGAGGTAGCCCGCCCTTCAGTAGAATTAACAGATGAATTCGTGATGACTGCCATTCCCATTGACACGATTCGCAGTGTTGAACGCGCTGGTTTTATAAAAGCGTATCAGTACCGTCCCTCCATCGCCAGCCAACTACATAGACAAATGTCAGTAGTGCCAGATAATTTGCAGGCTTTACCCATAGAGCTTGCTGAGCTGGGAGCTGATATTGAAACTGATGTTTTGCTGACTTTGTCTGATGAGCAGCAATACCGCGTGATACAGGCAGCTTATAATATTGTCCGTTATCGTCAGGCTAAAGCGGGTAGGGATCAGGCATCAGCAAAACACAGTCTGGCATTGCTCACTGCCTTGAGCACCTATCCTCCTCAGCCTTTATTGAAGGTTCCGGTGCCTGTGCCACCAGAAAAAGGTCATGAAAGTAAGCGTTTAACGCTCAGTCGGGGTCGAGATAAAAATAGTGATTACAGTGAACTGGGTTTTCGCATGGCCTACCATAGTTTGCTCGACAACGAATTTGGTTTCCTTGAAGGCGCACAAATTAATATGGGTTCTTTTGCAGTGCGCCATTACGATGATGAAACACTAAAACTTGAACGCATGGATATGGCAGATATTTTTTCGTTAACGCCAAAGGATGATGTTTTTGAAAGTTTGTCGTGGCGAGTATACGGCGGTCTTGAGCGTGTTAATACTGAAGATGAGCGTCCATTAGTCGGTCATATAACCGGTGGTGGAGGCTACGCCTATGCTATGGGTGGCGGTACTGTCTATGCTTTGCTCGATGCGCGGCTTGAGAGTAATAAAGAGTTTAATCAATTATTGGAATTGGCGATGGGGCCTGAGTTAGGCTGGGTCTATAAAAATAACCTGGGCGCAGGGTCGCTTAAAACCTCATGGCTTGAATTTACCGGCAGTGAGCGGCGGCTTGATTTTAGTTTTGAACAAGATATTGTCTTATCTGTTAATCACTCATTGCGCTTTAAGGGTGTTCGGCGTTGGTATGAAAATTACACAGCGAGTGAATATTCTTTAAGTTATCATTATTTCTTTCGCTGATAATTTTTACGGTTCTAATTTAAACGCTGGCATCCCGGACCACTAATCAGGCTTCGCCCCCCTGTTTGTGGGCTAACCAGTATTTGTGTGCCGATACGCTCTTTAAGACTTGAAACGTGGGAGATAACGCCGATCAACTTGCCGCTTTGCTGCAAGCTTGAAAGAGCTTCGAGAGCGGTGTCCAGCGCATCTTCATCGAGGGTGCCAAAGCCTTCATCCAAAAACAATGAATCGACGCGGACATTTTTGCTGGCCATTTGCGATAAACCTAGAGCCAGGGCGAGGCTGACAATAAAACTTTCACCGCCGGATAAATTCTTGGTGGAACGTATTTCCCCGGCCTGATAATTATCGACAACATTAAGCTCTAGTGGCTCGCCTTTATCTCTGATTAATAAATAGCGATCACTCATTTTTTGCAGCTGGCGGTTGGCATGACCGACTAATAATTCAAAGGTTAAACCCTGGGCAAAATTGCGATATTTTTTGCCGTCGGCCGAGCCAATTAACAGATGAAGATTATCCCAGCGCTCGCATTCTATTTTTTGCGCATCAATGTCTGTCGCTCTTTCCTGCTGGCTGGCCCTCAGTATTCGATTGTCATCGAGTTTTTGCTGGCAGGCGCCAAGCTCCTGCTGAGCGGTCTTGAGTTGACTGGTCGTCGCATCCAGATCTTGTTTGAGATGCTCAATAGATCGCTCGGTAACACGCTTGCCACGTTCTTTATTTAAACGCTCACTTCTGTCTTTGTGTCTGGCATCAAGACCGCTTTGTTCTGCCTTGAGTTGCTCGGCTTCTCGGGACAGTTTCTCCCTCATTTCGTCACTAATGCAGGCCGCCTTGAAATCCGTTTCGCTAACAAATGAACACTCGGTGAGACGTTGTTCGAAACCCTCTTCGGCTATTTTTAATAGAGCAGATCTATTGTGCAGACTATCTACAATGGCCTTTATTTTGCTGTTGAGTTGTGTGGCTTCCTGCGAGGCAATTTGCAAATACTGGTTGGCATCATCGAACTGCTTTTGAGCTGTCATTACAGCGTTTTCTAAACGCGACTCTTCAAGCGCGGGGTCTTTATTATCGAACAGTGCTTGGCGCTTTTGCTTGAGTTCATTTTGCGCTGTTAATAAAGTTGCGTAATCGATGCGCTGCTTTTCCAGCGCCTCACCTCTCTCGCTAAGTTGTTGGTTTTGGTGCTCAATTTCTAGGTTGAGACTGGAGATGCTCTGTTCGAGGCTGGATTGTTGAAGCTGTTTAGCCAGCCACTGTTCGCGGCGTTTAATGAGGGCTTTTTCAACAGCAGAAAAATCATCTTCTGGCAGGGTGTTTATGCCGAAAATAGACAGTGCTTTGAGAACGTCTTGCTGGTCGCCTTGTAATTGCTCGCTAAGTACAAGGTGCTCTTTTGCTAAGCGGACGAGGGTTTGTTCAGCCGTGTCTTTTTGATGACTCGCTGTCAGGTGTTGCTGCTCTAATTGATTTGCTACTTTATTCGCTGTATCAAGGGTCGCACGCAAGTTGATCAGGGCTTGCTCCTGTTCGTCGATAGTCGTGAGTAGCCGGTTTGCCTTGTCCAGAGAATATTGATTGTCTTTAATGAGCTGGGGTAACGAGTCGGCGAAGTCACCATTTCCGTGGGGTGTACTTCCACTGTCGCTCAGTTGCCGTATTGTATGTTCGCGCAGGTTCTGTTGTTCCGTTATTTGTAAAGTGGTCTCGCGCTGTTTTTGGCTAACTTGCTCAAGCTCTTTGTTATCTTCAGCAATGCGAATTTTAACCGTGACCAGCTGCTGGCTGGCTGCATCAAGTTTGGTTGTTACGTCGTTGAGTCTAAGACGGGTGCTATCGGTTTGAGGTACATTGCCTGCCGCGTAGGGGTGCGCATTAGCACCGCAAAGCGGGCAGGGCTCGCCATCTTCTAGTTGTTCACGAGCCTGATCTAAACTATGGATTTTATTAAGTAGTGAAACTTGAGTTTCGAGTAATTTAAATTCTCGCTCAAGGCCCGCCTGTTTTTCTGTTTGAAGTGAAAGTTGTTGCTTGCTGCCAGCGATATTATCGGTGAGCTTTACATGGCGGGTGTCGAGGTCTGTGTGTAAGCCTTGTAACTGGGCAAGACTATTTAATTGAAGGCCCAGGTTTTCAAACAGTTGTTTTCTCTCCACCAGGTTTGCCTGATATTTCCGCCAGTGATTAATATCCTGCCCAGCTAATGCTTGTAAGCGTTGGCTTTCTTGTAAGGTTAAGCGATCCTCTAGTGCTTTTAGCGCTCTGCTCTGCTCGGTGAGTTCGCTAGATTGTGTCTGCCATTTAACGAGCGCGTTATGGCACTCGGCTTTTGCATTCTCATGTTCGGCTATTTTTACACTGCATCGGGCTGTTAATGCGCGAAGTGTTGAGAAGCTGCTTTGCAGACCGCTGAGTTGATCAACCAGCGTTTCGTCAGCTCGACTGTCTGCTATTTGTTTTAAAAGCTGACTTAAGTCAGCTTCGTTTTCAGTAAGTATAAGGCTGCTTTTATGCTGCTGATCTTGTAGTTGAGTAATATTTTGTTGTAATGCTGTAATTGTGGCAGCGGCCTTGTCGATAGGTGCCTGTTGTTCTTTTGATTGCAGATCTAAAGCCTGGGTCTGCCGAATAATGGGCAGGGTTGTACTTTGTGCATCACGATTCTCTAAAAGAGTGATCTTGCTTTTTTGCAGTTTATCTTCTGCTAACCTTAGGGCTTCCTTTTTTGCGGGCAGCTGGTCGCGACACAGTTGTTCGGTTTTTTGTTCACTGCTTTGTGCCTGGCGCAATGCGCACAGGCTAGCGTAGTCGGCGGCCAGGTGCAGGGCGCGTTTGCCATCGTCGAGTTTTTTCTCATCCGCTTTAAAGTCATCGCGGCGACTGAGTAAGGCCTGGTTTTTTTGATCGAGGTCTTGCAGTTCTTTTTGCAGGCTGTCGATAGTGTCGAGCCACTTAATCGCCTGACTGTGTTTTTCACGCTCAGCGTTGAGTTCGCCTTCACGTTGCTTTTGTTGTTGAAGCCGGGTTTTGAGCTGTGCCTCATCCTCTGTGCTTAACAGCGACATGCCTGCTAACTCAGCTTGCAGGGTATTTAGCTTGCCGCTTTCGATGGCGCGAAGTTCATGCACCCGAATCGATATTTGGCTGTAAATGTCGCTACCCGTAATTTGCTCGAGTATGGGCGCACGCTGGTCGGGGGCCGCTTGCAGGAAGGCGGCAAAGCTGCCCTGGGCGAGTAGCATTGACAGGGTGAAACGTTCAAAGTCCATACCGGTAATGGCTTCGATACGCTCTGCCACGTTGCGGATTTTTGCCTCGATGATTTGTCCCGACAGGGCATCGGCAATTTCATGCTTGGGTGACTGCAAGTCGCCAGCGGATTTTTTGCGGGCGCGGTGCTGGCTCCAGTGGCAGCGAAATCGTCCTGCGGGTGTTTCAAAAGTGATCTCGGCAAAGCATTCGCCGCTGTGGCGAGACATAATTTCATTGCTGCTTTTGGTGATTTTATTCAGTCGCGGGGTGCGTCCGTAAAGGGCCAGGCAAATGGCATCGAGAATGGTAGATTTTCCCGCGCCAGTGGGGCCGGTAATGGCGAAAATACCTTCGTTGCCAAAGGCGGGGTCGGTGAGGTCAATCTGCCATTCGCCCAGTAGTGAATTGAGGTTAAGAAAACGCAGCTGCAATATTTTCATCAGCTACTCCGCCTGTGTATCGTCATTATGGATTGAGCTTAGTGCTTGCTGATAGGTGTGCAGTAAATCGGCTTGTTGGGTTTCGGGTATTTCATGGGCCGCGAGACAGCGCGCAAAAACATCATCGACATCGAGGTCTTCAAGGCTTTCATCGGTGTGGCTGGCGTTTAGCACGCGGTCTATAAGGCGGGTATTATGAATGCGCAAAATGAGGAGTTCGCTGCCTTCGATGAGGGTCTCTAGGCGTTCGCGTAAATCACTGACGATTTCATCGCCCTGATAAATTATTTCAAGCCACACCGTCTCGCTGGAATCGACAAGGGTGAGCAACTGGGCTGATATCTCTGCCCAGTTGCCACTGACTTTACGCAGCTGCTGAAACACCGGCACATCCAGTAATTCTACTGCAGGCTGCGTTGTGTCTGCTTTGCTGAAACTAACGAGGCAAACACTTTTCTGCTGCGTGGCTTCACCAAAGCCCATGGGCAGGGGAGAGCCGCTATAGCGCATGTGCTCGGCCCCGCCAATTTTCTGCGGCACATGAAGGTGGCCGAGAGCCACGTAGTCGATACAGGGCGGAAATATATTGGCACCAACGTGGGCTAGCGAGCCAACATAGAGTTCGCGCACACCGTCGCCGTCAATGGTTTGCCCACCCGCAGTAAACAGGTGGCCCATGGCGATAATGGGAATGTCGAGCCCGAGTGTCTTACGCTGGCTTTCGGCTCGCTCTGCAACATGCTGGTAGTGATTGCGAATACCTTCGAGCAGGTTATGGTCTTTGTCGGCAAGGCTCTCGCCGGCCTGCACCTGGCGAATATCGCGGTCGCGTAAATAGGGCACGGCGCAAACCAGCAGCTCGGCACAGCCCTCGGCATCTTTTAATAGCAGTATTTCGTCGTCGATATTCTCCGCAGCGGCTCCGATAACGTGAACGTCGAGACTGCGCAGTAGTGCCTTGGGTGCATCGAGAAAAGTCGGCGAATCGTGATTGCCCGCAATGACAATAATATGGCGGCAGGGCGAGGCGGCAACGCGGCAAAGAAACTGGTAGTAAAGGCTTTGCGCGCGATTGCTGGGTGCGCTGGTATCAAAGATATCGCCAGCGACGAGGAGTATATCTATTTGTTCCGCCTTAATAGTGTCGCTCAACCAGTCGAGAAACTGGCCAAACTCTGCATAGCGTTTTTGACCATAAAGGGAGCGGCCAAGATGCCAGTCAGAGGTGTGGAGGACTTTCATGGTCACTATCGCTTATACAGAATGAGGTTTCACCGGAGACTTGCAGGGTGGAGTTACGCACCGGTGCTTAGATTAGCGCAATCGCCGTTGAGAGACAAAGTGCCAAGCGCTTCCTCTATACTGGGTGCGACTTCGGGTATGCTTCGAAAAGCGGTAATCAGGTCGCTATCCAGTAGAAGAATTGCTCAGTAAATAATAAGGAAGGCTATGTCCGACAATCTAGAAAAATGGGTGCGTCGCCTCAGCGAACAGGAAATGCCCGTTTTTAAACATTCCGTTACTGCCATTGGCCATGTCACCCAAAGTGATGAATCGTCGACGGGGGAGCTGGCCCAGGTGGTCTTGCAAGATGCCGCCCTCACTGCGCGTATTCTTAAGTTGGCCAACAGCGCGGTTTATAATCCGGGCTCTCAGCCGGTGAACACCATTAGCCGTGCCGTGTTCTTTCTGGGTTTTAGTACTGTGCGAACCCTCAGCTTGTCATTGGCCGTGATCGATGCACTACTAAAATCAAACGCGCAAAAATATGTGCTGGAAATTATGGCCCAGTCACTTCACGGTGCCGTGCAGGCCCAGTCCTTTGCCGAAGAAAATGGTGACGATTCGCCCGAAGAAGTCTTTATCGCCACGCTCCTGTACAACCTCGGTGAAATGGCTTTCTGGTGTGTGGCCGGCAAAGAGGGCGATGAAATTATTGCCCTAATGGAAGAAAAAAACATCAGCGCTGAACAGGCACAACAAGACGTGCTGGGTTTTACTTTTAAACAATTGACCGTGGGTTTAACCAAAGACTGGCACCTGGGTGACCTACTACACAGTGCGCTGAACAAGCCTGGCTTAAAAAACCCCCGCATACAAAATATTGTGTTGGGTCAGGAGCTGGCAAAAAATGCCACCCAGGGTTGGGATGATTACCACACCACGTCGACCCTTAAAAAAGTGGCAGAACATCTGGATCTTGAGCTGGACGATGTCGAAAAACTCAGCCACGACAATGCCCACAAAGCCATTGATACAGCGCGCAACTTCGGCGCCAATAGCACGATTAGCCACATCCCCATGCCTGCGGGTGAGGAAGAAGAAGGTGGTTTGGCCGGTGATGACTCGGGCTTTCTCGAACCTGACCCTATGTTGCAGCTCAATATACTGCGAGATTTATCCGGCATTCTCGATGAAAAACCCAGCCTTAGCGTTATTCTCGAAATTGTTTCAGAGGGTATTTATCGCGGTATCGGCATGGATCGCTGCCTGTTCGCCATGCTCACGCCCGACAGAAGCGCACTGCGCGGCAAGCATGCTTTAGGCGATAATGCCGATAGTTTTTTGAAAGCCTTTGCTTTTGATATGAAAGCCAAACCGACGCTGTTTAATATTGTTCTGCAGAAAAATATGTCGCTATGGGTGAAAGATGCCCCCAATAGCAATTACGCAAAAGCCTTGCCAGCAGAGGTGATGACGGTACTGGCCTGTGACGATTTCTTTATTAGCCCAGTGCATATTAATCAGCGCAGTATTGGCCTGTTTTATGCCGACAGAAAAGCCAGTGGCCGAGCGCTAGATGGCGCTAGCTACCAAAGTTTTAAACACTTTGTCACCCAGGCCTGCATGGCGATAACGCATATTAGTGCAGGGCGCTAATGTGTTGGCTCAGAATTTAGTTGAGAAATTTACTAAGAAATTCGCGCGAAAGCTACTCGCAATAAGCAACATATATCTGCTAGTTTTTCTCTGTTTTTTTACTTCGCCAATACACGCTGCCAGCACGCCAACTAATACGCCAGAACTCGAGCGTTTATTAAGTTTGGTCGATCAGCGCCTGCAATTAATGCAAGACGTAGCCGCTTACAAATACGCTAATCATATTGCTATCGAAAATAAGCCCCGTGAAAAAGTCGTACTTGCCAGTGCGGTGGCCAGTGCTCGAAAGCATCAGCTCGACCCCGCCACGCTTGAGCCCTTTTTCCGCCTGCAAATTAAGTTCGCTAAAAGCTTGCAAGAAAGCTGGATAAAAAAATGGCAGGCTGAGGGTGGCATTTTGCAGGGCGCTAATGCTATCCCTGATCTAAAAAATAATATTCGACCCAAGTTGATTGCTCTTGGTACTCAGCTGGTCAGGAAAATTCCTCTTGCGCTGGAGGAGTTACAGGCCGCCGATAGTTTTGACCAGCACTTGAATACGATCAGCGTCGCCATCACTACGCCCTTTGTTAGCCCCGCGATGCAGCGAGAACTCCTCGAATCTCTATTGCAGATACGTAAGCTGTCGCCTCGTGAGAGTAGTGTGCTGGCGAATATCCTACATAGCGGCGTGCTGCGCGTTGGAACTACCGGTGATTATCCGCCCTTTAGTTTTATTGACAAGGCAAGCGGGGAATATTCAGGTATTGATATTGATCTGGCTCG
>CAYWXW010000061.1:0-5807 GCA_964462265.1 uncultured Porticoccaceae bacterium | reverse complement strand
GGTGGCACCAACGAAAAGTTTGTGCGCCAACATATTAATAATGCTCAGGTAATTGTTTACCCCGACAATACTCGCATCTTTGAACAGATTATTAATAAGCATGCCGATGTAATGATTACCGATGCTATCGAAGTAAAACTACAGCAGCGCCTCCACCCTGAGTTGTGTGCAACCATGCCCGGTGAGCTTTTTACCCACGCCGAAAAAGGCTATTTAATGTCGCAGGATATTGCTCTAAAAGAAACTATCGATGCGTGGTTGGCGGAGGTAAAACAGTCTGGAGAGCTTGCAGCGACCTTTTCTCGCTACCTGGATCAGGATTGAGAGAAAAGAATATTCTTTGCTACTGTATTGTTACTAAAATAAAATTAATGGAGAGATGACAGTGCGGCAACTCAGTTCATATTATTGCTTCGGCGGGCAACAACAACGCTTTAGCCACAAATCATCGAGCCTTAATTGCGCTATGACTTTCTCAGTGTTCCTGCCGTCGCAGGCTGAACAGAAAAAGCTGGCCGTGTTGTACTGGCTGTCTGGCCTGACCTGCAGCGATGAAAACTTTGTGCTTAAAGCAGGCGCTCAACGCTACGCCAGTGAGCAGGGGATTATTCTCGTCATGCCAGATACCAGCCCGCGTGGCGAAGGTGTACCCGACGATGCCGATGGCGCTTACGACTTTGGCCTCGGTGCCGGCTTTTACCTCAATGCCACCCAGCAACCCTGGGCCGAGCACTATCGTATGTACGACTACATCGTCGACGAGTTACCTGCGCTGTTAGCAGCTCACTTCCCTATTGATCCCGCTCGGGCCAGTATCGCCGGCCACTCGATGGGCGGCCACGGCGCGCTAACTCTGGGGCTGCGCAATCCGCAAAAATATTGTTCTGTGTCTGCCTTTTCACCAATTTGTTCGGCAATCCATTCACCCTGGGGGCAAAAAGCATTGGCCAACTACCTGGGTGATAACAAAAATGATTGGCTGCAATATGACGCTCTGCATCTTCTCGAAAGCAGCCAGCACTGCCCGCCGATATTAATAGACCAGGGCGAGGCCGATGATTTTCTTGCCGAGCAATTACACCCCGAATTGTTTGAGCAAGCCTGCGAGAAAAAATCACGCGAGGGCGAGCCCTATCCCATCACCCTGCGCCGCCAGCCGGGCTACGACCACAGCTATTTTTTCATCGCCACGTTTATTGGTGAGCACATCGCTTTCCACGCCCGCCACCTGGGCTAGAGAAACTCGCTGCGCTTAACGTGCCCCGGTCACGCCTTGTTATCAGCGCCCAGGTTTCCGTAAGATGCTTAGCCAGCCGCAACTAACAAGTGGCGCACGGCAATAAATAAAACAACAAACACTAAAAGCAGAGGAAGTGAGTTATGGATTATGTCAGCCCCAATGAAGTGATTAACGCCCAGGGTTTACGCCTGGTTCTCGTCCACCACATGCCCAGCCCCTGGGGGCAGGCCACCAAGGCTATGATGGAATATAAGGGCCTGGCCTTTACCGCTGCACCCTGGGAGGGCGGCGGTGACAACCCCGAACTCATCGCCTGGGCGGGTAACCACGGCGCACCCATCGTCGCCTGGAACGACGAAGCCCCCATCCACCGCTGGGACGATATCCTCTTCCTGCTCGAACGCCTCGCCCCGCAGGCAAACCTGCTGCCCGAAGACCGGGCCGAACGCGCTCTGGTGCTCGGCCTCAGTCACGAAATTTGCGGTCAACTCGGCCTCGCCTGGAACCGACGCCTGAGCATGTTCGCGCCCATGGTTGCCTCCGGTCAGGCCCCCGAAGGCTTCGTCTTGATGGCGAAAAAATACGGCTCCACAGAAGAGGACGTAAGCAGTGCCGACGCCCGCCAAATCGCCACACTAAGTGCCCTGGCGGCGCGCCTTAAGGCCCAGCAAGCCGCAGGCAGTGAGTTCTTTGTGGGCAACAGTATTAGCGCAGTCGACTTTTATTGGGCCGCCTTTTCAAACCTCTTCGATTTACTGCCACCCGAAAAATGCCCCATGCCCGAACAGGCCCGCCCCATGTTTACCGGCATGGCCGAGACCGTGCGCGCCGCCGTTGACCCGGTATTAATCGCCCATCGTGATCGTATTATGGCCAGTCACTTTACGCTGCCGATGGAGATGTAGGGGCTTCGATGGCCTTTGAGCCGAATAGCTTGTATTATTCGGCTCAAATTATGAGTTGAATGCGTTCTCTATTCGGCTCAAGCCATTCACCAACGCTTAGATCAAACCAATATGTATATCTGGCAGCGAGAAGATTGGCAGCAGGGCGATATGCCAGCCTTTCACTGGCAAACCGAAAAACTGCTGCCGCAACTAGAAGCCGTGCGCCTGCAACAGGGTCGTTTGCTAGGTAAAAGTGAGGCCATCGTCAACATTCCCAATAACGACGGCGACGAACAAGCAAGCGAGCTACAGGCGGCCCAGCTCGATGCCCTTGTGCAAAACGCACTGCGTACCAGCGAGATAGAAGGCGAGACACTCAATGTTGCCTCGGTGCGATCATCCGTGATCAACACCCTGGGCCTGGCTAGTGCCGGGTTGATAGATAGCGCCGGGTTGATAAAAGGCACCCCCCAAACCGATGCCCTGGCCAAGCTGTTAGTCGAGGCCACCACACAAACCCAGGCACCGCTAAGCCTGCAAACTCTTTGTCAGTGGCAGGCTGCGCTTTTCCCCGAGCCATCGCAGTTTGTCGAGCTGGGTATCGGCCAACTGCGCGGTGACGCCCCCATGCAAGTCGTATCAGGGCGGCTGGATAGGCCAAATGTCCACTTTGAAGTACCGCCTCGCCAAACCCTTGAGGCAGAACTGCAACGCTTCATCCACTGGTTTAACCACCCCACAAAAGGGCTGGATATGCTATTGCGCGCAGGTATTGCGCACCTATGGCTCATCACCCTGCACCCTTTTGACGATGGCAATGGCCGCGTCACCCGTGCACTTACCGACCGCGCACTGGCGCAGGCCGAACACAACAGCATTCGCTATTACTCCCACAGCGCCGCCATCATGGCCCGGCGCAGCGAATACTATCGAATGCTAGAGGAAACCCAGAAAGGCAGCTTAGACATAACACCCTGGTTAAGCTGGTTTCTTGAAGTGCTTAATGACGCACTCAACCAGGGCCTGTCGAGGTTTGATCGTGTACTAACGAAAACCCGCTTTTGGCAACAACACAGCCAAACCGTATTAAACCAACGCCAAATAAAAGTGCTGAACAGGCTGCTAGATACCCAGGGCAAAGAATTTTTAGAGGGCATCAATGCCAGCAAATACCGCTGCCTGGCCAAAGTCAGTAAAGCCACCGCCACCCGCGAGCTGGCTGACCTGGTACAAAAAAACTGTTTAAGCAAACTACCCGGTGGTGGCCGCAGCACCCGCTATGCATTGGGTGAGTAGTGTTTTGTAAGCGTCACCGTAAACGTACTATGTTTCAATGTAAGGCAGAGATATAAGGCGATTTGAGCGTGAAGATGTTCAAGCATGGATTGAAGGGTAAAAACCAACCGTAGTTAGGGTAACCAGAAAGAGCAACTTTCATTGAACGCAGTAGAAATAGAAGAAGCCATTAGCCATTTAGCCGAGCAAGACTTTGATGGGGCGAGCTTCCCCTATGCCTTTCTTGAGGCATTTGGCAACAAAAAAACCACCATCAAACGCCTGAAAAGCGGCTCATCCAACACCTCAGATATTGAAGGTGCCGTATTACAGCGCAACAATATCCATATTGCCGTTTGTGCAGAAAGTGAAGTCACTGCCACGCTAAATACACTCAAAGCCAGCCCAGCAACCGCAAAAGCCAAAGCTAAATTCATTCTCGCCACCGACGGCATCAGTCTTGAGGCAGAAGACCTCATCACAAACGAAACAGTCGCTTGTGAATATAAAGACTTCCCAAACCACTTTGGTTTTTTCCTGCCGCTGGCGGGCATTAGCACCGTCAAACAAATTCGCGAAAGCTCCTTTGATATTCGGGCCACCAGCCGCCTCAACAAACTTTATGTGGAGCTGTTAAGCAACAACCCCGACTGGGGCACGTCAGAACGCCGCCACGATATGAACCACTTTATGGCGCGGCTGATTTTCTGCTTCTTTGCGGAGGACACCGACATATTTATGGGCGATAACCTGTTTACCGCCACCATCGAGCAAATGAGCGCGAAAGACTCCTCCAACACCCACGAAGTGATGGCTGAAATCTTTCGCGCCATGAATACCAAATCCTTAGATCGCGAGAGTGAAAATATCCGTCCCTGGGCAAATGGTTTTCCTTATGTCAATGGCGGACTGTTTTCTGGCAGCACAGAAGTACCGCACTTCACTAAAATTGCCCGCGCCTATTTGCTTCATGTTGGCACGCTGGACTGGCAGCAAATCAACCCCGATATTTTCGGCTCCATGATTCAAGCCGTGGCCGATGACGAAGAGCGTGGCGCACTAGGCATGCACTACACCAGCGTGCCCAATATTCTCAAGGTGTTGAATCCGCTGTTTCTCGACGATCTGCGTGAGCAGTTAGCACAGGCAGGTGACAACCCTAGAAAGCTACTCAACCTGCGCAAGCGCCTCTCCAATATCCGTGTGTTTGACCCTGCCTGTGGATCAGGGAATTTCTTGGTTATCGCCTACAAAGAGATGCGCGATATCGAATACCAAATTAACCAGCGGCGCGACGAGCAGCACCTGAAATCCCAACTGCCCCTCACCAACTTCCGCGGTATCGAACTACGTGACTTTCCTGCCGAAATAGCACGGCTGGCACTGATCATTGCCGAATACCAATGCGACCTGCGCTATCGCGGCCAAAAAGATGCCCTGGCGGAATTTTTACCCCTCAATGCTGAAAACTGGATTACTTGTGGTAATGCATTAAGGATTGATTGGCTTTCTGTCTGCCCGCCAACGGGCACGGGGGTTAAATTGCTTGGCGACGATCTATTTAATTCACCCCTCGACCAGGCACAGATTGATTTTGAGAATGAAGGGGGTGAAACCTATATTTGTGGGAATCCGCCATATTTAGGAAGCACATGGCAATCCAAGGAACAAAAGTCTGAGCTTGAGGCAATTTTCAAAGGGCTTACTAAATCATGGAAGTCCCTTGATTATGTTTCAGGCTGGTTTATGAAAGCGGCCGAATACGGCAAGCATACCAATTCAGCAAGTGCCTTTGTTAGCACCAACTCTATTTGCCAAGGCCAGCAAGTCCCCATTCTTTGGCCGCTAATTTTTGAAACTGGAAATGAAATATATTTTGCTCATACGTCATTTAAATGGGCTAATTTGGCGAGTCACAATGCTGGTGTAACCGTTGTAATCGTTGGTATTTCAAATCGTGTAGGAAAAATTCGACGCCTATTTTCAATAGATGAGAGCGGGAAAACAGTTGAGAGAAAAGCTGAAAATATTAATGCGTATTTAACCACAGGGAAAAACTTAGCACTCTCAAAATCTAATGCTCCTTTGACTGAAGTTACTCCGATGGACCGTGGGGATAGTGCTGTTGATGGAGGTGGGTTACTGCTAGATATTGATGAAGCGAGATTACTGTTTAGTGAAGATAAAGACGCTTACGAAAAATACGTTAGAGCTTACATTGGTTCTGAGGAATTAATTAAGGGAAAGTTACGATATTGTTTATGGATTCGAGATTCTGAAGCGGGATTAGCAAAAAAGATTTCTTTTATTAAGGTAAGGCTTGAAAAGGTATCGTCAATGAGATCTTCAAGCTCTAAATCTCAGACTATAGACGCGGCTAATCATCCTCATAGGTTTGGAGAAAT
>CAYWXW010000060.1:12622-20633 GCA_964462265.1 uncultured Porticoccaceae bacterium | reverse complement strand
AGACGACCGTGCTGGATATCTACGGCAAGATTTTCAATCACACCGATGAAAACACTTTAAGCCGTTCTAGCCATTAACGATTGTAGCCATTGAACCCTTAAAGCAAAGTAGGCTCGCATTACTCAATGACCGTGATGTGAGTTTTTCTCTTCGCTACCACTGCTTTTTAAAGGGTAGATTTGATAGTTTGCGTGGCAAGCCTGGCATTTATTCATCGAACGGCTTAATTCACTCAGCACTGCCTTACTACCAGCGCCCGATTCCGCAAGTGCTGCTATGCGGTCAAAATCCTCATGCACAGCCATGCCCAGCTGCATAAAGTGCTGGGGCAATACACCCTTGAGATGATCTTCCGCTTTGCCTGCCATGCTGCGACCCAGCGGGCGGGCAATATTGGCGACGGCCTTCATATCGTCCTCGGCCAATGCCCCAAGAACATTTTGCACCCCAGATAGCAGAGCACGCATTTCACTGAGCACATGTTCGCGCTGCATAGGCGTGAGCACCAACACTTTGCGCTTATCAATAGCGGACGCGCTGTTTTCAGCTAAGGTTGGTAGTGCAGTGAAAGTAAAAAATAAGACGAAGAATAAGGAGCTAAAGCGTTTCATTAATGATTCTCCAATAATTTGAAATATAAAGACGACACAATTATTACTTGAATTCAGGCCCCACTAGCACTGCGGTGTAAGCGCGGATCGCGAAAACCATACCAGGCCACCACGGCGGCCAATAAACACAAGCCAGAGGCAACATTAAAGATTTGTGTCGCACCCTGTTCCCAGAAATGACCAGCTAAATAAGAGCCCGCAGCACCACCGATTCCAAAACTGATTGCCCCGTACAGGGCCTGCCCGCCCGCCTGGCTGCCGCCCTTAAACAGGCGACGTATGGATTCTATCGACGCCGCATGGAAGGTGCCAAACGTAAAGGCATGTAAACATTGGGCGAAAATAAGTAGCCACAGCCACTCACCACCGTTGCCGATCATGTACCAGCGCAGGGCCGCCAGCAACAGGCTGGCGATAAGCACAAAGCGCACGCCGAGCTTCAGTAAAAGTGTGTGCATCACCATAAAAATAAAGACTTCGGCAACCACACCAATGGACCATAAAAAGCCAATGGCGGTACGGGAAAAGCCCAGCTCTTCAAGATAAATACTAAAAAAACTGTAGTAGGCCCCGTGGGCCATTTGCAGCAATGTACCGGCAATTAAAAAAGCAATCACCGTTGGCTGGCGTACCACTCGCCAAAGGCTTTCGCGTTTGTGCTCTCTAGCCTCTTCCTTTGACGGGGGAATTAATAAACTGCTAATAAAAATACACGCCAGTAAACTAATACCCACCCAGGGAAAAAGTTCAATACTAAGATATTCAAAATAATAGCCACCGCCGAGTACGGCAAGAATAAAACCAATAGAACCCCAAACCCGCACCAGACTGTAACGCTCGGGTTTATCTTGCAAAAAACCCAGGGTAATCACTTCGAACTGGGGCAGTATGGCATTCCAGAAAAAGCTATAACCGCCTATCACCAGCGCCAACCAGTAAAAACTCTGATTAATGGTAATCCCTAAAAAACACAATAAACCGAGGAAGGAGCCGAGGCGTAGAATCGCCAGGCGTCGACCAGTGACATCGCCCAACCAGGCCCAAAGGTTGGGCGCCATCAACTTGGTGATCATCGGCACTGCTAATAGCAGCCCTATACGCTCAGGGGTAAAACCCAGGTGCTGTAAATACAGAGGCCAGTAGGGATACATGCCACCCAGCAGGGCGAAATAGAAAAAATAAAAACCGGAAAGTCGCCAGTACGGTAGTGCTAGATTATTTTGCCCATGAGACGATTCTGGCGAATCTTTGTCTGCCGGCAATTACTCGCAAACCCCTGGATCGACTTCAGGGCCAACTTCAGGCGGCAGTGGCTTGAGCTGGCTATCGACATCCCCATTCTGTCCGCGATGGCGCAGCACATGATCCATCAACACCAGGGCCAGCATGGCTTCGGCAATGGGTGTAGCGCGAATGCCGACACAGGGGTCGTGACGTCCGGTGGTTGAAACCTCAACCGACTCACCACGCACATTCACCGACTGGCCCGGCAAGCGAATGCTCGAGGTCGGCTTTAACGCGAGGTGAGCAACAATACGCTGCCCGGTAGCAATGCCGCCGACAATGCCACCGGCATGATTCGACAAAAAGCCCTGAGGGCCCATTTCATCGCGGTGCTCGGTGCCCTTTTGTTCAACTGTGGCAAAGCCGTCACCAATCTCCACACCCTTGACCGCATTGATGCCCATTAAGGCACCGGCAATATCGGCATCGAGTCGATCAAATACGGGTTCGCCCAAACCGGGCGCCACGCCCTCGGCAACCACGGTGAGTTTGGCACCGATGGAATTACCCTCTTTAGAAAGGGCCTGCATGAAAGCGGCCATTTCATCAACCTTGCCGGCGTCGGGGCAAAAGAAAGGGTTGTTGTCGATTTCATCCCAGTCGACTTTATCAATAGTGATGGGGCCGAGCTGACTTAAATAACCGCGCACGCTAATGCCCAGTGTTTGCGCTAAATATTTTTTAGCGATGCCACCGGCCGCCACACGCATGGCTGTTTCGCGGGCCGATGAGCGCCCGCCGCCGCGATAGTCGCGCACGCCGTACTTTTGAAAATAACTGTAGTCGGCGTGGGCCGGGCGGAACGTGTCTTTAATATCGCCATAATCTTTCGAGCGCTGATCGGTATTTTCAATCAGCAGGCCAATGGAGGTGCCCGTAGTCACACCCTCAAAAACGCCGGAGAGTATGCGCACCTGATCGGCCTCACGGCGCTGGGTGGTGTAGCGCGACTGACCCGGTTTGCGACGGTCGAGATCGACCTGTAAATCGGCTTCACAAAGCGACAAACCCGGAGGGCAGCCATCGATAATGCAGCCTAGAGCAGGCCCGTGACTCTCGCCAAAAGTAGTAACGGTGAACAGTTTTCCAAAGGTATTGCCCGGCAAGGGTGACTCCAAATCGTTTATCAGGTGAAAATCAGGCGGCTATTATAGACCCAGCATCAACAAAAATGGGCCTGCCCGATTAGACGAATTCTGCCCCATGCTCAATCAGCTCTTCCCGCGTCAGCACAAAAACGCCGTAGCCGCCGCGCTCAAACTCCAGCCAGGTAAAGGGCACATCGGGGAAGGCCTCTTCCAGGTGCACGGCGCTATTGCCAACCTCCACCACCAGCACAGCGTTTTCATTAAGGTAGGCAGCCGCTTCACGCAACAGGCGCCGGGTAAAATCGAGACCATCATCACCCGACTCAAGAGCCAGCGCGGGTTCACGATGATATTCCGGGGGCATCGCCCCGTAATCCGCCGCATCGACATAGGGCGGATTGGAGACGATTAGATCAAAGCGCTGATCGATACTTGCAAATAAGTCAGATTCAAGCGCTGTCACGCGCGAGCTCAATTCATGCTGTACGATGTTCTCATTGGCTACGACTAGCGCAGCGCCAGAAATATCACTGAGCACCACCTCGGCAGCGGGGAAAGCATAGGCACAGCCAATGCCGATACAGCCGCCTCCGGTACAGAGGTCGAGAATCGCCGCCGGTTCATCGGCTAGCCAGGGCGAGAAACCCGCCTCTATTAACTCCGCAATGGGTGAGCGCGGGATCAGCACTCTTTCGTCAACCTTGAATTTAAGCCCGGCAAACCAGACTTCGCCGGTCAAATAAGGCACCGGTGTACGACCCTCAATGCGGCGAATAAACAGTGCCAATATCGCCCTGCCCTCACCGGGTGTCAGACGCGCATCGAGTATTTGTTTACGCCCCTCCTGTCCCAAATGCAGCGCATGCAGGACCAGCGCCAGTGCATCATCCCAGGCATTATCGCTACCGTGGCCAAAGTACAACGCGGCCTCGTTAAAACGGCTGGCGCCAAAACGAATATAGTCGCGTACGCTGTGCAGGTGGTCGACGAGTTCTGGGGTGATTTTCGCCGTCGTATTCGCTGCCATATTTGATGCTGTTTTCACGTTGTGGATTCGCCTTAATAATCGATGGCAACAACCATCATTGTAATTTTGCGGAGGCGGCCATTATAATCACCTCAAGAAAAAAAGATTAGTCTCGCTGGACTGAATAACCCCTTATTTAATAGCACTTTGTATACATGCGTTCTTTTGAGCCTCATAGAGTAACCGCAGAGGGCGGCCAGCTAATTATAACGAAGAATTTTACTATTGAGATCGGACAGAACTATGGAAGAGCAATACGCCAAAATTATCGAGGCCATCGGTGAAGATTTAAGCCGCCCCGGTCTGGTTGACACGCCCAAGCGCGCCGCAAAAGCCTTTAATTTTCTCACCGAGGGTTATCATCTCGATCTTGACGAGGTGGTCAACGACGCCCTCTTCCCCAGCGATTCCAGCGAAATGGTGATCGTCAAAGACATTGAGCTCTACTCCCTGTGCGAGCACCACCTGCTGCCCTTTGTCGGGGTTTGTCACGTCGCCTATATTCCCGACGGCAAAGTTATTGGCCTGTCGAAAATCGCCCGCATTGTCGATATGTACGCCCGGCGCCTGCAAATACAGGAAAACCTCGCCACCCAAATCGCCAATACCATTGAGCAGATTACCGGCGCCCTCGGCGTTGGTGTCATCATTGAAGCCAAGCACATGTGCATGATGATGCGCGGTGTTGAGAAGCAAAACTCAAGCATGAAAACCTCGGCCATGCTCGGTGCCTTCCGCAGCAATCAGCCGACCCGCAGCGAATTTTTATCGCTAATACAGTAGCAGCCTATTTACTTAGGTTTTTTTAACCGGCCTTTTTAACCGGCATAAGCGACACAACAACTTTCTCAAACCAGGCTGGGCTTACAAAGTAGTAATACCCGTCCTGCTCTGACAAATTTCCGCCAAGGGTTTTTCCAGCAGCTGCCAGGCATTGTCGAGCAAAAGCGGCTGGGCAGCAGCCGTGG
This sequence comes from uncultured Porticoccaceae bacterium, assembly GCA_964462265.1. Taxonomy (GTDB): domain Bacteria; phylum Pseudomonadota; class Gammaproteobacteria; order Pseudomonadales; family Porticoccaceae; genus Reddybacter. The sequence goes on along the minus strand of CAYWXW010000060.1, from coordinate 15,655 downwards.
GGTGTAGACCATCGACCTGTAGCAAGGCTCGTTGGCCAGCCACACCCTGCAGAAAAAACGCCTGAAACAACACCGACTCATCTTCGGCGACACCCGCCATGGCTTGCTCGAAGAGCCGCACATAGGCGGCACCGAGATTGGGCGGCATCAACATGCCCAGCAGTGCAACCTGTGCACCGGCCCCTTCGGCAAGCGCGATCATTTGCTGCAAGTTTTTGCCCATTTGCTGGGGCGACAAACCACGCAGGCCGTCGTTACCGCCTAGCTCAATAACTAGTAGCCGGGGCTGGTGAGCGGCCAGCAAACCCGGTAAACGCGCTAAACCACCAGCGCTAGTCTCGCCACTGACTGACGCATTGTGAATATTGACACGCGGACACTGAGGCTCGAGACGCCGCTCCAGCAACGCCACCCAACCATCACGCTTGTCTATTCCATAGGCTGCGCTGATACTATCCCCCAGCACGAGCACCGTATGACTACTGGCTGCCTGGCGGTATTCGCTATTGGCCAATGAACCCGAGCCACACAAAAGCCCGTATAAAAACACTATTGTTACCTGGAACCGATAGCCCATGAATAAACCCTCAACGTCTGCCGCCCCCCCGTCTGGCATGCCTCAGCAGGCAGCAGCCCTGCTTGAAGTTGGCAAGGTTGCCAAGCGTGTGCAGGGGCCAGAGGGCGAACTCACTCTTCTTGAAGACATTGATTTTACGCTATATGCCGGCGAAAGCCTCGCTATTACCGGCCCCTCGGGCAGTGGTAAAACAACACTGCTGGGCCTGCTCGCCGGTCTCGATACGCCCACCGAGGGTGAAATACGCTTAAATGGCAGTGCTTTTAGCTCACTCAGTGAAGATCAACGAGCCAGTCATCGCGGCGCCACCTGCGCTTTTGTCTTTCAGGAATTTCACCTGGTGGCCGATATGAATGTGCTTGAAAACGTCATGTTACCGCTAGAATTAGCGGGCCGAGAAAAGCCTGCCGCCATCGCCAAAGACTGGCTTGAACGCGTCGGGCTCGCACATCGCATGCGCCATTTTCCGGCGACTTTATCGGGTGGTGAACAACAGCGCGTTGCTCTGGCTCGCGCCTTTGCGGTGCAACCGCGGCTACTCTTTGCCGACGAACCCACCGGCAGTCTCGACCACGCCAACGGCAAACGCGTCATTGATCTGCTGTTTGAATTAAATCAGAGCAGTGGTGCTGCACTGGTATTAGTCACCCACGATCCTCAACTGGCCAGCCGCTGCCAGCACCACCTTGAATTGCACGACGGCAAAATAATCAACACATCCTTCGCCGATGAAAAGCCGGTAGAAGAATCTGCGACTGAAAAATTCATCCAGCAAGCTAGTTCGACATGAGCAAACTGTTTCGCCCCTGGCGGGATCACAGCTTTCAACTACTGGCCCTGGCACTGGCCATCGCCGCCTTTGCGCTAAGTGCGGTTATTTTTCTGCGCGCTGAACTGGAACAGCGCTTTAACATCAGCACTGCCGAGGCACTGGGGGGTGATTTAATACTCGCCAGCAGCCGAGCACCAGAGCCCGAGCAGCTCACTCAACTGGGAGAACTTAAGACATCGCAGATTATCGACTTCTCCAGCGTGCTGGTGCACAACGATGCCCTGTTGCTGGTTAGCGCTCGCGCGGTCGATTCAGCCTACCCCCTCTACGGACAAATACAGCTCGCCAAAAATCGTTTTGCTGACGAGTACGCCCAACAACACGGTCCCGCCCCCGGTCGTGTTTGGGTCGCCGATCAGGTGATCGACCGCTTAAACATTAGCGTTGGCGCAACACTGACTGTCGGCAACAAGCCTCTCCAAATCAGCGCCATTATTCGCCAGCTGCCCGATCAAAATGCCGGTTTTTACAGTATGAATCCGCGTATTGTTCTCAACAGTGCCGACCTTGAGGCCACCGGCGTGATGGGCCCAGGCACCCGTATTCGTCAACAAAGCGTAGTCGCCGGCGATAGTGAGACCATCAAAAAACTGGGGCTTGAGCTGGATAAAAACCTGCGCCCCGACCAAAGCCTCGAAACTGTCGACGACGCCGCACTGCGTAGCATGGGGCCCCTGCGCCAACTCAGCCTGTGGGCTAACCTTGCGGTACTCCTTATCAGCTTGCTCTGCGGCGCAGCCATTTATCTGGCCACCTCACAACGGGTACGGCGGCGAGCAAAACTGGCGGGCTTATTGCGCAGCTTTGGCGCCAGTCGCTATCAAGTCATAACCCGCTTACTGGGCTGGGAGTTTCTCGCTGTGCTGCCGGCTGTCATCATCGGCAGCACACTGGGCGCTGCCATTATTATGTCGACGATGGGTGGTGGCGGTGCAAACATCGGCACTGGCTACCTAAGCGCCGCCAGCCCCCTCGAATGGCTCACTGCCCTGCTCGCCCCGCTGCTATTGTGGCTGGCCTTTGCCCTGCCCCGGCTCAGTACATTAGTGCGCGTGCCTGCTATTGAGGTGCTGCGCCAGCGGCAGCAAGGTAGTTTGCTAAGCACTAATATCGAGCTACTCGCCGCCCTCAGCGCACCGGTATTACTCGCCGGCTTACTCACCGATTCCCTCGCTGAGCTTGGCAAAGTGTTGGGCTTAATTGCCGCCCTCGGCGTACTGTTACCCGCCCTGCTATGGCCTTTAATTAAAGGCCTCGACCTGGCCAGTACGCGACTACCCCTCGCCGCTCGCCTGGCCATTCGCCGCCTCAGCCGTCGCCCAGCTCTAACCTTGCCCCTGCTGGTATCACTGACATTGGCAATGACCGTGCTGACACTGGCCGGGCAAACCGGCTCGCAACTGCTCAACGACTGGCGCACTCGTCTGCCGTCAAAGGCACCCAACCACTTTGTTCTCAATCTCTTTGAGCGCGATATGCCCGCCTTCGAGCAATGGCTTGAGCAGCATGACGCCATCGACCAGCCCCTCTATCCCGTAGTTCGCGGTCGCCTTAGTAGTATTAATGGTGTGCCTGTAAAAGAAGCCATCACCAAGGAAAAGAAATCTGGCCATCGACATTTGAA
>CAYWXW010000060.1:0-12522 GCA_964462265.1 uncultured Porticoccaceae bacterium | reverse complement strand
GGCAGTCTGCGCGAAGTGGACTGGAATAGTTTTGAACCCAACTTTTATTTTATTTTCGCCAGCGGTGAATTCGCCGCACAAGATATTACCTGGATAACCAGCTTCTGGTTGCCCGAGGGCGACGGTGCCCGCCTCGCTGAGCTACTGCACGAACTGCCCCACATCACCCTGCTCGATGTTAAAAGCCTGCTCGACAAAGCGCAGGAGATTATTGCCCAGGCCAGTCAGGCCAGCGCCCTGCTCGGTGCCTTGCTGATGTTTTCGGCACTACTCGTGCTCGCCGCTGGCCTGCTCGGTGGGCAACAACAACGGGGGCGCGATAATGCCCTGCTGCGGGCACTCGGTGGCAAACAACAATTGGTCAAAAGCATCCTCTGGATAGAGTTTCTCTGCCTCAGTGGTAGTGCTGCCCTCGGTGCAACGGCCATATCACTGCTCGCCCTCTACCCTTTAAATGAACGATTATTTCAACAGGGCATGAGTATTTCTGCCTGGCAGGCGCTGCCACTGGCTCTCGCTTTATTCGTCACCCTTTGCGGATTATTGGCCAGTCGCAGCGCACTGCAACAACCTGCCCTGAGCTTATTGCGCAGTCAGGGCGAATAATAGCTGGGGAATAAACCAGGCGTTTAAACGTCACCCAGCATTACTCAATTAAAGCTCAATCAAAGCTCAATCAAAGCTCGACAAAGATCTCTTCGTTTTCAATACGCACAGGGTAAGTCTTTAATTGCTTTTCCCCACGCACCACGTTCAATAATTGAATGCCCGGTGGAAAGCAGGCCCATTGTTTGACATCACCGCTTTTGACACAGAACTTGGCGCGATGAATAGGACACTGCAGCACATCACCTTCAAGCATCTCACCCTTAGCCAGCGGCAAGCGCAAGTGGGGGCAACTAGCCTCGGTAGCATAAAAGCCACTGTCGAGATGAAAGACAATCACTTTATTGCCCTCCACCTTTGTCACTTTACGTTGACCCAGCGGAATATCATTAAGGTGTCCAACACAGTATTTAGGCATGGTATTTTCCTTTATTCATTATTATTCGTTTTTTAAGCGTCTGGCGGAGTAGTTATTATCTGAATCTAGACCTGAATTCAAGGGATCTTTAAAACCAGTGATTCGCCAAACATAATAGAACAATAAAATATTGCTAGGGAAGCTCTGATTAAGCCTGTTAGTTGTTGTTGATACCGCGCTTTCGGTTGACATCAACAGCGCATCTTGCCAGCCTTGCGCATCAGAAAAATAACGCTCTTAAGAGGACACAATGAACCAAAGTGCCAATAGTAAAGGTCAGCCAGACAACGATGGCGAAATCTACCATCACGACGAGGCGGAAAACCTGCCACCCCACTCCCACCACGATGAAGAAACCCTGAGCGAAATGGATGTGCAGGCCTACTGGCAGGCCAACGTTAAAGTGCTGGTGGTACTACTCAGCAGCTGGGCTTTCGTCTCTTTTGGTTGCGGCGTACTATTTAGCGACTGGCTCGACCAGTTCAGCATTGGCGGTTTTCCTCTCGGTTTCTGGTTCACCCAGCAGGGCACCATGCTCTGTTTTGTGGCGATTATTTTTATCTACCATATTTGGATGAAAAAGATCGAACGCGCCCACGGCGTCGATGATGACGATAATAATGGCAGTAGCGGAGACCCATCGTGAGCGCACAAACCCTGAGCTTTATTTTCGTCGGCCTCTCCTTCGCCCTCTATATTGGCATTGCTATTTGGTCGCGGGTTGGTTCCACTAAAGATTTTTACGTCGCTGGTGGCGGTGTACACCCCGTCATCAACGGCATGGCGACTGCAGCCGACTGGATGAGCGCGGCATCGTTTTTATCCGTTGCCGGCATACTCGCCTTTACCGGGCGCGATGGTGCCGTCTATTTAGTCGGCTGGACCGGGGGCTATGTGCTTTTAGCCCTGTTATTAGCGCCCTATTTGCGCAAGTTCGGCCGCTTTACGGTGCCCGAATTTATTGGTGATCGCTATTATTCAAAGCTCGCCCGTGTGGTCGCTGTAGTCTGTTTGATTTTTATTTCCTTCACCTATATTGCCGGGCAAATGCGCGGCGTCGGCATCGTGTTTTCACGCTTTTTAGAAGTGGAAATTGAAACCGGCGTAGTCATCGGCATGGCCATTGTTTTTTGTTACGCCGTGCTCGGTGGCATGAAAGGCATTACCTATACCCAGGTCGCCCAGTACTGCGTATTGATTTTTGCCTTTATGGTGCCAGCCATTTTTATGTCGATTATGTGGACTGACAACCCCATCCCCCAACTCGGCTTAGGCGATAAACTCAACGACGGCTCGGGCCTTAGCGTGTTGCAAAAACTCGACCAGGTGACCACTGAGCTGGGCTTTAATACCTACACCGTAGGCACACGCAGCACCATTGACTCACTGGCCATTGCCGCCGCATTAATGATTGGCACCGCCGGCCTGCCCCACGTTATCGTGCGCTTTTTCACCGTGCCCAAGGTCTCCGATGCGCGTAAATCAGCGGGTTATGCCCTGGTCTTTATTTGCATTATGTACACCACCATCCCCGCCGTGGCTGCATTTTCACGCTTAAACCTCACCGAGAGTGTCAACGAAGTTGCCTATAGCGACGCCCCGGCGTGGATTGAAAAATGGGAAAACACCGGCCTTATCGCCTGGAAAGACAAAAACGGCGACGGCATTATGCAGTACCGCCCAGGCCATGCCTTTAACCCCACCAAGCCTATTTTTACCGAGGCACGGGGCACTTATGGTGAGCGAGTAATTAGCAATGAACTGACCAACAGTGCCAATGAAATTTACGTCGACCGCGACATTATGGTGATGGCCAACCCGGAAATTGCCCAGCTGCCCAACTGGGTTATCGCCCTGGTGGCCGCCGGTGCCGTTGCCGCAGCCCTGTCGACGGCAGCGGGCTTGTTGCTGGTAATTTCCAGCTCTGTGGCTCACGACTTAATGAAGCGCACTTTTATGCCCGACATCAGCGATAAAAAAGAACTGCTGTTTGCCCGGCTCGCCGCCGTTGTGGCTATTATTATCGCTGGCTGGTTTGGCATTAATCCGCCGGCCTTTGTCGCTCAGGTTGTCGCCTTCGCCTTTGGCATGGCAGCCGCTTCGCTGTTTCCACCCATTGTCATGGGCATATTTTCCAAGCGCATTAACCGCTCGGGTGCTGTGGCGGGCATGTTGATTGGCTTGAGCAGCACACTGGCCTATATTGTTTATTTTAATTTTATTGCACCCGAGTTTAATAACCCCGAGCACTGGTTTTTGGGGATTTCGCCGACAGGTATTGGCACTATTGGCGCGGCCTTAAATGTCACCGTGGCCGTTATTGTTAGTCGCCTCACCCCGCCACCGCCAGCCGAGGTACAGGATATGATTGATGATATTCGTATTCCAGCAGGCGCCGGGGTTGCCCACGAGCACTGAGGTAAATAGTGGAACCCTGCATCGGGCGAGCACAACAATGAACGAGAGTCTGCTCGGCAACGAAGTACACATTCGCTTGAGCTTTTTTATCGGCATTTTTGTATTAATGGCCAGCTGGGAGCTACTCGCACCGCGCCGGGAGGGGCAGGTCTCTCGCCGCCTGCGCTGGCCCAACAATCTCGGCATTGTGGTTTTTAATACCCTGCTGTTGCGCTTTGTGATGCCGACCACGGCTGTCGGCCTGGCGCTGGCGGGCGAGACCGCAGGCTGGGGGCTGCTGCAACAATTTGACTTGCCCCTGTGGGCTGGCTCTTTACTCGCCGTTATTTGTCTCGACCTGGCTATTTATTTACAGCACATTATGTTCCATGCGGTGCCGGCGCTCTGGCGTTTACACCGCATGCACCATGCTGACCTGGCTTTTGATGTGACTACCGGTGCTCGCTTCCACCCCCTTGAAATAATTTTATCCATGGTCATTAAGCTCAGCGTTATCGCGGCACTGGGGCCGCCCGCTGTCGCGGTATTAATTTTTGAAGTGCTGCTCAATACTCTGGCGATGTTTAATCACGCCAATGCCCGTTTGCCTCTAGGGTTTGATCGGGTACTGCGCCGCGTCATCGTCACCCCCGATATGCACCGCGTTCACCACTCCGTAATCCCCCGGGAGACAAACAGTAATTTCGGTTTTAATCTTTCAATTTGGGATCGCTGCTTCGGCACTTACTGCGCCCAGCCCAAGGGCGGCCATCAAGACATGAGCATCGGCATCGATAGTTTCCGTACCAATGCCGATCTGGCCCTGCACCAAATGCTGCTGCAACCCTTTAAAAAACGCAGTGATAACTACCCTATTAACCGGGATAAATAAGGCCTACCTTACAAGGTTAGTATTTTTCGATAACCTGCGATCTTGACATCAAATTTCGTCGTTTGGCGCAAATGATCTCGCATACCTTCAAGCGCATCGGGGTCACCGTGAACTAGCTGAATCGACGTTTTAGGGGCCAGTGCCGACTGGGCTAGCCAGCGACCAATATCTTTATAATCACCGTGCCCAGACAAGCCGGACAAAACCTCAATACGGGCGCGATTGCGCAGCCACTGGCCGTGTATTTTGACAGTTTCGACGCCTTGCAGCATTTTCGCACCCCGGGTTCCGCCCGCCTGATAACCAGTAAAAAGCACGGTGGTGCGGTGGTCCTCGATGCGGGTTTTCAGGTGGTGCAAAATCCGTCCCCCGGTGGCCATGCCACTCCCGGCAATAATAATATGGGGGAAATTAATATCCACCAACGCTTTAGATTCTTCAACGTGATTGACGAAGTTGATGGTGTTGCACATGGCATCACACTGCTGGTGATTGAGACGATGGAGTTCGGTGTAACGATAATAAATATTTGAAACATTAATCGCCATGGGGCTATCGAGATAAATAGGCATGCTCGGAACACGGCCATCCTTCATCAGTGTGGTGAGCATAAACTGCAAGGCCTGTGCCCGGCCGACAGCAAAACTGGGGATCAATAAAGCACCGCCATTTTTAGCCGTTTCTGTTACTACATCGGCAAGCTGCTGAAAAGCGTCCAGTTTGTCGTGTCGACGGTTGCCATACGTTGATTCGAGCAATAATAAATCGAGCTCGGGTAGAGCCTGGGGTGGACGCATAAAAATATCGTCAGGGCGGCCGACATCGCCAGAAAAGCCAACACGTTTACCCTCAGCTTCAATAATAATACTGGCGGCACCGAGAATATGCCCCGCACTTTGCAAGTGAAATTGTATATCACCAATTTCGCAGATCTCTCCAAAAGCCAGGGGCGAAAATAAATCCAGACAGCGCTCAGCTGTTGCGCGATCATAGAGGGGTAGCGGATGCTCGTGTTTACTGAGTTTGTGCTTGCTGTAATAGCGTGCATCCTCCTCCTGAATATGGCCGCTGTCGGGCAATAAAATCTCGCATAAATCGAGGGTCGCATAATGAGTAAATACCGGCCCCCGAAATCCCCTGTTGTATAAAACAGGAATATAGCCAGAGTGATCGAGGTGGGCGTGGGTCAGTAAAATAGCGTCGAGCTGGTCAATATCCACCGGCAGCGTTTGCCAGTTGCGTTCACGCAGCCACTTGTAACCCTGATACAAACCGCAATCGACCAGTACTTTAGTCTTGGCCGTCTCTACCAGGTATTTCGAACCGGTCACGGTTTCCGTGCCACCCAGAAAAGTAATTTTCATTCACTGCTCCCTTGTCATTTACATCGCTAGCCATACTGTTAGGGTACATTAATAGAGAGTCTTCGCTTACTGTTCAAAGACAAGTCACAGGAGAATAAATATGCCATTAGCCGAACTGGAATCAACGATTGCCGCAATGGTGCAGAAAGGCCGAGGCATTCTTGCCGCCGATGAAAGCGCACCGACCATTGCCAAACGTTTTGCCGCTATTAGTGTCGAGTCGACGCAAGAGAAGCGTCGCATCTGGCGCAACCTGCTCGCAAGCACACCGGGTTTGGGTGAGTACATCAGCGGTTTGATCCTCTTTGAAGAAAGTCTTGAGCAGAAAAGTGACGCCCAGACGACTATCCCCGAAGCTGCCTGGGCTCAGAAAATCGTGCCCGGCATTAAAGTCGACAAAGGCAAAATCCCCCTTGCCCTGTCACCGGGCGATTTAATCACTCAGGGTCTGGATGGTCTGGCTGAACGCTTGCGAGCGTATAAAGCACAGGGTGCCCGCTTCGCCAAGTGGCGCGAAGTGTACGCCATCGATAAAAATGTGCCCAGCCGCAACGGCATAGCCGCCAATGCCGAAATGCTCGCCCGCTACGCCGCCGTGTGTCAGGCCGAGGGGCTGGTGCCCATCGTTGAACCGGAGGTGTTGATGGATGGCAGTCACGATATCGAACGCCACAGCGAAGTCACCGAGGCTGTGCAACAGGCTGTATTTGCAGCACTGGCTCGCCATCATGTGGTGCTTGAGCTGATGATACTAAAACCCAACATGGTGTTACCCGGCAAAGATTATCGTCGTGGCGAACCCGACGAGGTGGCCAGTGCAACGCTCAAAGTTTTAAAGCGCTGTGTACCGGCAGCGGTGCCCAGTATTAATTTCCTTTCAGGCGGTCAGGAACCCATAGAGGCCAGCGCTAATTTAAACGCTCTTAACCAGCAAGCGCCCCATGCACCCTGGCAACTGAGCATTTCTTATGGCCGCGCCCTGCAGCAACCCGCCCTGCAGGCATGGCAGGGCAAGGCTGAAAATAGTCTTGCTGCGCAGCAGGCCTTGCTCAAGCGTGCGCGTTTAAATCATCTGGCCATGCTTGGCGAGTATCAGACAACGCTGGAAAACGATTGAATCCCGTATTCAAAAATCAAGTGCGCTGCTGAGTAGCGTAGTGACTCAGCAATAAACAATGCGCGAACAGTGGACGGGTAGCGGCTTCTTACTTGCCGGGATTGGCTCGGCGGCAGGCCTGCTCGACAGCAGTTTGGATAGGCGCTGGGGTAAGCTCTGGTTATTTTGCCTCAGGTATATTGGCCCGCTGGTTATTCTGACTATTTTTTTCGCGGCCTGAGTAGTCTCTACATATCTTTCAAAACAACGTTCAAAACAACTTTCAAGTTAAGCATCGAGTACCTGACGAACCGTGGTCGACAGTTCGGCAGCTCTAAAAGGCTTTTGCAACAACACCACGCCCTCCTCGAGTCGACTGTGGTGAAGCAGCGCATTTTCAGTATAGCCCGACATATACAGCACTTTCAGCGCCGGGCTTAGCACTAACAATTCCTCCGCCAGCTCTCGGCCATTGCGACCACCGGGTAAAATTATGTCCGTCAATAACAAATCAAAATCGTCGTGCTGATGGTATAACTCAAGTCCTTCAGCGACATTGCCAGCCACCTCGACGCGATAGCCGAAATCCTCCAGCATATGACTGGCCAGAGTTGCCAGTGCGGCGTCATCCTCAACCAGCAATATTTTTTCATTGCCACCGGGGCTAACACCAGGGGACTTTTCTTTTATTTCATCAGCCTTATCAGCGTGGACAGGCAGGTAGATGCTGACCGTAGTGCCCTCTCCTAGCTCACTGTAAATACTCAAGTGCCCATTCGACTGTTTGGCAAACCCGTAGGCCATGCTCAAGCCCAGCCCCGTACCTTTACCGACAGCTTTGGTGGTAAAAAACGGATCGGTCACCCGGTGTAATATATCCGGCGCTATGCCCGCCCCCGAATCACTCACCGAGATCACCACATAGTCTCCCGCTGTAAGCTCTCCGGCTCTGACCATGTTGTTGTCGGGCACACAGACCATGGGCCTTGATTCAATAATGAGTTTGCCACCACCCGGCATGGCGTCTCGGGCATTATTGGCCAGGTTAATAATGACATTTTCCAACTCACTCGGGTCGACTTCACAACTGGGCATGGCCTCTGCCTCTACCAGTACCAGCTCGACATCTTCACCAATCAGACGCTGGAGCAGTGTACAAGCGTTACCCATAGCAACGTTGATATCGACCACTTTCGGTGCCAGGGGTGTCTGGCGGGAGAAGGCCAGCAGGCGGTGGGTAAGGTCAGCACCACGCTCAGCAGCGTCAAGGATAGCCCCTAAATAGCGTCGCAAGGGCCCTTGTGTCTGCTTATTGGCCAAGGCCAACTCACTATTACCGAGGATAACTGCCAGTAAATTATTGAAGTCGTGGGCGACACCGCCGGTCAGCTTGCCGATAGCATCCATTTTCTGCGCCTGGCGTAAGCGGCTCTCCGACTCCAGGCGTTCGCTGATATCACGAGCCATGACCACCACCTGGAGGCCAGAAGCTGACTCCACCAAAGAGGCACTGACCTCAGCCGGTATAACCGTACCATCGGGATGACGGTAATCGCAGCGCACACCATGGGCCTTACCACCCTTTTCCAATAGCCGCTTAAGCTCTACCAGCCCCATATCACCACTCACCCACTGTCGCGATACCTTGCCCTTAATTTCCGAGAGATCCGTGTGCCCCGTTAGGCGCACATATTCGTCATTAGCATCAAGTACCGTTTCATCGGGCTTGAGCAGGGCATAGGCATCATTAGTACTATTAACGAGGGCGCGATAAAAAGTCTCCCGTTCTCTGAGTTCCTGTTCGGCCGCCACCCGTTCACTCAGGTCAATATGCATTTGCACAATACTGACTACCTCACCCTGCTCGTCCTTGAGGGGAAAGAACATCGGTAAAACAGTATTGTCGCGCGCGCCCGAGACTAACTCACCACTCGGGGCCCTCAACTCACTACCTCTATAGACAAAGGGTTGCAGCTCTATGGACTCACCCTTAAAAATGGCGGCCAGCCTGTCTTTGCCAATTCGCTCATTCGCCTGGACATCTTTGAGTATATTAAGATCGGGAAACACTTGACTTAACTCCAGACCCCACAAGTCGTCATGAGCCCTATTGGCCCGAACAAGTTGGCCATCAGGCTTATAAATAGCCGTTGAAATTGGCGAGTTTTCAAATAATAAATGTGCTTGTTTTTCACTGCTTTCGAGCCGTTTTCGCACGGCCTCTCGCTCAGATACATCCCTAACCAGGCCAACAATACGCAAGCCCTCATCAGTCTGCCTGCCCCGGCTATATATTTCGACGGGGACAGGGCTACCATCGGGGCGGAGATAATTGATACTGTCGTAGCGTCTCAGCTCACCTTTAGAGTGCAGAGACATTTCGCCGATGACAAATGCGCCGCTTTCAGTTTCATCGACCCATTCAACAAGGTTGTGTCCTACGACCTCTTCATGACTGCTTCGGCCGAGTAGTTTGACATACGTTTCATTACACTCAATGACGTTGGCCAACTCATCGATAATGACATAACCCGCACCTGTGCTTTCAATCAACTCCCGGTATTTTTCCTCGCTCTCCGCCAACGCCTGTTGATTAACTTCCGCATTTTTCAAGCGGAGATTGAATTTTTTAATTGCCGGTAATGTGAGAACGGCCGAAAAGATCAATAACACAGGGATAATCAGATCGAGAAGGCTCATCCACGAATACGTCGCTGTTGCCTCAGCTGTCGACAAAACAACATTAAACGTAACATAACGCTGCGCAGCAATTAATACAGTCGCGCCGCCTACGCCCACCCACACCCAGCGTAAATTGGACAAACGCCAGACATAGATAGAGCACATAAAGACAATAAGGTAGAGAAAAATAGAGAGGCCAAGAACCCATAAATACAGCTCAAAATTCATTCGCCCACCCATTATGAGTTGACTTAATTAGAACTGTGTAATAAATCAATATCTGAGTCCTCTGAGCCCTATAGCACCGCCCCTGGCCAATCTTGCTGGTCAACAGCAGAGGGTTAAAACATCTGAAATCAATTGACCGGGGCCCTTACTAACACTTTGAATTGGCAAGGGAGCCTCCCCGCTAAACTATTTTCACGTATGTGTTTTTACAAAGGTGCCAATAACATTAATTGCATGTTTACCTTCTGGCACAATCGTCGACATTAAATGCCAAACATGCATTTGCCCATCCCAAACTTCCAGAGTGACATCACCGCCGGCCTTCTTGACTGCTTTATTGAGGCGAATGGCATCGTCGAGTAGCACTTCGTTGCTGCCAACTTGAATCAATATGGGCGGCAGGTTTTCAAGGTCGGCAAAAATAGGCGATGCCAGAGGCTGGGCCGCATCCTGCCCGGCCAGGTATAGACCCGCAAACCACGACAAACTGTCGCGACTGAGCATGGCATCGCTCTTGTCTTTAACAATCATCGAGTCACCGGTAAAGCTCAGATCGGCCCAGGGGGAAATACAAACGGCAGCGGCGGGCAGCTCAATGCCCTCATCGCGCAAGGCAACCAAGGTCGACATCGTCAAGCCACCACCGGCAGAGTCACCGGCGATAATAATTTTCTCGGCCTTTTCACCATTGGCCAACAAACCTTTATAAGCGGCGACGGCGTCTTCTACGGCACCCGGGAAGAGGGTTTCCGGAGCCAGGCGATAATCGACAATAAAGGCTCGCGCCTGAGCGGCATCGGCGATAGCACCGACCATATCCCGATGACTGGCTGGAGAACCGAGGACAAAAGCACCGCCGTGCAAATACAAAATCACGTTGTCGGCACTACCTAGGGAGGCTTGCTGCCACTCACCGGAGACACCACCAACGACATCGTACTTACCCAGAGGGCGGCGTGAAGTCATGCCCGACATTTTGTCGAGAAACTCCCGCTCTTTCGCCGGGTCACCACTTTTACCCAGTTTTTTCTTCATCGTCATGCGCATGATGGGGGCCAATATCTGGCTGCGTAAACTCGCCATTGTCTATCTCCTTTTGATTACTTATTTGAGTTGTATTACTACTGATTTTTTGTGGTTGCTAGTGTGCTACAAAGCCCCGACTGCCGCAATGGTGAAGCCTTTGGCTCGTCTAGCACCTCATTTAGAGCGGACTGTGGCACTAACGAAAAACGCGCCAGCCAACCCAGCGTAAGCCCTTAATTCGACATCGTACGGCCACCGTCAATAATTAAGGTTTGGCCATTCATAAACGCACCGGCAGCTGAGGCGAGAAAAACCGTCGCCCCGGCGATTTCATTGGGCTCGCCGATGCGGCTCAAAGGACAATTGGCGGTGGCTTTTTTAAGGTACTCGGGGTTGTCCCACAGGGCTTTAGCAAAATCGGTTTTAATCAAACCCGGTGCAATGGCATTGGCGCGAATATTATCGACGCCAAATTCAGCGCCAATGTTTCTAGCCAGGGCCATGTCGGCGGCCTTCGACAAGCCATAAGCGCCCAGAGTGGTGTGGCCGACAACGCCGCCTATGGATGAGATAATGATAATGACGCCGTCTTTGCGGGCCTGCATTTCGGGGATCACCATCGAACTCAACCAGTGGTTCGACTTAATATTGTTATCCATAATTTTGTCGAACTGCTCGTCGCTAATGCCGAGCATCGAACCGTAATAGGGATTAGCCGCCGCATTGCAAACCAGAATATCAATCTTGCCGTAGGCCTCTCGGGTTTTCGCCACCAGGTTTTCGAGATCGGCTTTGTGGGAAATATTCGCCGCTATGCCGATGGCCTCCCCAACCTGCCCTTCAAGCGATGCATTGATATCAGCACTGACCTGTGCACAAACATCGGCCTTGCGACTCGACACCACAACACGGGCACCGTGGCGGGCCATTTGTTCGGCAATCGCTTTACCTATGCCTTTGGTGGAGCCGGTAATAACGGCAACTTTACCGCTGAGATCAAATAATGTCATGGTCTTTACTCCTTACAAAAGACGGTATTGAACTGATAAAAGTCTCCTGAATTAAAGACGACAGTGCAAGCCCAGATATTTAATCTTGTTACCGACAAGCCCCTACTGACAATCCCGCTGGTAATTTTTACTCGTATTGCTGTTAATGCTAGAATGGGCGGTCATTTGGCTCATCGTGCTTGTAGGCGCACAGGGGCCAGCTAGTTGTCAATAACTAGCCAGTTGCGCTGCCCGCTCGACAAACAAAGTCGCGTGGGTAATGGGAGTTTTAAAAAGGAAAGTAGGCACAGGTAAGAGGCGAAAAACAGATGTATAGCAAGTCTTCAATGAATTCCAAAAGTATGAATTCCAAAAGTATGAATTTGAAAAGCAAGCTGGTGTTAATACTCTTACTGAGTGCTTTTTCAATAGCATCAGTAGCCAGCGAGGTAAAAAGCTGGCGTAGCGTGGCACAGCTTTCAGCCGCAGAATTGGCGCGGGTCGATTTAAGCGGCCCCGGCCCACGCGATAGTAAAACCCCTTATGTACCCGCAGAGCCCTACCCCTATTCCGCGCCCTACACCGTTGAACAAATGACCTTTCGCGCCATGGAGTTTACCCAGCATGCACGCTGGTCCAGTGTCATCGTCGACGTTTATGGCAGCATGACCGGCAACGGTTATCTCGACCAGGGCGTCACCATTACTTACAAACAGTGGCTGGCCAAAACCGCCGGCGTGCAGGGGCAGATCGATGCAGCACCGGGTGAAGTCTACCAGCGCATGATTCACCACTACACCTATCCGCCGCGCATTGCCGGCCAG
>CAYWXW010000059.1:4903-20715 GCA_964462265.1 uncultured Porticoccaceae bacterium | reverse complement strand
TGAATCTAAAGATTTTAGCTCGCCATCTACTTCGTCCAGACTTAATCAGAGACTCCCTAGCTATCACAATGACTCAACCATAACAAAAGTCATCGACTTTTAACTCAAGAAATGAACCCTTGTTTGTGGCCGATCAACTCAATAATTAAAAGAAAACAGATGACTCAGGAAAATAGGCGACGCAACCAACCGCCTTCAAGGCGCTTTTTACATTGACTGTACTGAGCGCTATAGGTTTTTGAGCGGCTTTCTACTTTACGGGCAACACCCTTGAGCCAGGCTTTATTTTTATACGTTCCCCGTGCATAACCACCGTGGCCCTCGTGATAATTCAGGTATTGATTGTAGGCATCCCACTTGGAAACACCGTTGCGCTTTTGGCTTATATTCATATACCAGAAGACAAAATCAATAGCGTCACCAAAGTCATCTCTATCGCTAAACATAGAGCCGGCATCTTTTTGATAATCGCCCCAGGTGCCTGTTTTAACTTGTGCATAGCCATAGGCTGAGCTGGCTCTGCCGTAGGGAATAATCCTCAGAAAATAGCGCATCGGTGGTTTTGCATCGTGCCGAAACCCCGACTCCTGATACATAATCGCCATTGGCACGGTAACTGGACCACCCCAACGCTTGCTTGAAGAGCGCGCCGCTTTATACCAGCTGCGTTTTTCAGTAAATATATCGCAAATATTATCGGGGCGTGCTGGCGGCGAGGCGCAACTGCTCATCAAAAAAGTCAGGACTGCTAACAAAGTAAAGCTCAGCACGTTTAAAACTCTCGCCGACATTACTTGCCCTAAGCTCAACACAAACGCCCTATTTTAATTGTTAGCAATTAGGGTAGAAACGGGGGCCGGTTTATTTTTCATTTTGACTGGCATTAAATTTTTCCAACTGTTCAGGCGTTGCCGGGGTTTGGTATTTATCCTTCCATTCGCTGTAGGGCATGCCATAAACGTTGGTACGGGCAGCTTCATAATCGACAGTTTCGCCGCGCTTCTCAGCTTCAGCAACATACCATTTTGACAAACAGTTGCGGCAAAAATCCGCGAGGTTCATTAAGTCAATATTTTGCACGTCTTTATGCTCGTCTAAATGTTTTAAAAAACGACGAAAAACGGCGGCTTCTATTTCTGTTTCCTGTGACTTGTTCATTAATTAACTTCCTCTCCGTGTGCCTGTTTATCTGCATGGTACGAGGATCGCACCAGTGGGCCAGAGGCAATATGCTTAAAACCGATGGCCTCTGCGTACTCTCTATATTCCTGGAATTCGTCGGGGTGAACAAAACGTTCTACCGGCAAATGATTTTTTGAGGGCTGTAAATACTGCCCCACTGTCAACATTTCCACATCGTGGGCGCGCAAATCATCGAGGGTGGCGAGCAGCTCATCTTTCGTTTCACCCAAACCCACCATCAAACCCGACTTGCATGGCACCGGTAAATTACGCGCTTTATATTGCTGCAGTAATTTTAGCGACCAGGCGTAATTGGCACCAGGACGAGCCTGACGATAAAGCCGGGCCACGGTTTCGATATTGTGATTAAACACATCGGGAGGCGTGGCGCTGAGAATATCGAGAGCGGGCTCCATGCGACCGCGAAAATCCGGCACCAGCACTTCTATTTCCAACGCCGGGTTGAGTAAGCGGGCCTCGCGTATGCAATCGGCAAAATGCTGGGCGCCGCCATCGCGCAGATCGTCTCTATCGACCGAGGTAATCACCACGTATTTAAGCTGCATTTCTGCAATAGCCTTAGCCAGATGAGAAGGCTCTTCAATATCGAGAGGGTTGGGCTTGCCGTGGCCGACATCGCAAAAGGGGCAACGGCGGGTACAGATATCGCCCATAATCATAAAGGTAGCGGTGCCGCCGCTGAAACACTCACTGAGATTGGGGCACGCAGCTTCTTCACAAACGGTGGACAGATTATTTTTACGCAGAATTTTTTTAATGCGCGCCACATCGGGAGAGCTCGAAAGACGAATTTTCAACCATGGCGGTTTGCGCAAATAGGTCTCGGTGGGAATCACCTTAACCGGTATGCGCTCAACTTTGTCGGCGCTGCGCAGCTTTTCACCCTGGCGCAGTCGCTGGGTGCGCTTGACTGGCTGACTGCCTTTGGCGCTATCGGGTGAGTCACTACTGAAATTATCGTCCATTTATGTCGCCTAAACCTTTAATACGCCCAGTCCTGATATTGCCACTCCGGGTTTTTCAGGCCAAGTTGCTCTGCCCGTCCAGCCCCGAAGCGTTGTACTAATTCATTAATCAATTGTTTTTCTAAGGTCTGCCACGTTGGCATATCGCGGCTCGACAATAAATCCTTTAGCCGTGTCATTTGCAGACCCTGATAACCGCAGGGATTAATACGCTGAAATGGTTCCAGGTCAACGTCAACATTTAAAGCCAAACCGTGATAACTGCGCCCGCGCCGTATGCGCAAACCCAGCGAGGCAATTTTAGCAGCACCAACATAGACGCCCGGTGCCTTGTCTCGCGTTTGGGCCACAATGCCATAGCGCGCCAATAAGGCTTTTAAACTCAGTTCAATGGCACAGACCAGTTCGCGCACATTGAGCCCCGCCCGCTTTAAATCAATCAGCGTGTAAACCACCATCTGCCCGGGGCCGTGATAGGTCACCTGACCACCACGGTCAACTTTTAGCACGGGAATATCACCGGGCATTAGCAGGTGCTCGGCTTTACCCGCCTGCCCTTGTGTAAAAACGGGCGGATGCTGAGCCACCCAGAGCTGATCGGGAGATTTATCAGTGCGCGATTCGGTGTAGTCTTTCATCGCCGCAAACACCTGCTCATAGGGCTGCAGGCCAAGCTGACAAACAGCGATGGACGTTTCAGGTAAAGCTGACATAAGCCTCAATCGCCGACATGGCTACAATACCATCCGCACTCGGGAGCTGGTTTTCAGGTCGACAAAAATAGCGTCTAACTGATCCTTACCGGTGGCGGTAATAGTGACCGTCAGCGATTGATAGGTGGCTTTACGGCTATCGCGAATGGTCACTTTGGCCTGATCGAAACCCGGTGCGTGTCGCTCCATCACGGTCAACACGTGCTCGCGAAACTCTTCACAGGTTTCACCCATGACCTTGATCGGGTAGTCACAGGGAAACTCAATACGCGGCGCTTCGGGCTCAGTCATAGCGACCTCATGTGCTTAATCTCATGATCTGGATTTCATAAACAGACGATCTCATCCTCTTGATCTCATAAAGGGCGATCTCGTGCCCTTGATCTCATAAACAGACGGTCTCATGCCCTTGATCTCATAAAAGACTCATCACAAACTGCACCAGCCTGTCCCACAGGCGCGAGAAAAAACCCGCCTCGGCAATGGGTTGGGCGGCAACCAGTTTTTTGTCGGCCAGCACTTCATCTTTATAAGTGATCACCAAACGGCCCAGTTCCTGCTGTTGAGTCAGGGGCGCTTCGAGGGTGGCGTCGACATGAATATTGCTTGCCAGTTGTTTTATAGCGCCACGGGGGAACGTCAAAAACACATCCTCGGCCAGTACTAAATCGACGCTATCTTGCTCGCCGAACCAGACACGATTGTCTGCCTGCAGTACATCACCGGCGCTAAAGACTTTAGCGGTTTCGTAGTAACGGAAACCGTAGGTCAATAGTTTTTGCGATTCCTGAGCCCGCGCCTCTTCGCTGCGCGTACCCATCACCACCGAGATCAAACGCATACCATTGCGCTCGGCGGAGGCCACCAAACAATAACCCGCCGCCTCGGTGTGGCCGGTTTTCATGCCATCGACAGACTTGTCACGCCACAATAGTCGGTTGCGATTAGGCTGTTTAATACCGTTGTATTCGTAATACTTTTCAGAATACAAGGCGTAGTGAGCGGGGTGTTCAGTGATTATAGCCTGTGCCAGCATGGATAAATCGCGGGCGGTAGTAATATGACCCTTGGCGGGCCAACCGGTGGCATTAACAAAATTACTGCTGTTCATGCCCAATAAAACGGCTTGCTGATTCATAACATCGGCAAAGGCACTTTCGCTGCCCGCCAAATACTCGGCAAGCGCCACGGTCGCATCATTACCCGACTGGATAATAATACCTTTCAGCAAGTCACCGAGGGCAACCTCCGTACCTTCACGCACGAACATTTTAGAGCCGCCCATCTTCCAGGCGGTGACGCTAATGGGCACTTTATCGGTGAGGCTAAACTTGCCACTGGCCATCTCACCCGCCACCACATAGACGCTCATCATTTTAGTTAGGCTAGCTGGCGGTAAGGGCAAGTCGGCATTTTCCTCAACCAGCACTCGCCCGGTATTGGCATCAATTAATATCCACGACTTGGCGGCCAATTGCGGCGCGGCGGGAATTAAAGTCTGAGCCTGCGCACTCGTCACGATAAAGCACATCGAAATAAGCAGTGCAGAAAGGGTTTTCAACATAATTCTAACCTTGTTTTCAAACTGGTTTTGGCTGTAGTGCACCGGGTTTATTAGTGCACCGGGTTTAGCAGTGTAGCCGGATTTAAAAAAGGTATTGGGTAAATCGCAGTCTTTATAAAGCGGGCATCATAATAACATGGGCAAACGCACCGCCTCCGTAGCAAGGCGGTTAAACAATCAAGGAGCCTCTGAATAACTCTGGACGAAGTAGGTGGCGAGCTAAAATCTTTAGATTCAAGGCGCAAAGTGCACGTAATAGCGGGCTATTGCGAAGCTTTGCAACGAAGAAGCTGATTATTTTAGTCGTCAGATACGAGTTCATAGCTTGTTCAGAGGCTCCTCAACTAAATATCTCGGACAGCATTAACCACAAAAGGTTTATAGCGACCCTGCTCTACCAGGCGATCACGCAGTGCCGCTAGCTGTAACCGGTCGACAATGGGGCCAATCCAGACTTTAAAAACAGGGGATTCCACCTCCCCAAAACGACGCACAGAGACCGGGAAAGAGGTTATTGATGAGAGCTGATTTTGCAGCTGCCTCGCCGAATTCATCGAGCTGTAAACACCTACCTGCAAGAAGGGCTGGGCTGGCCGTTTTTTAGTGGCAACGATTAAAGACGGAATTTTTTCAGGCTTATCAAGCTCCGCACTCAAACTCGGCCGCGATACGCTGTTGGGCTGAAAGTTGGCCGGATCTATTGCCTCTACCCTGACCCGCGCCGTACCCGCGCTGGCAAACCCAAGTTTTTTAGCGCCCGCATAAGACAGGTCAATAATGCGTCCGCCGTGAAAGGGGCCACGATCATTAACGCGAACAATAATCTGTCGCCCATTGGTTAAATTTGTGACGCGAACATAGGCCGGAATCGGCAGGGTTTTATGGGCTGCGGTCATGCCGTACATGCTGTAGGTTTCACCATTTGAGGTTTTGCGGCCGTGAAATTTATTGCCGTACCAGGAGGCGATACCCTCCTCGCTATACCCCTTTGCAGCAGGCATCAATTGATAAGTAACGCCATTGACGGTGTAGGGATTTTTGTTGCCCGCAATAGTGATGGGGTCAACTCGGGGAACGGCATTTTCTATCTGGCTAACATCAACGTCGTGGCTTGGCCCGCTGTCTTTCAAGCGTGCAAAAGAGTCACCGCTCTGGCAACCACTCAAACTAATCAGTAGTAGCGCTACGCTCATCAAGGCCAAACAATTAACACATTTTAAGGTGCGAATACTGCCGCTGTTAACTCGCCAAGTGCCGACAATGCCGGGGCAAAGAATTTCACTCACTCTTGCTCATCTCCTCGGCAATTTGCTCCGCCAACTGGGTCACGGCCATGGCATAGCGAAAGCTGTGGTTGTAGCGCGTAATGGTGTAATAATTTTGCAGGCCGAGCCAAAACTCGACCCCGGCCTGACCCTGTAAACGCAGGGGAATCGCCTTCACATCAGCGCTCATTTCAGGCACTGGCGTAAAACCCAGCTCGGCCAATTGCGCCAAATTTAACGCGGGCTTCACCAATTTGTTAATGCCCTCGCTGCTGTAATCAGCACTAATCCGCGCCCGCACCACCACGTCCTCACCACGCTGCCAGCCGTGGCGGACAAAATAATTGGCAACACTACCAATGGCATCAGCCGGATTGGCCCAAATATCGGCCACCCCGTCTGCATCATAATCAACCGCATAAGCACGGTAACTGGATGGCATAAATTGACCGTAGCCCATCGCCCCGGCATAGGAACCCTTCAGCGTCGCGGGGTCGAGCTTTTGCTCTTTAGCCAGTAGCAGAAAATGCTCCAGCTCTTTGGTAAAAAAGGGACTGCGCTTGGGATAGTCAAAGGCCAGCGTTGCAAGGGCGTCGACGACTCGATAATTGCCAGTGACTCTGCCGTAATAGGTTTCAACCCCAACAATCGCCACCACGTATTCGATGGGCACGCCATAATCGGCCTGCATTTTTTCCAGCCACGAGCGCTGTTCGCGCCAGAATTGCAGGCCCTGACGCAGGCGTTTTTCGGTGAGAAAAATCTTGCGGTAATCCTTCCACAATTTGACTTTTTCGGCGGGCCTATTCATGGCATCCACAATCGACTGCTTGTATTGTGCGCCAGCAAACAAGGTCTGTAATTCAGCCCGATCAGCACCGTGCTCGGCGACCATGCGTTCAATAAAGGCCTGCGCTTGCGGATTGCCTGAATAGTTTCTTTCCGTTCCGTCACCCGCCTGCACAACAAGCGCCAGTAAAAGACTAAAGAAACCCAGTAATACTGTTTTTACGATTGATTTCACAGCTGTTCACCCATCCTTTTTCTCTCTTTACTGACCGCCATCAGCATACCAAACCCCAGCATCAGGGTCACAATAGACGTGCCACCGTAACTCACCATTGGCAGGGGCACCCCCACCACCGGCAAAATACCGGAAACCATGCCCATATTGACAAAGATATAGACAAAAAATGTCAGTGTGATGCTACCCGCCAACAGGCGACTAAACATACTCTGGGCGTTAATGCTGATCATCATGCCGCGCAAGATAATCGACACATACACCAGCAATAAACAAATGACCCCGGTAAAACCAAATTCTTCCGACAGCACCGCAATAATAAAATCGGTATGGCTCTCGGGCAAAAAGTCGAGCTGCGACTGGGTGCCCTGCATCCAGCCCTTGCCAGAGCTACCGCCAGCACCAATAGCCGTTGTCGATTGAATAATATTCCAGCCCGCCCCCAGCTTGTCTGATTGGGGGTCGAGCAGGGTCAAAATGCGGGTTTTCTGATAATCCCGCAATAGGTAAAACCAGAACACCGGCGCCACACTGAACGCAAAAAATAGCGCACCGAGCAAATACGTTTTACCCAGACCGGCAAGAAAAAGCACAAAAAAACCGGCGGCAAAAATCAGTAGCGCGGTGCCTAAATCCGGCTGTATACCCACCAGGATGGCCGGCGTACCGATCAGCAACAAAGCCACAAAGACGTGCTTAAAGCGCGGCGGCAACACTCGCTGGCCGAGGTAACTGGAAAGCATCAGGGGCACACCCACCTTCAGTACCTCCGAAGGCTGAAAGCGAAAAAAGCCGAGATCGAGCCAGCGTTGCGCACCCTTGGCACCGACACCAACAAAAATCACCGCAATCAGCAGACCCACCCCGCCGATATAGACAACAAAGGCCCAGCGCTGCATAAATCTTGGCTCAAACTGTGCCACCACCAGCATGGCGACCATGCCAATGCCCATGAAAACACTTTGCCGTTTAACGTAGTTGAGGTCCTGACCACTAGCGCTGTAAAGCACAGAAATGCCTAGCACCATCAGTAACAACAGTAGTAACAATAGAGGGGCATCGACACGTAAAGCCAGCCAGCGCCTACGTTCGCCATAAACGGTGGAGCCATGTTCTTTCAGACTGCGCTCAAAATCACCCTGATTCATGAGCACCCTCAGTTGGGCTTGATGGGGCTAACAAAGCATTCCCGCCCTCGACACCACTGTCGCCCGTCGCGACCGGCTCGGGATAATATTTGAAGTAGGCATTGATCACGTCGCGCGCTACCGGTGCCGCCGTGGAGCTGCCATGTTCGCCATTTTCAACAATCACCGCCACGGCTATACGGGGGTTTTCAACGGGCGCAAAGGCGATAAACAGCGCGTGGTCGAGCTGCAACTTGGCGAGCTTACTGGCATCGTATCTCTCATCCTGTTTAATGCCGACCACCTGTGCGGTGCCCGTTTTACCCGCCATGGTGTAGTCGATTTTACCGATTGCACGGCGTGCAGTGCCGCGTAAATCCCTCACCACCCCGACCATCGCATCGAGTACCAGATCCCAGTAGCGCTCGGGAATTTTAATCATTGCAGGCTGAGACACCGCCACCGCCGCTTTGTTGCCAACCAGGTTAACCAATTTGGGCTCACGCACCTCACCCCGCGTTGCCACGCGACTCACTGCCACGGCCATCTGCAGGGGTGTGGCCAGCATAAAACCCTGGCCAATGCTGACATTAATGGTATCTCCGGGATACCAAACTCGCCCGCGAGCTCCCTGTTTCCAGTCCCGGGAGGGCATAATGCCCCGCGCCTCTGCGGGCAGGTCGATGCCCGTTTTAACGCCATAGCCAAAGCGTGTGCCGTAGTCGTGCAGCACATCTATGCCCGAGCGAAAGCCAACATCGTAAAAGTACACATCACAGGACTGCACGATGGCGTCGTAAAGACTAATTTTGCTACCGTGACCACCGCGCTTCCAGTCGCGGTATTTATGTTCTTTATTCTCCAGCTGGTAGAAACCCGGATCATAAATGCGATAACCCATGGTCACCGTACCCGAATCGAGAACCGCCAGACCAAACACCGGTTTAACGGTCGAACCCGGCGGATATTGCCCCCGCAGTGCGCGATCAAAAAGCGGCTGCGCGGGTGAGCTGGTCAAGGCTTTATAAGCCTTGGTGGAAATACCCGTGACAAAGAGGTTGGGGTCATAAGACGGCATGCTGGCCAGCGCGAGCACACCACCGGTCACCGTATCGAGGGCAACTACAGCGCCGCGTTCCTCACCCAGGGCATCAATGGCGACTTTCTGTAGACGACTGTCGAGATGCAACTGTAAATCGGCTCCCGGCACCGGATCGATACGCTCGAGCACCCGCATCACTCGGCCCCGAGCGTTGGTCTCGACGTGCTCATAGCCGACCTCACCCAGCAACTGATCTTCGTAAAACTTTTCCAGCCCGGTTTTACCGGTCATGTGCGAACCCTTGTAACGCTTGGGGTCGAAGCGCTTTAATTCCCGTTCATTAATGCGCCCGGTATAGCCGAGCACATGGGCCAGCTCATAGCCCAGTGGGTATTCACGGATGAGTTGTGCGGACACTTCAACCCCCGACAAACGGTGTTCGTTAACCGCGATAAGGGCTTGCTCCGCCTCGCTGAGGTTAAAGCGCAGGGGTACGGATTCGTAGGGGCGGCGACGCTTGACGAGTTTTTCAAAGCGCGCCAACTCAGTATCTTTAAAAGCCAATAATTCACCGACATCACTGAGTAATTGTTCAAGGTTTTTCGTACGCTCGACAACTATCGACAGGGTAAAACTCGGGCGATTATCAGCCAGCAGTACGCCATTGCGATCGTAAATCAAACCCCGCGCCGGCGGCAGTGCGCGAATATGAATACGGTTATTATCGGCCAGGGTGGCGAAATCCTGGTGTCGATTAATCTGTAAATCGTGGTAGCGCCACACTAAAACACCCAGCATCAATAGCACCACAAGGAGCGTAAAACTGGCGCGCGCGACATAGAGCCGCGACTCCCACTGGGGGTTTTTCAGGGTACTGAAGTCTGCCATTTTTAGCTGAATGAGCTCCCGACCACAAAAATCTTTGCCTATAAAAAATAAAGCGACTTATGATGCCAAACACGCTGACACCCGTTTTTTATTGTTCGTTATTTAGCGATGTTTTTCTAACGCTGACTCCCTACCGATGGCTTTGTATCGATGACTCTTCTACCGATGACTCTTCTACCTATGATAGGGATGCCCCGCATTAATCGACCAGGCGCGGTAGAGCTGCTCAATCAAAATAATACGCACTAACGGATGGGGCAAGGTCAGTGCCGATAGGGACCAGCTGATATTCGCCCGAGTTATGCAAGACTGGGCCAGTCCATCGGGGCCGCCAATCAGCAAACTAAAGTTATCACCACTGCCCTGCCAGTCGCGCAGGTTGTGCGCCAGCTGATCGGTGCCCCAGGGCTTGCCCTTTACCTCCAGTGCAATCACCCGGTCACCCTGGCCAATGGCTTTGAGCATGGCCTCGCCTTCACTGGCGATGGCGCGATCTGGCGCCTCATTTTTTCGCCGCGCAGCGAGCGGGACCTCGACCAGATCGAGATGAAATTCCCCCGGCAATCGCTTGGCATACTCATCGTAGCCACTTTGCACCCAGCCCGGCATTTTGCTGCCGACAGCAATAATGCGCAGCCTCAAGCAGCAATACCTGTCTTTATCGCCGCTGAAAACTTAATCGTTTTCATCAAAATCTACATCGACTGCATTTTCAGCAGCGACCGAGTTGGGGCGCATCGACCAGAGCTTTTCCAGCTCGTAGAAAGCCCGTGTTGTCGGCTGCATAACGTGGACAATGACATCACCAAAATCGACCAGCACCCACTCGCCCTCATCCATGCCTTCGACACCGATGGGTTGAAAGCCCGCTTTCTTGCCCTCTTCCACGGTGTTTTGTGCCAGCGCTTTCACCTGCCGATTACTGGCGCCGCTGACGACGACCATGGTGTCGGTTATATCGCTGAACTCGCGCACATCGATAGTGACGACATCCTGACCTTTGATGTCTTCCAGCGACGCAATAACAATCTTGTAAATATCACTACTCATGAACTTTCCTGCTTATACAAGCCGTGTTGGTGGATATATTGAATGACCGCATCGGGTACCAGATAGCGCACCGAACTACCGGCGGCGAGGTCCTCGCGGATTTGTGTTGCCGACACCGGCAGCAGAGTCATGGCTTCAACCAGCACTCGACCACTCGGTGATTTCGACAACAATTTTGGATCAGTTGTGCAACGCCCTGCTAACCACTGCGCTACCGGGCCTGTCTCGGGCAATTGCCAGCCGGGCCGGGCGGCAACGACAATATGAGCGTAATCACACAATTCTTGCCAGCGCTGCCAGGTGTGTAAATTAACCAGTGAATCCATGCCGATGCAAAGGTAGAGAGCAACATCGCCACCCAGCTCCTCGCGCAGTTGCGCCAATGTTTCAACAGTATAGGACAGCCCTTCGCGGCGCAGCTCTCTGTCATCCGCTAGCAAGCCATCAGTAATAAAGCTATCGCATTGCGTCTCACCGCCAATCGCCAGGCACAACATGGCGAGACGATGCTCGGCACTGACGCCGGGCTGTTCACGGTGGGGCGGTCGGGCCGAAGGCATTAAATGCAGCTCATCGAGGCCGAGGTGCTCCCGCAACTCGACGGCGGTGCGCAAATGACCGATATGTACGGGATCAAAAGTGCCGCCAAAAATGCCGACCGCTTTCAAGCTTTGCGAACTCGTTGTTTATAAGCTCGTTGATAACAAGGGTTATTCACGCTTGCTTTGCTTACATAAGGGCTACTCACGAATGTGCCCATCACCCAGCACAATATATTTCTGGCTGGTCAAACCCTCAAGACCCACCGGGCCACGGGCGTGAATTTTATCGGTCGAAATACCAATCTCCGCACCGAGGCCATATTCAAAGCCATCGGCAAAGCGGGTGGAGGCATTGATCATTACCGAGCTGGAGTCGACCTCATTCAAAAAGCGCCGCCCCCGGGTGTAATCTTCGGTGACGATGGCTTCGGTATGTCGCGAGCTATAAGTCTCAATATGATCCATCGCCCCATCCATATCGGCCACCACGCGAATCGCCAAAATCGGTGCTAGATATTCCGCCCGCCAATCGTCTTCGCTCGCCGCTGAACACGCCTGTTTTGAGGCGGCGATAATGGCGCGGCCCCGTTCACAGGCACGCATTTCAACGCCCTCCTCAGCATAAGCAGCAGCCAAACGGGGTAAAATTGCCTCAGCCACAGCCTCGGCAACCAGCAAGGTTTCCATGGCATTGCAGACACCGTAACGGTGAGTTTTGGCATTAAAGGCGATATTAAAGGCTTTTTCGAGATCGGCCTTGTCGTCGATATAAACGTGGCAGACGCCGTCTAAATGCTTGATAACGGGAATGGTGGCCTCGCGACTAATGCGCTCAATCAGACCTTTGCCGCCCCGCGGCACAATCACATCGACATAATCTGACAGCGTCACCAACTCACCCACCGCGCTGCGGTCCGTGGTTTCGACCACCTGCACGACTGTATCGGGCAAACCCTCGGCCGCTAATCCCTTGCGAATACAGGCGGCAATGGATTGGTTAGAGTGAATAGACTCACTGCCGCCACGCAAAATAGTCGCATTGCCAGACTTCAAACACAGGCTCGCCGCTTCAACCGTCACATTGGGGCGGGACTCATAAATAATACCGATTACCCCCAATGGCACGCGCATTTTGCCGACCTGAATACCACTGGGCCGGTAATTCATGGCGGTGACTTCACCGATCGGGTCGGGCAATGCCGCCACCTGGCGCAGGCCCTCTATCATGCCGTCGATGCGCGCGGGTGTGAGCTCGAGGCGATCGAGCAGTGCTGCGTCGAGATCATTACTGCGGCCCTTGTCCATATCACGGCCATTGGCACTGGCCAGCAGGGCGCGATCTTCATCGAGAGCCTCGGCAATCGCCAGCAGGGCCTTGTTCTTTACCCCGCTATCGGAGCGCGCCATCACCCGGCCGGCAGCACGGGCACTAACGCCCAAGCCTTGCATATACGCTTTAATATCCATTCAATTTCTCTGTGCTATTTCTCTACGCTCTATCCCCGTTTCAGGCGAGCTCATCATGGCCGCCATTATAGCGCGAGGCCCACACCAACAGCGAGAGACAAAGACCGCTCAATCACAGCCTGTTTGCACGGAGTCCGTTTGCAGCTAAGCAATATTTTCTGCATTATCAGCGCCACTCTAAAATTAATAACCTCTAAAAACACAGGCGATAAACATGAAACAACTCGGCCAAGGCTTCTACTGGCAAGACTTACACGTCGGCGATGAATACAAAACTTGGGGCAGGACGATGCTAGAGGCGGATATCTGCGCCTTCGTTAATCTCGTCGGCCTTCACGAAGTGGTTTTTAGCGACCGAGAGTTTCTGCGTGAAAAGTCGGTAATTAAAGAGCCTTTCGCCCCCGGCGCCCTGGTTTACAGCTTTGCAGAAGGCCTGCTGCTACCCACCATGCAGGGCACCGGCATGGCCTTTCTCAATATGGAACTGGACATGAAACGCCCCTGCCTGGCGGGCGATACCATTCACGTCGAAATGGAAATCATTGAAGTGCGCGAAACCAGCAAGGGCAATCGCGGTCTGGTGCGCACCTTTAATAAGGTGATTAATCAGAACGGCGAAATTGTGCTGACCTACAATCCTCTGCGCATGCTCAAGGGTCGACCGGCTGACGAATAACAATCCATAAGTAGTACGAAGAAAAAAGGCAGGGGCTTTTTTGAAAACCCTGCCTTAATAAAAGACCCGGCCTAAACGTTGCTAAAGCGCTTAGGGCGCAGGCTTAGCCCCACGCATCCGCAACTCGATCACCCACTTTTTAATTTCGAGCAAGCGCTCGTCAACCGTCGCCATGGCCAGTAGTGAGCGCTTTCGTTCGGGGTCGACCGGCAGCACCCCCGCCAAACGCCACACCAAAGTTGCCTTGGTCAAATCGGCCAAAAACACCGATTTATCAACGCCCATATGCGTGGCCAGGCTTTCAAGCATATCGACCAGATCATCTTCGGCGAAGCTGATGGGTTCATCACCATCGGCGGCAAAAATCTCGGCCTCGCCAAACATCAGGCCATCTTCCTCAACGCGGGTAGCGCCAATATGAAGCCGCTGCTCACCCTGCACCGCAATGGAGAGCAGACCGTTGGGTAATTGCTCGAAATCGCGAATCGTGACTAGTGTGCCCCAGGGGAAAACCTCGGGCGTAGCGCCCACTTCTTTACCTTCCACGATGGGTAAAATACCGAAGGGCTTTTCATCGGCCATCGATTCTTTCACCAAACGCAAATAACGCTGCTCAAAAATCTGCATGCGACTACCGATGGTCGGGTACAAAATAATTTGCAGGGGAAACAAAGCAACTTCTTTTTTAGTAGACATATTTTTTTAGCTCGCTAATCAATCGCCCTAGTTTATTGTGCCGACGGCCAGCTCGCTATGCCTTTTTACAAGGCTGCCAGGCAATTTTCAGGATTTACCCCCAGAGATCGTTCGAGTAGCATGCAGCTTCAATCAACTAGAGATAAAAATAATGAATGTACCCGACATGCTGACCATGAACCCCGCCCTCGTCGCCCTCGCCGGCTTTGCCGGCTGGACGTTATTGCTGCTATTAACCGTCGCCAATTTGCGTGTGGCGAATTTCTTCACCGGCAAAAAAGCCATTAATGCCTTTTCACCCACGGGTGACGACCTGCCCGGTTTCGGCCAGCGTGTGACTCGCGCCCACTTAAACTGTGTCGAAAACCTGACGGTTTTTGCCGCACTGGTTGCCGCTGCTGGCCTCTCCGGGCAGTTTTCAATAATGGAAGGCACTGTCATGTACGTGCTTTATGCGCGCATCGGCCAGTCCGTCGCCCATATGATTTCCACTGCCGCACTGGTGGTTTGGGTACGAGCCACGTTTTTCTTTGTACAAGTTTTATTAATGGCCTGGTATGCCATTCAACTGGTTTTCTAATCAACGGCCCAATAAAATTAATGGGGTGCTTACAAAATCGAAAATGTGAGCACCCCATTTGTCATTTCCGAACCCTCTAATCGCTGATGATTAAAAACTGGGGCAGAACAACTATCTCAAGCAACTTAATCAAAAGCGTCTTTGCAAGCCAACTCAATGCTTGAAAACACCCTGCTGCTCGGTGTCGCCTGCATTATTGGTGCACTGCTGTTTCATCCAAAAGTACGCCTCTCGCGCAATTGGCGGGCGACGGTAACGCCCCTGGCATCAATTATTGGCAGCGGTTTTTTAGTTGCAGCACCGCTGTTGTCCCACGCCGTTAATGGCTGGGCCTTTTTTGCCATGGCGGGCATCGTGTTGCTCGCCTACGGTATTGGCGAAGTGATTCGCTTTAATATCCGCCACGGCGAACCCCTGTTAAACAGCCCACAGGCACCACCTTCACTACTCAATTTAGAACGCCTTTCCAGCCTTGTTTTAAGCGTCGCCTATGTTATTTCAGTGGCCTTTTATTTGCGCTTGCTGGCATCCTTTCTCTTGCATGCCATGGAGATTGAGAACGATTTTTACGCCAATTTACTCACGACCGGTGTGCTAGTTAGCATTGCATTGATCGGGCTTTGGCGCGGACTGGAGGGCCTGGAAAACCTCGAAGAGTCCGCCGTTAATATCAAGCTGGCGATTATTGCCGCACTTTTACTGGGCCTGATCGGCTACGACCTTAGCTGGCTGGCCCAGCCTGAAAACCAGGTCAACTACACGCCGCTAGCAGACTGGCCCCATTCCATGCGCCTATTGGCCGGCATATTATTGATTGTGCAGGGCTTTGAAACCTCGCGTTATTTGGGGGCTGAGTACGATGCCCAGACGCGTATCCGCACCATGCGCTATGCCCAACTACTTTCAGCCGCTATCTATTTACTGTTTATTGGCCTCTCCCTGCCCCTGCTCAATGGCTATCAGGAGCCGCGCAGTGAAACTGCCATTATTGCGCTATCGGCCATGGTCTC
>CAYWXW010000059.1:0-4803 GCA_964462265.1 uncultured Porticoccaceae bacterium | reverse complement strand
GCTATCAGGAGCCGCGCAGTGAAACTGCCATTATTGCGCTATCGGCCATGGTCTCGCCCATACTGCCGGCGATGTTGATTGTCGCCGCAGTGATGAGTCAGTTTAGTGCGGCGGTGGCCGATACCGCAGGTTCGGGTGGTCTTTTATCGGAATTCAGCCGCCGGCGTTTAAGCCCACGTTTGGGTTATGTCTTGGTCATAACACTGGCGATTGTTTTAATCTGGTCGGCCAATATTTTTGAAATTATCACCATCGCCTCGCGGGCCTTTGCCGCTTACTACCTGCTGCAATGCCTGGTCGCACTGAGCATTAATTACCGCCGCAGATGCTGGCTGCAAAGCACTGGCTTTTTGTCCATTGCCAGCATCTTGCTGCTGGTACTACTGTTTGCTATCCCCGATGGCGCATAGTTTGAGGCACAGAGTTTAAGGCACAGAGTTTAATAAGGGCTTTCGATTGCTTTGATAAAGCGCAGTTGCTCTTTGCACCGTGCGTGATAGTCTGAAAAGTCGATGACAGGTGAAAAACAAAATGAAAAAAACGCTGCTAATCGTCGTGTCTATTCTTGTTGTGACTGCCATTTACTGGCAACTCAATCGGGAAGAGGTCATTGCCGTCAGGTTGGCGAAAGTCGAACAGGGGCGAGTCGAAGCCACGGTGGCCAATACGCGCGCGGGCACCATCAAAGCCTGCCAGCGCTCGCGCCTGTCAATGCCCATCGGTGGACAGGTTGCCGACTTATTAGTCGATGAGGGCGACCAGGTTGAAAAGGGGCAGGTGCTCATTCAACTGTGGAATGAAGACCAGCAAGCCCGTGTTGCCGAAGCCGACACTCGCGTTACCGCCGCCGAGGAAAGCGTCAAAGAGAGCTGTCACAACGCGGCACTCGATACCCGAGAATACAAGCGCAAGCAAGGTCTGGCGGCGAAAAAACTGGTCTCAGAAGAAGCCCTGGACACCGCCCAAACCCGCGCCAGTGTTTCATCCTTTGCCTGTGCCAAAGCCCGCGCCGGGGTTGAAACAGCTCAGGCCACACTGGCCCTGCAAACGGCCCTGTTTGAAAAAACCCGCCTGCGCGCACCCTTTGGTGGAGTGGTGGCTGAAATCAACGGCGAGGTTGGCGAGTTCATCACCCCCTCGCCACCGGGCATCGCCACCCCGCCTGCCGTCGACTTAATCGCCCTGGACTGCCTCTATGTCTCGGCACCGATTGATGAAGTCGACGCCGCCGCCATCGAATTAAATATGCCCGCACGCATCAGTCTCGACGCTTTTCGCGGGCGAATTTTTAAGGGCCGCGTCAGCCGTATCGCGCCCTACGTTAAAGAGTTTGAAAAACAGGCGCGCACCGTCGATATTGAGGTGGCCTTTGACGCCCTGCCCGAAGACCTAACTTTACTAATCGGTTATAGCGCCGATATTGAAATCATTCTCAGCCAACGCGAAAGTGCCTTGCGCATCCCCACAGAAGCAGTGATTGATGGCAACCGGGTGCTGTTCTTCGATGCAGCGACCGGGCTGCTTGAGGAGCGGCAATTTAAGCCAGGACTTAGCAACTGGACATCGACTGAAGTTGTGGAGGGCCTCAGTGAGGGCGACGACATCTTATTGTCCCTCGATACCGAAGGGGCGGTCGATGGTGCGCGGGTCGAGCCGGGTTCCCACTAATGGACGACAGGCCAGCAACACAAGCAAAGGCTATGATTGAACTCAAACAGCTGTGCCGCAGTTTCCAGATTGGCGACCAGTGGGTTCACGCTCTCGATCATGTGGATCTGCAAATTGCCCACGGTGAATACCTCTCGGTAATGGGCCCCTCGGGTTCGGGCAAGTCCACTCTGCTCAATATGCTCGGCCTGCTCGACATGCCCAGCGAGGGCGAATACCTGCTCAACCAAACCGCAACCAGCCAGCTCAGCGAAGAGGGCCGCGCCACCCTGCGCCGCGAGCACATCGGTTTTGTGTTCCAGAGTTACCATTTAATCCCCCGGCTCACAGCGCGGGAAAATATTGAGCTGCCCCTCATCCTCGCCGGTATCGCCCCCAAACAACGCAGACCTGTGGTCGACGAGGTGGTCGCCCGGCTGGGGCTGAGCGATCGCGCTACCCATGTACCCAACCAACTATCGGGGGGCCAACGCCAGCGCGTCGCCATCGGCAGGGCCATTGTGATGAAGCCCCAATTGCTGCTGGCCGATGAACCCACCGGTAACCTCGACTCGGCCTCGGGGCGGGAGGTGATCGAATTACTGGAGGAGCTCAATACCGAGGGCATTACCCTGTTGGTGGTCACCCACGATCAGGCCATTGGCGACCGGGCCAAACGCGAATTAAAAATGCTTGATGGACGCGTGGTCAGCGACACAATCAATCGCCCTGCCAGCTTAAGCCTCGGTGCCGACTTAAATGCGAGTAGTAGTACGAGCCGCAAGGCGAGTGCCAATGCAAGCACCAGCGATAACGACAGCAACCCAGCCCCCTCTCCACTCGGCCCCTGATTACCATGCGCAGCGCCGACCTTCTCGCCTTTAATCTGAAACTGATCGAACGCCAGCGCCTGCGCTCGGCCATGTTGCTGGCCGCCATCGCCATTAGCGTGATGGCCATTAATTTGCTCACCGGCATTGGCGAGGGCGGCAAGCAGTTTGTCCTCGCCGAATTCAACCTGCTGGGTAAAAACGTGTTGATTATGCTGCCGGGCAAGAGGGAAACCACAGGGAGCATCCCTCCTTTAACCGGTGAGGCCACTCGAGATCTCACCCTGCGCGATGCCCAGGCCATCGCGCGGCTGGGCAATGTGTCAGCCGTGGCACCGCTGATTGCCGGTAAAATAGAAATATCTCACCACAAACTCAGCCGCGAGGCCTTTACCATTGGCAGCAACCGTGCCTTCTTTGACATTCGCCAGCTTGAGGTCGCTCAAGGTAAGGCGCTGCCACAACTCCCCCTCGAGCAAAGTCAGGCGGTTTGCGTGATTGGCAGCAAATTGCGCAAAGAACTATTCGGCAGCAAACCCGCCCTCGGCCAATGGCTGCGCGCCGGTGACAGCCGCTTTCGGGTGATCGGCATTCTCAAAGACAAGGGCGAGGGTCTGGGCTTTGATATGAGCGAGGCGATTATCGTGCCCGTCGCCAATGCCCAGGCGTTATTTAACCAGGCCGGTTTATTTCGGGTTTTTATTGAATTGCGCAGCCTCGATGGTTTGCAAAAGTCCGAGAAGCGAATTCTCGCCTTGCTCAAAGAACGCCACGAGGGCGAGGAGGACGTGACCATTATTACCCAGGATTCCCTGCTATCCGCCTTCGAAAATATACTCAATACCCTGACCCTTGCCGTCGCCGGTATCGCCGGTATTAGCATGCTGGTGGCGGGCATTCTGATTATGAACGTGTCACTGATCAGCGTTAGTCAACGCACTCGTGAAATAGGCTTACTCAAAGCACTGGGTTGTCCGGCCCGCACCGTAGCGCTGCTTTTTCTCAGCGAGGCCAGCATCATGGCTCTCGGCGGAGCCGTGCTGGGCATACTCAGTAGCGAGCTGCTGTTGCATGTGGCCACCGGTCTCTACCCCAGCATTCCCTTCGGCACACCACTGTGGGCCCAGCTTGGCTCGGCAATTATCGCCACAGTCACCGCTCTGTTGTTCGCCGCTATTCCTGCACAAAAAGCCGCCCGCATGGCGCCGGTCGACGCTCTGCTCGACAAGAAGGCGGGGCAAGCATGAGGGCGCAAATATGAGATCAACACCATGATCACCATTGATAGCGCCCGCATGATTTGGCACTCGGTGCGCCACAGTCTGGGCAAAAGCCTGCTCACGGCTCTCGGTATTGGCATTGGCATTGCGGCGGTATCACTGCTGACGTCCCTCGGCAGTGGTTTACAACTGTATATGCTCGATCAATTTTCTCTGTTCGGCACGCGGATTGTCGCCGTCAATCCCGGCAAGGATATTACCCACGGCATAGGCGGTTTGTTGTCGTCGGTCAGGCCTCTCAGTCTGGACGATGCCCAGGCACTGGTCACCCTGCCCGGCGTGGAGTTTATGGTGCCCGTGGTGCAGGGGGCTGGTGCTATCGAATACGGCAATCGTCAGCGCAATAGCGACATTCTCGGTGTCGGCTCACAAATGTCCAAAGCCTGGCAATTTAAGGTCAGCATGGGGCGCTTTTTACCCGAAGACCCCAGCGGACACAGTCGTGCCTATGCGGTGCTGGGCTACACCATGAAGCAGGAGCTGTTCGCCAATGCCAACCCCCTGGGCAAGACCATTCGCGTCGGCGGCTTGCGCTTTAAAGTCATCGGCGTGATCGAAAAAAAGGGCCAGATGCTGGGTTTTGATATGGACGATCTTGTCTATATTCCGACCGACAAAGCCCTACAGCTGTTCAACCGTGAGGGTCTGATGGAGATCGACATCACCTTCAACACCGCCACCAGCTCGGCACAACTGGCACAGCGGGTAAAGCGGGTACTGATCGAGCGCCATGGCGATGAAGATTTTTCCATCACCACTCAGGATGAAATGCTGCTGACCATGGGCAATGTGCTCAATGTGCTAACCATGGGCGTTGCAGCTTTGGGGTCAATATCCCTGTTTGTCGGCGCTGTCGGTATCACCACCATAATGACCACTACGGTGCGCGAACGCAGTGCCGAGATAGGCCTGCTGCGTGCCATTGGCGCCAGTCAGCGCCAGGTTCTCGGTTTGTTTTTGGGCGAGGCTGTACTGATTTCCCTGCTTGGCGGGGTGATGGGCCTGGCCTTGCTCGCAGTCATCGCCGCCCTGCTCGCTCTGCTAGT
>CAYWXW010000058.1:17113-20975 GCA_964462265.1 uncultured Porticoccaceae bacterium | reverse complement strand
CGAGCAGACGGCTTTTAATTTCTCGGTCGAAACCGTTCATTACCGACAGCACAAGGATCAGTACCATCACACCGAGACTCATGGCCAGAAAAGAAAATAGGGAGACAAAAGAGCCAAAGCCATCCGCTCGGCCACTGGTAATATAGCGTAGACCAATAAAAACTGGCAGGCGGGAGATCATTGCAGGCAGGTGGAGATCACGTTAAAAAACCAGAAACTGGCGCCGTAACAGCTCGCTGCCAAGCACTACCCGGGGCTTAATAGAAGCAAAAGACGCTACCAAGTAACAAAACCTTGATTGATTCAGCATATCAGCACCCCGACCTTGTACTTTCGAACTTCAGACTGTCTATAATCTTGGCCTTCAAGTATTTTTATACCGCCCAAACTGGGAGTAAATTATGGGAAAGCTATTCGCTGTTATTTTCACCACTGCCATTATCGCGCAAGTGTCTTTTGCCGAGGTTATCAAAGTCCCCGTCGGCGCCCAGGCTGCCGATAAACAGCACCTGCAACTACCTAGAAATGGCCAAAGTCGAGCCAGTGTAGAAGCGCAGTTCGGTGCACCCGAAGCAATCAATGACGCCGTTGGCGAGCCACCCATTTCATCCTGGCAGTATCGCGATTACATTGTCTACTTTGAATATGACCGGGTTCTGCACAGCGTACTCAAGCACACAGCACAAAACCTCGACAATACAACAGAATAAACCCCTCTAACTTATCTGCCGAGCGTTTCAGTAGCGTCGTAGCTCAACTCGGTAGATAAGCCATCTGGCAAAGCGGCCACACGCTCCTGCTCTTCATCGCACTTTTTCATATCGCCACCACAAATATCGCAACTGCGATCCAGGCCCAGGGCAGCAATACCCCCACAGGTGCCTTTGATAGGTTTATTCGAGAAAATAACACCCAGAGACATACCCGCAATAAGCAGCGCGATAAAGAAGAAAGCAAAGATTAATTCAAACATTATTCAGCTCCGTTTAAATAGGGCTCAAAGGCAGCGCTATAACTTGCCTGAAAACCACCATCAGTTTTGACCAACAGGTAGACCGGGATATCCCGCTGCCCCGCCAACTCGAGAGTCTTGTCCGCACCCATTACCATAAACGCCGTCGCCAGCGCATCGGCTACCCCGGCGGTATCGGCCAGCACCGTCACCGAAGCGAGATCATGGGTGATCGGTTTGCCGGTACGTGGATCGATGGTGTGAGAATAACGCACACCATCGCGCTCAAAATAATTGCGGTAGTCACCCGATGTCGCCACACCAATATTAGTGACGGCAATGACCTTTTCAATACCGCCCTGCAGCAAGTTTGGCACTTCTATGGCAATGCGCCAGGGCGAGCCCTTGCGATTGTGACCCGCCAATTGTAATTCACCACCCACTTCGACCAGAAAGTTACTAAAGCCCTGGCTGCGAAGTAATGTCGCAACTTGCTGGGCCGCATAGCCCTTGGCAATGGCCGATAAATCGAGATCGATTGCTGCTAGCTTAATCACTTTGTTGTCACTGGCCAGGCGCAACTGCCCATAATCGACCTTAGGCATCAAGGCATTAATTTCACTATCAGAGGGTACATTGTCGCCGGTGTCCTCAGGACCGAACCCCCAAAGGTCAACCAGGGGGCCGACCGTTGGGTCGAAGGCACCGAGGGTCAAAGCATGGATATGCTGGGCACCCTGCAAGACCTGCCACAGATCTGCACTGATACTTAGCTCTTCGCCAACCGCCAGTCTATTCAAGTTGTTGAGCTCAGAATCGGGCTTATAGGTACTCATTGACTGGTCGAGCCGATCAAGTAATTCAGCTACCGCATCTTCAACACCATCGGGAAAACGCCCGGCATCGGTCACCACGGTGATGTGGTAGCTGGTACCCATGGTCTGGCCCGAAAAGGAGAGATCAATATCTTTACGAGTACACGCTGAAAGCAGGAAGAGGCTAGCCAGCAGAAACAAAAACGAGGCCGATAAAGGCCCCGTTCTAGCACGAAAATTCACCCCATTAACCGCCAAAGTCATCGAGGAAGATATTGTCATCCTCTACACCCAGGCTGTGTAAAAGCTGGATTACTGCAGCTGACATCATAGGTGGCCCGCACATATAGTATTCGCAATCTTCTGGCGCTTCGTGTGCCTTAAGATATTCCTCGAAAAGTACATTGTGGATAAAGCCAGTCAGTCCATCCCAGTTATCTTCGGGCTGGGGCTCAGACAAGGCAATATGCCATTCAAAATTTTCGTTCTCTTTGGCCAGCGTGTCGTACTCGTCCTGGTAGAACATCTCGCGCAAGCTGCGAGCGCCGTACCAGAAGCTCATTTTACGCGTACTCTTCAAACGCTTGAGCTGATCGAAGATGTGTGAACGCATGGGTGCCATACCCGCACCACCGCCAACAAAAACCATTTCTTTGTCGGTATCAGTGGCAAAGAATTCACCGAAAGGGCCGTAGACCGTAATCGTATCACCCGGCTTCAGACTGAAGACATAAGAGGACATTTGCCCTGGAGGTAAACCCTCGGTGCGCGGTGGTGGCGCAGCAACACGAATATTAAACTTAACGATGCCCTGTTCTTCAGGGTAATTAGCCATGGAATAGGCGCGAATTACAGGCTCGTCAACCTTGGACTCGAGATCGAAGAAATTAAAGTGGTTCCAGTCACCACGGTATTCTTCTTCAATATCGAAGTCGCTAAACTTGATGTGGTGGGGTGGTGCTTCAAGCTGCACATAACCACCGGCGCGGAAGTCAACGCTCTCACCTTCGGGCAAGCGCAGCGTCAACTCTTTAATAAAGGTCGCTACGTTGGGGTTGGACTCAACAACACATTCCCACTGTTTAACACCGAATACTTCTTCGGGTACGACAATTTTCATGTCTTGCTTAACCGGCACCTGACAGGATAAACGCCAGCCTTCAGCCGCTTCGCGACGGGTAAAATGCACTTCTTCCGTGGGTAGGATGGAACCGCCACCCTCGGTCACGATGCACTTACACTGGGCGCAACTACCGCCACCGCCACAGGCCGAAGCCAGAAACAGGTCATTGGCAGCCAGGGTTTGTAGCAGCTTGTCACCAGCAGCTGCGGTCACTGTTTTTTCGCCGTTAATTTCAATCGTCACATCGCCACTATTAACCAGGCGGGATCTTGCTGCCAGGATGAAGGCAACCAGTCCCAGCACAATGCCAGTAAACATCGCGACGCCAAGAATGATGGTTATATTTTCCATATTCATAAAACTCTCTACCTCGCCTTACAGGTTCATGCCGCCGAAGGACATAAAGCCCAGGGACATCAAGCCAACTATCATAAATGTGCCACCAAGACCACGCAGACCGTGAGGCATATCGCTATATTTAAGCTTTTCACGAATCCCTGCCAGGGCAACAATAGCCAGCGCCCAACCAATGCCGGCGCCAATGCCATAAACGACGCTCTCACCCAGATCATAGTCCCGTTCAACCATAAATAGTGAGGCACCCAGAATCGCGCAGTTAACCGTAATCAGAGGCAGGAAAACACCGAGGGTGTTGTATAGCGCAGGCATATAACGGTCGAGAACCATTTCCACGATTTGCACGATGGCGGCAATAACGCCGATATAGCTCAACAGACCGAGAAAGCTCAGATCCACAGACGCCATGCTCTCAACACCGGTCCAGGTCAGGGCACCTTCCGCCAGTAAGTAAGTGTAGAGCAGGTTGTTAACAGGCACGGTGATAGCCAGTACGACAACTACCGCAATACCCAAACCGATAGCCGCTTCGATTTTCTTCGAAATGGCCAGCAGCGTACACATACCAAGGAAGAAGCTCAGCGCCATATTCTCGATAAATACAGCGCGAATAAA
>CAYWXW010000058.1:0-17103 GCA_964462265.1 uncultured Porticoccaceae bacterium | reverse complement strand
CGGACTTCGTCGGCGTGAACCGCGGGAACGCCGGGGTGACCCGGGCGGTCGCCGGCGTGACGTTGTCGTACACCCGGCCCGCCCCGCCGGGCAGGCTCAGGCCCGCCAGCCGCGCCTCGGTCGCATCCAGCTTCGCCTGCGCCACAGCCATTACGCCACCTCCGCTCGAGTGTTGGGTGCCATGTCAAAATCTGGCGCCTCAACCTGGTCAGTCTTGAAGGTGCGCAGTACCCAGATAAAACCGCCAATCAGGAAGAAAGCACTGGGGGGTAATAGCAGTAAACCATTGGGGATATACCAACCCCCTGCGCTAGCAACAGGCAAGATCTGTATACCCAGCAAAGAGCCAGAACCAAAGAGTTCGCGTATCACGGCCAGAGTAATCAAGATCACGCTATAACCGAGTCCGTTGCCGATGCCGTCGAGGAAACTCGCCCCTGGCGGATTTTTCATCGCGTAAGCTTCTGCGCGACCCATGACGATACAGTTGGTAATAATCAAGCCGACAAAGACCGACAACTGCTTGCTGGTATCGTAGGCCACCGCTTTTAGCACCTGATCGACGACGATTACCAGCGAGGCAATAATAGTCATTTGCACGATAATACGGATGTTACCCGGTATGAAGTTGCGCACCAGCGAGACAAAAAGGTTAGAAAATGCCGTCACCGCTGTTAGCGCCAGGCACATAACCAGTGCAACTGAAAGCTGAGATGTAACCGCTAGCGCAGAACAAATACCCAGGATTTGCAGTGCGATTGGATTATTTTCAACAACCGGCTTAAACAGAATATCTTTCGTTTTTTCCGCCATGATTACGCCTCCCCTTCTTTAAGTTTAGCCAAGAACGGTGCAAAACCGTTATCACCCAACCAATACTGAATTAAGTTACTGACACCATTACTGGTCAAGGTGGCACCCGATAAACCATCAATCTGGTACTCACTGCCATCACGGCTGCTATCAACTGCACCCTTGATAATCGCCAGCGCTGTTTTGCCCTCGCTGTCGAAAACCTTTTTACCAATCCACTTCGCTTTCCATAGGGGGTTATCAACTTCACCGCCCAGGCCCGGTGTTTCGGCATGCTCGTAAAAACCAAGACCGGCAACAGTGTTCAAGTCACCTTCCAGCGCGATAAAGCCATACAGTGTCGACCACAGGCCAGAGCCCTTAATCGGCAAAATCACCTTGTCGATGCCCTTATCCCCTTCAACTATATAAATAGTGGCGATATTGACGCGGCGAGAAATTTTCGCCAGGTCATCGCTACCGGCCAGCTCTTCAGACTGAGCGGGGTCTTTGCTGGCCTTGCGTTGGTCGTAGGTTGCCACATCGACTGCGTCAGTGAATTCACCTGTATTCAGATCAACGGCACGCACTGTAATATCTTCGAACTGGCTATCAACGCTAACACCCTCTTTCAGCAAACCGGCTGCAGCGAGAATATTAGTTTTTCGATCGAGGTCTTTATTGGCCTGCTGCATCGGTCGCAACAAAACCGCTGAAGACGCAACAACAATCGAACACACCACACAAAGGATCAGAGCAACGCTGAGCGTGCCGCCAACGGTATCTTTATTAAACACGTGCGAGCCTCCGTTTAACATTTGACTGGACCACGAAATGGTCGATCAGTGGTGCAAAGAGATTGGCGAACAAAATAGCCAACATCATGCCTTCGGGGAAGGCCGGGTTGGCCACTCGAATCAATACCACCATGACACCGATCAAGCCACCGAACCACATTTTCCCCGCATTGGTCATTGAGGCCGATACAGGGTCTGTCGCCATAAACACCATGCCAAAGGCAAAGCCGCCGACCACCAGGTGCCAATGCCAGGGCATGCTAAACATCGGGTTATCAGAATCAATCATATTGAATATTGTCGCCATGGCAAACATCCCCAGCATGACACCGAGCATGATGCGCCAAGAAGCAATGCGTGCGTACAACAACACGGCACCACCGATCAAGATAGCTACTGTTGACACTTCACCCACTGAGCCGGGAATACGACCAATAAAGGCATCCATCCAGGTCATTTGGGTTTGCAGAGCAGCCATGCCGTCACTGGCAATAACTGACAATGCCGTTGCACCGGTAAAGCCATCAACCGCTGTCCACACCGCGTCGCCAGACATTTCCGCAGGATAGGCAAAAAACACAAATGCCCGTGCAGTCAGTGCTGGGTTAAGAAAGTTCTTACCGGTACCACCAAAGATTTCCTTACCAATGACCACGCCAAAGCTAATACCCAGTGCGACCATCCACAAAGGTAGGTCAGGTGGGCAAATCAGGGCGAAAAGTATCGAGGTAACGAAGAATCCTTCGTTAATTTCGTGGCCACGAACAATAGAGAAGAGCACTTCCCAGAAGCCACCAACAATAAAGGTCACCATATAAATAGGCACAAAAAACACCGCGCCGTATATAAAGCAGTCCCAGATACTGGTGGCATCGTGGCCGGCGAACATACCGATCAACATACCGTGCCAACCAGCGACTTCACCGCCACCCATGGCGGCCATAGCAGTATTGGCCTGAAAGCCCAGGTTGTACATACCGTAAAACATCGCAGGAAAAGCAGCCAACCAAACGGTGATCATCACCCGTTTCAGGTCGATGCCATCGCGTACGTGAGAGCCTGTTTTGGTAACACTGGAGGGCGAATAAAAAATAGTATCGGCCGCTTCATAGAGGGCATACCACTTTTCGTACTTACCGCCTTTATGGAAATGCGGTTCTATGGAATCTAGTAGTTTTCTCAAACCCATGGCCTAACCCTCCTTCTCAATGCGCGCCAAATTGTCACGCAAAATGGGGCCGTATTCATATTTACCGACGCAAACGTAAGTACACAGCGCCAGGTCTTCTTCGTCGAGTTCAAGACAACCGAGCTTTTGGGCCATTTCAGTATCACCCACCGCCAGTGCGCGTAACAGTTGAGTGGGTAAAATATCGAGCGGCATAATTTTTTCGTAATTACCGATGGGTACCATTGCCCGCTCACTACCATTAGTACTGGCATTCATATTGAACAATTTGCCCTTCATCAAACTGGAAAGATAAATCGGTAATGAGGAGTGCAGATTGGGGCCGGGCGACATGTACTTCATAAAGATGCGTTCCGCACCCTCTTCCAGCACTGACACCTGATTATGAAAGCGACCAAGAAAAGCCAGCAAGCCAGCGGCCTTATTACCCGACAAGACCGAACCCGATACCACGCGATTCGTGCCTTCTTTACAGGCCCCAGCAAGCACCTCTCCAAGATCGGCGCCGAGGCGGGTACGCAGTAACTTGGGCTCTTTAACCTGAGGGCCTGCCAAAGCAACAACGCGCTCGACGGGCAGACGACCTGTGGTGAACAGCTGGCCGAAAGCGACAACGTCCTGATAACCAATAGTCCAGACTTGCTTTGAGTCACTGACCGGGTCAATAAAGTGCACATGAGTGCCCGCAAGACCTGCAGGGTGAGGGCCAGAAAACTCATGCCGAGTCACGCCAGCCGCCGTGGGGATAGTAGCACCTGGTGCAGTACAAAGGTTAACGGCACCTTCTGTCAAACGCGTCAGCAGGGTTAAACCATTGCTGAAAGCCTCTTCCTGACCCGCCAGAATTTGCGCCGGATCAGCTGCCAGTGGATTAGTATCCATAGCGGTAACAAAAATTGAATTCGGCACTGCGTCAACCGCAGGTGCCTTGGAATAGGGTCTTGTGCGCAGTGCTGTCCACAGGCCAGAGGCCAACAGATTATCGACAACCTTGGCTCGATCCAGAGAAGCCAACTCGTTGGCTTGATAACTAGCGAAAGATTCAGCTTCGTCGCCGTCAAGTTCAACAACAACTGACAACAAAATTCTGCGTTCTCCACGGTTAATGGCTTTAACGACACCAGCACCAGGTGAGGTGTACTGCACACCGGGGATTTTCTTGTCGCTAAACAGAGCCTGGCCCAACTTCACCCGCTCACCTTCACGCACCAACATGGTTGGTTTCATACCCACATAATCAGGGCCCAGCAATGCAACACTGCTGACACTGGGGGCATCGTGAATGGTTTGTTGTGGCGCACCAGTAATTGGTAGGTCTAATCCTCTACGGATCTTGATCATAGAAAGCGCTCTCACAGTTAACATAATATGTTGTCCCACACAGAAAAATCGCTTGCTCTATTAACCTGAAAGCAAGCGCCGTATATCGAGGGGACATACCGACCAGCAGACTAAAAACCTGTCGCCAGCCGGAACAATCGGGCGGAAATTATAAAGAGGTCAGCGCCTATTTACCAGAGCGATAGCTATTTACCAACGCGACGGCACCGACCCGGCAAATTAATGCGCCGATGGAAACATGGGCCAGCGTACGCCTGCCATTTGCTCCAGACAACGCAGCACCTGACAGCTGTAGCCAAATTCATTGTCGTACCAGCAATACAGCACGCAGTTATCGCCATCGACGATGGTCGCCTGAGAGTCATAAATACAGGCGTGTCGATCACCCACGAAGTCAGTCGACACCGCTTCACTGGAAATGGTGTAACCAATTTGCTGCTGCAGTGGTGAATATAGCGCGCTGTGACGCATAAATTCATTCAACTCTTCACGATTGGTTTCACGACCCAGGCGCAAGTTGAGAATTGCCATCGACACATTGGGCGTAGGCACGCGAATCGCGTTACCCGTCAACTTGCCTTCAAGCTG
Organism: uncultured Porticoccaceae bacterium; assembly: GCA_964462265.1. Classification (GTDB taxonomy): domain Bacteria; phylum Pseudomonadota; class Gammaproteobacteria; order Pseudomonadales; family Porticoccaceae; genus Reddybacter. Next base: position 12,396 of record CAYWXW010000058.1, on the reverse strand, counting down.
AGGGATAGCTTTCGCCACAGCCTTGGCAGCACCGGTTTCAGTCAACACCATATTCAAGGCAGCACTACGACCGCGTCGCGCACCGGAGTGGTAGTTGTCGATCAAGTTTTGGTCGTTGGTATAGGCGTGAACCGTCTCAACATGACCGCGCTCAACACCGTATTCATCGAGCAGAGCACGCAGCACGGGAACGATGGCATTAGTAGTGCAGGAGGCCGCTGAAATAATGGTGCTATCGGTGCTTATTTCATTATCGTTAACGCCGTAAACGATATTAGGAATATCGCCCTTACCCGGCGCCGTCAACATCACCTTGCTAGCACCATTACATTCGAGGTGCTGACCCAGGCCTTTCTCGTCACGCCAGACACCGGTGTTGTCGATCACAATGGCATTGTTAATACCGTAATCGGTGTAATCGACTTCGCTCGGCGAATTGGCATAAATCACCTGAATTTCATTGCCATTACAAATCAGCTTATTCTCTTCTTCGATGACGCGAATGGTACCTTTAAAGGAACCGTGCACCGAGTCACGACGCAGCAGGCTAGCGCGGGTCACCAAATCATTATCGCTCTTGCCCTTGCGCACAACAATGGCTCGCAAACGCAACAAATCACCACCGCCGGCTTTTTCAATCAACAAGCGCGCCACTAAACGGCCAATGCGACCAAAACCGTAGAGCACCACATCCTGTGGCTCAGGCAGAGGCTTTTGATTTTTGGCGATCATTGCGCTCATTTCTTCGAGCAGGAAAGCCTTGGGGTCACGCTCCTCGCCCTTTTCCTGATAAGTCACTGTCAACTTACCGATATCAATATGTGCCGGGCCAATCCCCATTTCTACCAACGCAGTAATCATCGGAAAGGTTTCAAACTCCGACAATTCGTTCTGCTCAATCTGACGCACAAAACGGTGCACCTTCATGAGGTCGGTAACCGACAGATTCACCATGTTGCGTCCATACATATACAGCGAAACATTGTTCTCACGGTAGAGTTTGCCGATCAAAGGGATCATAGCCTCTGCCAGTGCTTCGCGCTCTTTCCAGTCTTTGAAGAAGTCAGTCGGTTGCGGTCGATTCACGTTGTATTACCTGCTTTCGAGGGTTGCTAAGGTGAAGGCGTTTGAAAGCGCCGTGGAAAATAAGCTGCAACAAAGCAATAGCTTATAAAATGGGCCGCTATTATCGTGATTCACCTGCCGAAGTGCAACGGGCCTAGAGAGGGAAAAATACCAATGCGGCCACATTTTGCGCCGTTCGGTTAATCAATCGTTCATTTTCGAGAGCCACAACCGACGCCATCATGTCCTGACTTGAGATCAACTTGCCAAACAGTCGCTCAAAACTCAGGTTTGCCGGCTCGCCTGACACGCTGTTGGTCAGCAATAGCGGCCTACCAGCACTGCCTGAATGCGCCAAACGCCACACCAATATTTCAACATTGCGCGCACTTTCGTAAAGCTTTTGCTGGTCGAGCTGATCAAACATAAAAAACTCATCCTTATAACCGTAGGCGTGCCGAATCATGCCATTGAGACCCGTCATCATCGCCATCACGCGATCACCTTTGTAGTCAGATGACAGCGCCAACTCGAGAGCATCCGTACCCCGTGCGAAAGACAGCTCTTTATAGGGCACATAGCCCGCTTGCGAAAACAGCTGATCGATTCGCTGCTTGACGCTGTATCCGGGCTCGCGCCTCAACTGCTCTGGATTACGCTTGTACAGCTTCACCGTTAGCTCACGCATCAGGCTCTGGGTTTGCCGATAATGCAAATCGGCAACCAGATCAATATCACTTTTCACCAGATTTTGCGGCCTAAACGACAAGTCTGCGCAAGCCACCACTACCAGGCTGAGTAATACTAGGGGCAACACCCTAACGGCCCTTGAACCCCAGACGTGACAAGAGCTATGACGCGCCATAGTTTCAAGCATCCCTAACACGTAAAAAAGCCCCCCGTGACAACCAACACTCTTACCGTCAATTTACATTCATTGTTTCACGTCATAGTATGACGCCCCGTAAGCACGCCGGTACAATAGTACAGCTATCGCCACCCAATTTTATGATGCCCCTTCGAATTATCGCTAATGCCTCAATCTGAATTCACCACCCCCGCTGCCAACAAGGCCGGCGACCGCCGCCACTGGGGCCAGCTTTACGGTGCCGCTAAATCCCTCGCCATTATGTCGGCGGCAAGAAAATACGACGGTTTAACACTGGTGCTGACAGAGTCAGCCAAAGCCGCAGCTGCCCTGGAGCAGGAACTACAGTTTTTTAGCGGCAATGAACAACTACCCGTGCTACATCTGCCAGACTGGGAGACCCTGCCCTACGATTTATTCTCACCCCACCAGGATATTATTTCTGAGCGCCTGCAAACCCTGCATTTGCTGCCCGAGATAAAACGCGGCGTACTGGTCGTACCGGCCTCCACCGCCATGCACCGTCTGCCGCCGGCCAGTTATATCGCCGGCAATAGCTTTGTCTACAAGGTCGGCGAAAAGCTCGACATCGACGCCCTGCGCCAACAATTTCAACGGGCCGGCTACCACTGTGTCGATACCGTTTACGAGCACGGCGAATACGCAGTGCGCGGCGCCTTGATTGATGTTTTCCCCATGGGTTCAAAACACCCCTTTCGCATCGATCTGTTCGACGACGAAATAGAAACCCTGCGCAGCTTTGATGCCGAAAGCCAGCTGACGCTGGAGAAAACCGACAGCATCGCCCTGTTGCCAGCCAAAGAATTCCCCCAAACCGACGCCGGTACCAAGCGCTTTCTCGACAACTGGCACCTGCAATTTGATGCCGACCCCCGCGAGTGCACCCTTTATCAAAGTATTCGCAGCGGCAATACACCCAGCGGCATCGAATACTATTTACCCCTGTTTTTCGAGCACACCGCCACCCTGTTTGAGCACCTGCCCGCCAACACCCTGTTATTTGCCGACAGCGAAATTAACGCTGCCGCCAGTAGTTTTTGGCACGAAGCCGCCGACCGCTACGAGTCCTACGGTGTTGACCCCACGCGGCCACTGCTCAAGCCGGCCCAACTGTTTATGCCGGTTGATGAACTGTTTAGCGCCATCGGCAAGCTGCCGCGCACCGACATTCAATACCAGAACCTCGAAGCGGCTGGCGCCAACCATAATTTTGCCACCCAGCTCTTGCCCGACCTCAGTATCGACAGCAAGTCCAGCCAACCTCTCGATAAACTCGACAATTTTCTGCTCGAGACCGAAGCCCGCACCCTTTTTTGCGCCGAGTCCCCCGGCCGTCGTGAAGTCTTGCTAGAGCTCTTAACGGGCATCGGAGTAACACCCAGCGCTGTCGATTCATGGCAGGCCTTTTGTGACGATAAAGCCTCAATCTGCATAACTGTTTACCCCCTCGAGCGCGGTCTACAACTCGACACGCCCGGGGTTAATTTAATCAGCGAAAGCGAATTATTTGGCCAGCAAATTCTGCAGCGCCGCCGACGCTCCCGGCAAAAAGAGGGTGCCGAGCAAATTGTCAAAAACCTCACTGAGCTGCAACTCGCTGCCCCCGTGGTACACATCGACCACGGCGTGGGTCGCTATGCCGGTTTGACGACCATGGAGATAGACGGCGAGCCCCTCGAGTTTCTCGAATTACACTACGCCAACGAGGCCAAGCTTTACGTGCCCGTGGCCAACCTGCATTTAATTAGCCGTTACAGCGGTGGCGACCCTGACACCGCCCCCCTGCATATTCTTGGCAGTGAGCGCTGGCAAAAAGCCAAAGACAAAGCCGCCAAACAAATTCGTGATACCGCCGCCGAGTTGCTCAATATTTACGCTCGCCGCGAAGCCCGTGAAGGCTTTAATTACGAAATGTCGGCCGACGATTACCGCACCTTCTCCGCCGAATTCCCCTTTGAGGAAACCCCCGATCAGCTCGACGCCATCGAAGCCGTGTGTGCCGACATGACTGGCGACCAACCCATGGATAGGCTGATTTGCGGCGATGTCGGCTTTGGTAAAACCGAAGTCGCCATGCGCGCCGCCTTTATTGCCGTCAGCAATAACAAGCAAATCGTTATATTGGTGCCGACCACCCTGCTCGCCCAGCAGCACTACGACAACTTCAATGACCGCTTCGCCAACTGGCCGGTTAATATTGAAGTCATCTCCCGTTTTAAAACGGCCAAAGAGCACGAGGCCGTGTTCGCCAAAGCCGCCAGCGGCGAGATCGACATACTGATCGGCACCCACAAATTGCTGAACAGCAAAATAAAATACCGCGACCTGGGCCTGCTGGTTATCGATGAGGAGCATCGCTTCGGGGTTAACCAGAAGGAAAAACTCAAGGCAATGCGCAGCGAGGTCGATATTCTCACCCTCACCGCCACCCCCATTCCCCGCACCTTAAATATGGCCATGGGTGGCATTCGCGACCTCTCGATAATCGCCACCCCTCCGGCCCGTCGCCTGTCGGTAAAAACCTTTGTTCATCAAAACGAAACACGCGTGGTGCGCGAGGCGATACTGCGCGAGGTACTGCGTGGCGGGCAGGTTTACTACCTGCACAACGAGGTGAAGAGTATCGAGCGCACGGCCAGTGAATTGCAGGCCATGCTGCCCGAGGCGCGCATCGATATTGCCCACGGGCAAATGCGCGAGCGCGATCTTGAAAAGGTGATGGCCGACTTTTATCACCAGCGCTGCAATATTCTGGTCTGCACCACGATTATCGAAACCGGCATCGACGTGCCCAGCGCCAACACCATTATTATCGACCGGGCCGACAAGCTTGGTCTTGCTCAGCTGCACCAGTTGCGCGGCCGGGTCGGGCGCTCCCACCACCAGGCCTATGCCTATTTGCTCACCCCCCACCCCAAGCAAATGAGCACCGACGCCCACAAGCGACTCGAAGCCATTACCGCCGCCGACCAGCTCGGTTCCGGCTTTACCCTCGCCACCCACGATTTAGAAATACGCGGTGCCGGTGAATTACTCGGCGACGGCCAGAGCGGGCACATCCACAGTATTGGTTTCTCGTTGTATATGGATTTACTCGAGCGCGCAGTGCAAGCCATTCGCGACGGTAAAACGCCGGATATCGACAGCGCCCTCAATCCCGTGGTCGATGTTAATTTGAATATTCCGGCACTGATACCCGATGATTATCTACCCGACATTCACACCCGACTGATTCTCTATAAGCGCATCGGCAGTACCGAAAATGCCGACCAACTGCGCGAGCTGCAGGTTGAAATGATCGACCGCTTTGGCCTCTTGCCCGACCCGGTGAAAAACCTCTTCCGCGTCACCAGCCTGCGCCACCGCGCCGAACAACTGGGCATCGTCAAATTACAGGCCGGCGCCGGTGGCGGCACGGTCGAATTCGGCAAAGAAACCGCCATCGAGCCCATGACCATCGTCGAACTGGTACAACAGCAAAGCGATATCTTTCGCTTACAGGGTGCGACACAATTGCGTTATAACGTCGATATGCACAGTGCCGAAGAGCGCCTGCAAAATTGCGAAGAATTGCTCGAGCTGCTCGCCCCCCAACAAAAACAGGTTGCCTAATGAATCTACTGACAAGGTGTCTAACGCTGGCATTATTTTTACTATTGGCAGGTTTCAGTGCGGCCAGTGAAAACCAAACTGAAAAAAACGCCAAACAAAAATGGTACAAAGTCGAAGTCATTATTTTCACTCAACGCGACGTCTTCGGCGATGAGCTTGGCTCTCGCAATATCGTCATGGACTATCCCCACTACCTGATTGACCTCGACAACAACGCCGCTGGTTTTATCGCTCTACCTAATAACCAACGAGAACTTGGCCCGGATGCATATTCGCTAAACCGCACCGGTGTTTACAATGTGCTCTTTCACAGAGCCTGGCAACAACCGGGGCTGACACCTGATAAAGCACCCTGGATTAATATCAACGTTGCCGGCAAAGACACCTCCCTGAATGGCAGCCTGCGTGTTTACCTGTCCAGCTACCTACATATGGAAAGCAATATCTGGCAGGTGAGTTACGCCACCGATATGGAATCAACAGCCCTACAGCCACTTGATAATGCAGCCTTAACGGAGAAGGGCTCATCACAAACCTCACCTAACATAGACTCCCTGCTACCAACAGCAGCACCAATGCCATGGCCACAACCACCTACGTCACCCATCGCTCTATTGGCAACACCTGAAGACCAAAGCACTAACAACCCGCTGCCTCCCCCTGCCTTAGGAACGAAACAAGTCAACTCTGAGCAAAAACACATTGAAGAAATTATTCTTCTTAAGCAAGCCAGCCGCCTAAAACTCAACAAACTACATTATTTCGACCACCCGAAAATGGGTATATTATTTAAAGTCTCCCGCAGCCAGGCACCTATTGTTAAGAGCCTGAGTAGCACTGAACCCCCTGCGACGAACTCGACTAAGCCAATCGTCCTTGATGCCCCATCACCTGGAGCAAATCCAGCCCTCTATTAAATAGGGAAAAAACAGTAACTACCTGAAAGAAAAACAGACGACTAACCAACCTACCGGAATGACCATGGAAGCAAGAATTGAAAAAATATTGTACGCAGCCCGTTGGGTACTTGCACCTCTATACCTCGGCCTAAGCTTGGCTCTGGCACTACTCACCCTTAAATTTTTTCAGGAAGTACTACACTTTTTCCCGCTTATTTTTAGCACAACAGAATCCGATCTTGTGCTCGTCATTTTGTCCCTGGTTGACCTATCTCTGGTCGGCGGGCTAGTGGTTATGGTGATGCTGAGCGGTTACGAGAACTTTGTATCACGTATTGATATTGATGAGGGCGACGAGAAATTATCCTGGCTAGGCAAGCTCGATGCTGGCTCACTGAAACAAAAAGTAGCCGCCTCCATTATCGCCATCTCTTCAATTCATTTACTGCAAAAATTTATGAATGCAGAGAACGTCGAAAATGACAAACTGATGTGGTACGTCATCATTCATCTGACCTTTGTGATTTCCGCTATTGGCATGGCCTGGGTTGACAGAATGAACAAGGGATAAAATCACTGGTCAACATTAGGGCCAAATCAATACCTGAAACAACAACAGCAAGTGTTTATAAAATGTCTCAATTAAGATGCCGAACGACAACCTGCTAAATAGAGAAGTGCTGGGTATTTAAAATACCAGGACGCGCTTGACTTAACGACTTCCAGGCCCCTCGCCAAGCAAACGTATTTGTGGATCATTTATTATCTTCAACATGAAAAACCAGGGGCGTGATACAGGCCCCGATTTTAAAATCGTAAGCGTTTTAAAATACTTCGGAATAGAAAAGCATGACCCTGGGAAGGGTGAATACTAGGCCAGATAGTAAAAGACAAAAGGGCAAGGGTTTTTCTGACAATCTACAGAAATTAGTCATCACTTTTCATACGCTGTAAAACAGCAGTCCAGGTTTTTATGTTTAAACATTTATCCACAATTCTTGTTATTCCCAATGCTCTAAAAAACCTTATAGCAAAGACCCTTTCGCTTATGGGCTATAAAACCTGGGCTTTACACTTTAAAAAAGTAGCTGCAATGAAAGCAAAGCGTCACTTGCCCCCCTTGCCAAACTCACCCGATAAAACAACCACTCCCATGCATTGTTCGTTTAAAGTTTTGCTGAGATTACTAGTACTCATGCCTTTGCTGCTTACTGATATCGCCTACGCAAAACAAGTGTCACAGGACGAAGATCAGGGTTTTAGAAATAAAGGGCTCGAGAAAACGACCCAAAAGGTATCCGCTACTTCCCTCCCTGAAATAAGCGAAGAAAAAAATGATGGCAGCACGCCAGTGGCTCCGAATGTCGATTTAAAAGAAATAGCGCCGGCACCCGTACCCATCGCCGCACCGGCCCTCACTCCGCCCCCCTCTCCGTCTGAAAAAGAGCAAACTGATAGCATCATCAGCACACAAGATAAGCCTGATTTTTCAGTCGATACCCTACCAGCGCAAGAACCTGAAATACCTAAGGTTGAAATTATAGAGCAGGCGCCGTTTGTTTTTTTAGGCTCGATAGTACCGCCAGCCACAGCTACTCGCCTGGCATGGTCACCAAAGGTTACCATTGCCGGCCTCACCACACCCACGCCAGTGTTAGTTATCAACGGCAAAAATCCGGGCGATACCCTCTGTATGACAGCCGCTATCCATGGTGATGAACTCAATGGTGTAGAAATTATTCGGCGGGTAATGTACGACATTGACCCCGAAAAATTGAGCGGCAAAATCATTGGTGTGCCAATTGTCAATATTAAAGGCTTTCAGCGCGGCTCCCGCTACCTCTCTGATCGACGTGATCTTAATCGCAACTTTCCTGGCGACGCTCAGGGCAGTCTTGCTGCACGCATCGCACACTCATTGTTTAATGAGGTAATAATACATTGCGATGCTTTAATCGATTTACATACCGGCTCGCTTCGACGCACCAATCTTCTGCAGGTACGTGCCGACATGAGCGATAAAGATGTCATGAAATTCACGGAGGGCTTCGACGAGACAGTCGTTGTCCACAGTATCGGTGAGCCGGGCATGCTGCGCCAGGCAGCGTTAGACGCAGGAATCATTGCTATTACTCTTGAAGCAGGCGAATCTTTGCGCTTACAAGAAGAACAAGTCGATCTTGGGGTTAAAAGTATTAACAGCCTTTTACAGCGTCAAAATATGTATTCGCGCATATTCTCCTGGGGTAGCCCAGAACCGACTTATTACCGCTCGCAATGGATTCGTGCAAATACGGGCGGCATTCTCTTTAGCCATATCGATTTAGGTCATTTCACCGAAAAGGGCGGATCACTGGGTACTGTGACAGACCCAATCACCAATGAAAGCTCTGAGATCACTTCGCCGATAGCTGGGCGGATTATTGGCATGGCTGTTAACCAGGTTGTCATGCCAGGGTTTGCAGCGTATCACCTGGGTATTGAAGCGCCAGAAGATTGCCTGGCGACTGCTGATAGCAACGCATCAACAGTACTCGAGTCAGAATTACTCGAGTCTCAGGAAATACTTCCAGGCGAGTGTGACAAAAGGTAATTCATCATAAGCAATAGTGTCGGGATGTAGGGACTACCTTCAATTCTTTGCGGCTATCGACTGTTAACCACCGGTTACAGGGGGGAAAAAAGCCACTTCGTCACCCGCTTTTAAAATACAGTCATCGTCAGAAATGATTTGATTAACCGCGACCAACACCTCCTGCTCGGCAAACATTAACTGCCAACGGCCGCCTTTTGCCGCGAGTTGTTTTTTTAGCTGGGCAACGTTGATTGCTTCAGGCAAGTCAAAGTTCAGCGACTCCAGTTCGAGCATTTCACGCAGCTGCGCAAAAAATAATATTTTTATCATACCGGCCTCAGTCATCACTGCGTTGCCAGGGGCCGGTTTTGCCGCCCTCTTTTGTCAATACGCGAATACCATCGATGGTCATACCGGGGTCGACGGCTTTACACATGTCGAACAAAGTCAGCGCCGCAACGGATACAGCGGTAAGCGCTTCCATTTCAACACCTGTTTTGCCGTCTAACTTACACAGTGCCTCGATGCGAATAGCCCTATTTTCAAGCTGTATTTCAAAATCGACCTGTACTTTAGAAAGCAACAGAGTGTGACACAGAGGGATTAATTCAGGGCAGCGCTTGGCACCTTGAATACCGGCGATACGCGCCACGGCCAGCACATCACCTTTGGCATGGCCGCCCTCTTGAATTAGCGCGAGAGTTTCAGCGCGCATGTGCACATAACCTTCGGCCACGGCGATACGGGTGGTGACCGCCTTGCCACTGACGTCGACCATGGCCGCTTCACCGGCCTGATTAACATGACTTAATTGGGACATAGCTTGCCTTTAATTTTAACTATAACTTTAACTTTAATTTTAACGATAACTTCAAATAAAACTCGCTTAACCCAGCTCTTCGCGGCTACCGCAATCAACGCCGCTGGTTGCTTTTAGCTGGGCAACAAAATTACAGGGCCGATGACTGGCATCGAGTTGCTGGGCAATAATGCCGTCCCAGGCAGTGCGACAAGCATTGGTTGAACCGGGCATGCAGAACACCAGAGTGCCATTGGACAAGCCGGCCAGCGCCCGTGACTGCACAGTAGACGTGCCAATATCCTCATAGGAAATTTGGCGAAACAACTCACCGTAGCCATCGATGGTCACATCAAACAAGGGCTGAACGGCCTGGGGTGTGGAATCCCGCCCGGTAAAGCCGGTGCCACCGGTAATCAGCACTACCTGTATATCGTCAGAGGCTATCCAGCGGGCAACCAATGCACGGATTTGATAGAGCTCATCTTTGAGAATGACTTTCTCGCCCAACTGGTGGCCCGCCGCTTTTAGGCTATCAACCAGGTGTTTACCCGAGGTGTCGGTGTCTTCATTGCGACTGTCGGAAACCGTTAATACGGCGATCGTCAAAGGCTGGAAGTTTTCCGCATAATTCTTTGCCATCACTTAATCTCCTTTATCTAGTATCTATTTGTTAACCGCCGAGCATGGCCAGGTGAGTGGTACCGCCACTGTAGCCATCCTGTAAATAATGACTGACTTTTTTGTCATTTAATTGATTTTGCATGTAGGCAATTAATTCGTCTTTTTGATCTTCGCGCTGGAGCAGGTGGCGCAGCTCAATACCCTTGTCGGAAAACAAACAGAGGTGTAGCTTGCCAATCGCACTAATGCGCAAGCGATTACAGCTGGCGCAAAAGTCCTTGCTGTAGGGCATGATCAGGCCAATGCGCCCCTGATAGTCGGGGTGATGAAACTCCTCAGCCGGGCCTGCATCTTTGGCTTGCAGGACTTGCTGCCAACCCTCATTCAACAAGCGTTGTTTAACACTCTCACCAGAAACATGATTTTTCTGATAAAACGCCTCATTGTCACCGGTCTGCATTAATTCAATAAAACGCAGGGTCAGTGGTTTGTGTTTCACCCAATTGAGGAACTGGTCGATTTGATTACCATTATAGCCGCGCATCATCACCGCATTAACTTTGATCGCACTCAGGCCAAGTTCAGCGGCACGGTCGAGACCGTCGAGTAATTCCTGCAAACGGTGATGGCCGGTAATCGCCTGAAATATCGAGGGGTCAAGGCTGTCGATGCTCACGTTGATGCCATCGAGACCGGCATCAACCCAGCTCTCAATACGCTCCGGCAGCTTATAGCCATTAGTGGTGATCACCACCTTTTCAATACCCGGCGTTTGTTTAACAGCCGCAATAATCTCGGGCAAATCGCTACGCACCGAGGGCTCACCCCCGGTAATGCGAATCTTGCGGGTTCCCGCCTGGGCAAAAGCAGCGGCGATATTACGGATTTCTTCAAGGCGCAAAAAACCACCGCCCTCACGACCGCTATCCCCTTGATAGCCATCGGGCAGACAATAATTGCAGCTGAAGTTACAAACATCGGTAACAGACAGGCGCAGGTAACGGAACTCGCGCCCGAAGTAGTCTTGTAACATATCAAACACCTTTCCAATGTCGGGAGGATAGAAGGTTTCCCTGCTATCCCTCTGAATGGTCTGCCTGCCAACACGAATCGTATTAAGCAAAGCCAGCATTCACGGCGTCGGGTTCATACTCACCTGCGAATTCAAATTGCTGGTGGTGCTTAGAGCCCCGGAGCTCGGAGTTTGTTAGTAATCGTTTGTGTTCAGGTCTGAAACCTGAATGGTGAGTTTAGCACAGTGTTGTGGCCGGGGAGCCTAGTACAGGGCTTAGCCAGTGTGGGGGGGTGGCGATACTATGATGATATTGATCAGGGTTTTGCGAGGCTGTTAACGCTCATATCCGTGCTATGCCCTTGCGCCTATCGAGAAGCTCATTGCAAACTCAAAGGCTTGAACAGGTGTCTTAAGTACGTGTCTTGCCACAGAAAAATGCTTGATTGCAAGACCTGATAATCATATGGAAAATCCCTACTTGAAAGTACTAAAGTGAGGTCACCACAACACCCACAAAAACACTTTCAAGAGGAATTTCCAATGAAACTATATGGCGGAATTGATTTGCATTCAAATAACTGTGTCGTTGTTCTCCTCGACGATACAGGCCAAACCGTTTTTCAAAAACGGTTGAATAATACTATTGAGATCATCCTTGAAGCTCTGCGCCCTTTCCAGGCACAGCTCGATGGATTAGTGGTCGAATCAACCTTCAACTGGTATTGGCTGGTGGATGATTTGATGGACGCAGGGTTTACCCTGCACCTGGCCAATACCGCAGCTATCCAACAATACTCAGGGCTTAAACATACCGATGACAAGTCGATTGCGCGCTGGTTAGCCGAGATGTTGCGTTTGGCGATATTACCGACGGGCTATATTTATCCTAAACAACAACGCATGGCGCGGGATTTGATG